>NZ_JBTNEH010000030.1:0-48960 GCF_054512775.1 Alicycliphilus sp. T452
AAAGCCAGCCCGCAAAAGGCTGCAAAATCGACCCAGTCTTAACCCCCTCGGGGCGTCGTTTTACCCACCTGTTGCTGGCTCCATTACGCCGAACATCGGTGGCTCCATTACGGCGGTCGGTGACAGGGCCGCAGTGGCGCGCTCGATGAAGCGGGCCAGCGGCTCGGACGGGGCCGTATCGGCACGCAGGAGGTAGGTGGTCAAGGTGGGCGACATGCCCGCCAGCGGGCGGCTGCTCACGTCGGGAGAGCGGCTCGCGGCAATCTGCGAAGCACCGACAAATGCCAAGGCATAACCAGCGGAAACCAGGGTCAGCGCCAGATCGAGCGAAGCCACTTCATCGGTCACCAGCGGCTCTTGATCGACCGTGCGCAGCACCTTGGCGACTTGACGGCAATAGCCCTCGCACAGGTGCGGGTCACCCATCAACAGCGGGTAACGCAAGACCTCTTGCAGCGGGATGCGCTTGTAGGCCATCAGAGGGTGCGTGGCAGGCATCGCCACGACCAGCGGATCATGCCAAACGGGGACGGCCAGAAGCCCCTCACCCACCTCGTCGGACTGCGCGAATCCGGCGTCGTACAGATCGTCTTGCAATCCCTTGAGCTGCTGCGACAACGGGACTTCGCTCAGTTGAATGCCGACCTCGGGATCATCGTCCCGGCACTTCGCCAGAAAGGCCCCAAGGTGTGGCGGCGTGATGCCATCGGACAGCGCAATGCGCAATTGGCCGTCATAGCCTGCCGCAACCGCCTTGGCCCCGTCGCGGGCCTGCTGCAAGGCCGCGAAGATGCGCGGCACATGCTCCTTGAAGACCTGCCCGGCACGCGACAGGCGGGTGCTGCGCGAGTTGCGGATGAACAGCCGCACGCCCAGGTCTTCCTCCAGTTCCTTGATGGCGCGGGACAGGGGCGATTGGTCAATGTGAAGGCGCTCGGCGGCGCGGGCGAAGTGGAGTTCTTCAGCAACGGCCAGGAAGCAGCGCAGGTGGCGTAGCTCCATGAATACTTGATTTCAATTCGATATCAACAATCAGGGATACCTACCTCTGCGTGGCGATGCGTCCAAGAACCTCGAATAGAGATTTCGGATTTAACGGCGTTCGCCAAAAAGCATTCTTCATGTGCTCGATGGTGTAGATCCTCAACAGTGGCCTTGGTTGGAGCTTTCTCGCCTGAGAATCTAACTACCGGATTGAGGGCAACAAGCGACAGCCACATTCTTCCATCGGGCCTTTTCGTCAATCTGCCTTCCGCCCGATCGGTATAGGCATCCACCAGATACCCATCGCGCGCGGCGAGATCAAGAAACCATAGCATGTGGCAACTGGAAAGCGAAGCTACAAACGCCTCTTCGGGATCGACGGCTGAAGGATCAGAAAGCGGTACGCGGACAACATCCGGAGAACTGGAACCACGAAGCTCCACCCCGCCATCGAAGCGCCAGATGTGGACTCTGCTGTATCGGTGGTCGAGAAACTTACTTTCTTTACGATCCCATTCGATTTCAACAACATGTGGCTTCATGCTAGCTTCCTTCTGATATGGGTGAAAAAATTAACGCAGAATCTTGTTGCGTATTGGTCTACCCCAAAATGGCACATCGCCCATGTCTCTGGACTCATTTTCAATCTGGGGAAACATCGAAGACCAAACATGTCGTGGTTGCGTGACCATACAAAGCACCATCAGGGCCAACCAGACGAGCCTCTGCGGTGGCCACCCGCCGGCCACAGTGAATAACCCGGCCCTCAGCACGCACACAGGGCAAGTCGAGCGAAACACCGCGCACCAGATTCACCTTGAGTTCGGCTGTCGTGTATGCGCGACCGGCGGGCATCATGGTGTAAACGCTGCATCCCATGGCCGAGTCGAGCAAGGTGGCGTACCAGCCACCATGCACGGTTCCAATCGAATTGAGAAACCCGGGGCTTGGCACGCCTTGGAAAGATGCAGTGCCAGGCCCTACAGCGATCAATACATAGCCCAGAGTCTTCGCCATGGGTGCGTAGGGAATTTCTCCGTTCAACATGGATTGAAGAACGTCGAGTCCAGTTTTCGCTGCGGTCTGCTCCGGTTGCGCCACGCCTGCTCCAGGGCCACTGGCCATGCGCTTCCTGATGGCTTGCTCTTCGGCGAGCCAATCGGCTAAAGAGGACTTTTGTTCAATGGACATGGTGAGAAAGGTGTCGATGAGAGGGATTTCCTCACGCTGAGCCATAGGTGCGCTGGAAGCGCTGCGCCGCCCGCGCGCCGAATGTTGCGGTGAGCACCCCCGCCAGAACCAGCCCGGCGGCAGCCAATTTCCACCAGGACAAGGGCTCACCCAGAACCGCGGCCGATGACAGCAGGGTCAGCACGGGCACCAGCAGCGTGAACGGCGCCACCTGCGTTGCCGGATAGAGGTGCAGCAACCTGCTCCACAGCGCATAGGCCAGGAACGTGCCGAAGTAGGCCATATACAGGATCGCCCCCAAGCCCACACCCGACAGGTTCTGAAAGCTGTGCCATACCAGCCTCGGGCCCTCAAGCGCCAGCGAAGCCAGCAGCAAGGGCGGCCAGGAGAATAGGCTCCCCCATGCAATCAATGCCAGCAGGTCAACTTTGCCCAGGCGCTTGCTGACGATGTTGGCCGACCCCCACGCGGTCGCTGCCAGCAGTATCAGCAGCAAGCCCAGCATGGGCCGCGTACCGGTGATGGCCCCTGCCTGCAGGGCCACGAGACCCAGCCCAGAAAACGCAATCAACGCCCCCAGAACCTGCCAGCGCCCCGGACGCTCATTCAGGAACAACGCTGCCAGCACGGCAGTCACGAAGACGTGTACCTGCAACAGAACTGCGGCCAAACCAGCCGGAACGCCTAAATGGATGCCCGTGGCCAAAAGGCCTAGTTGCAGGGCGAACATGCAGATGCCGTACTGCGCAACCTTGTGCAAGGCCACAGGTGGGCGCGGCAGGATCAGCACCCAGGGCAGTGACGTGAGGATCAGTCTTGCCGTGGACAAAGCCAGCGGCGGGACATCGCGCAGGCCCAGTTTCACGGCGAGGAAGCTCAGCGTCCATAGCACGACGACCAGCAATGCTAGTCCCAAGTGAGGGGGCTTCAATTCCTGGCTCCGATCCCGTCGCCGGGGTAGTGAGCCGCACACCATACGCAGGCCATCATCAATGCTTCCCTCAGAAAAATTCAGTG
The DNA here is from genome assembly GCF_054512775.1 of Alicycliphilus sp. T452. Taxonomy (NCBI): domain Bacteria; kingdom Pseudomonadati; phylum Pseudomonadota; class Betaproteobacteria; order Burkholderiales; family Comamonadaceae; genus Alicycliphilus; species Alicycliphilus sp. T452. Next base: position 3,193 of record NZ_JBTNEH010000030.1, read on the forward strand.
GTGATCTCCAGCATATTCAGGCGTACCATGGCTGGTAGGACAACATAACCGCAAATCCTGCCATGGTCGCAAAAGCGTTCAATACTTCCGTTCGGACCCGCGTCGTGGTGCTGCTTGCCTTTGACGGTTTTCTATCGTTGGATGTATCCGGCCCTTGGGAAGTCTTCTCCAAGGCATCACGATTGGCTGCTGCGAACGGTGAGCGTCCGGCCTATCGCCTTGTGCTGGCATCACCTCATGGAGGCACCATCCAGGCCAGTTCAGGCTTGCGCTGGGCCGACTCCACTGCGGTTGCCGATATACGAGGCTCTATCGACACCATTCTGGTCGCGGGTGGCGCCATAAGCGCTTTCGAGCCAGACGGCTCCGCAGCGAGTCTGTTGCCATGGCTGCGGCGTAAGGTGCAAACCGTCAGGCGGATGGGCAGCGTATGCACAGGAGCATTCGCGTTGGCGGCTGCCGGCTTGCTGGACGGTCGTCGTGCGACGACGCATTGGAATGCGTGCACACATTTGGCGAGCCAGTATCCCAAAGTCCGGGTGGAGCCCGATGCCATCTATGTGGCCGATCCGCCGTTCTATTGCTCTGCCGGGATTACCGCAGCCATTGATTTGTCGCTGGCCCTGGTAGAGGAGGATTTAGGACAGCCTGTTGCCTTGTCCGTGGCGCGCGATCTGGTTGTCTACTTGCGGCGCCCCGGGGGGCAATCGCAGTTTTCCGCCGGATTGCAAGCGCAGATGCAAGCCAGTGACCGGTTTCGGGATTTGATCATGTGGATGGTCGAGCATCCAGGAAACGACCTGAGCGTAGCTGCTCTCGCTGAGCGCATGGCGATGAGCGAGCGCCACTTCGCGCGGCAGTTCCGCATGGAAACCGGGAAAACCCCGGCCCGCTTCGTAGAGGCCCTGCGACTGGAACATGCCAAAAGCCGTCTGGAGCAGACATCATGGCCTTTGGAGCGCATTGCCCAGCGGGCTGGCTTCGGCTCTGTCGACAGCCTTCAGCGCAGCCTGCGCCGACACGCGGGGATTACCCCGGAGTTGTATCGGCAGAGGTTCGCCAGGAAAGGCTTGACTGACCACGCAGAGTAGCCAGTCAGGCCGAATCCTATGGTGTGCCATGAGCTCGCTGGCTTGCTCCAAGGTTTCTCTCTGGATCGCCCTTATGTGGCCCTTGGCTCATCAAGAGCAAAGGGCGCGCAGGCATCGAAATCTGACCTAAGCTATTGCGTTGTTTGGAGTTTTTTCTGCAGAACCATTGCAGAAAAAACTTGACAACGGACATTTTTCATGTGCAGCCTTAGGTCAGCGGCGGAATTTGCCGTCGGCGCCGATGATGGACAGGTCCGCGAAGTCGAGCCCCGTGTGGTCGTTCTCGCCGTAGGAGACGAACAGGCCGCCCAGGTCGAGCTGCTGTATCGATTCGAGCGCCGACTGGATCTTCTCCCGGGTGGGCTTGGGGCCGGCGCGGCGCAGTCCTTCGACCAGCACCTTGGCGGCGGCGAAGCCTTCGAGCATCGCGGGGCTCACGTCGCCCTGGCCGCGGGCCTTGTTCAGCTCGATCGCCTCCCGGACCATGGGATAGCCCAGGCTGCGTTCGTTGGGGAAGACCTGGGACACGATGACACCGCGCGCGTGCTCGCCCAGGCCCTTGATGAAGCCGTTGGAGGCGTTGTTCGACAGCGTCACGAGCTGCGCCGTGGAGCCCGCCTTGCGCAGCGCCGCATAGCCGTCGACCACGGTGGTGCCCGAGCCGATGATCAGCGTGGCCTGTGCCTGCGCCTGCGCGATCTTGGCCGCCAGGGGGGCGAAGTCGGGCTGGGCGCGGTTGAATTTCTCCAGCACCACGGGCTCCAGCCGGGCCTGCGCCAGGCCCTTCTGCGCGCCGGCCACGCCGTCGGCGCCGAAGCTGTCGTCGGCATACAGCACGGCGATGCGCGTCATGCCCAGCGAGGCCAGGTGGGCCATGGCCTTCTCGGCCTCGCGCTGGTAGGTGGCGCGCACGTTGAAAACATGCTTGCGCACGGGCTGGTGCAGCACCATGGCGCCCGTGGAGGGGCCCACGAGGGCCACGCCATGCTTGTCCAGGTGCGGGACGATGGCCTCGGTGTGCGGCGTGCCGCGCGTGAGGAACATGACGTGCACCTTCCTGTCCTCGATCAGCACGCGCGCGTTCTCGCCCGCGGTCTTGGGATCGAACTTGTCGTCCATGGAGACCAGCTCGATCTTCTGGCCATGGACACCGCCCTTGGCGTTCACCGCGTCGATGAAAAGCCTGGCGCCCGCGGCGGTTTCCTGCACGCCCGGGCCGACCACGCCCGAAAGCCCCGCGGTCTGGCCCACCAGGATCTGGGCCTGGGCCGTGCCCAGCAACGCGCCCAGGGCCAGGGCCGCTCCCCATTTCTGCCATGCCTGCATGGTCTCGCCTCTCCGTGGTTGATGCTGCGCGGCAGTCTACCGGATCGGGTGCCCCGAAGGGATGTTTTGCACGAGGCGAGCGTGCGATCCGCGCATCCCTAGAATGTTCGGCCTCGAAGCAGAAAGAACTCCCATGACCCAGGGACTGATCCGTATCCACGGAGCGCGCCAGCACAACCTCAAGAACATCGACCTGGACATCCGCACGGGCGAGCTCACCGTGGTGACCGGCCCGAGTGGCTCGGGCAAGTCCAGCCTGGTGTTCGACACGCTGTACGCCGAGGGCCAGCGCCGCTACGTGGAGACCTTCAGCGCCTATGCGCGCCAGTTCCTGGATCGCATGGACAAGCCGGCCGTGGACAAGGTGGAGGGCGTGCCGCCGGCCATCGCCATCGACCAGACCAACCCCGTGCGCAGCTCGCGCTCCACCGTGGGCACGATGACGGAGCTCAACGACCACCTCAAGCTGCTGTTCGCGCGCGCCGGCCAGCTGTTCGACCGCAAGACGGCGCTGCCCGTGCGCCACGACTCGCCCGACACCATCTACGCCGAGCTGCAGCGGCGCTGCGCCGCCGAGGGCGACCCGCGCATCGTGCTCACCTTCCCCGTGGAGCTGCCGGCCGGCATCACGGCCGAGCAGCTCGAACAATGGCTGTCCGCCAGCGGCTTCACCAGGGTGCAGGCCGAGCGCGAGCGGGACGGCAAAAAGCTGCTCGACGTGGTGGCCGACCGCTTCCGCTTCGGGCAGGCCGAGCGCGTGCGCGTGGTCGAGGCCATCGAGGTGGCGCTCAAGCGCGGCGGCGGGCGGCTCAACGTCTATCGCCTGCAGGACGAGGGAGAGCCGGAGCTGTGGCGCTTCTCGACCGGCCTGCACTGCCCCGAGAGCGACCTGCGCTACGCCGAGCCCATCGCCTCCATGTTCTCCTTCAACTCGGCCGTGGGCGCCTGCGATACCTGCCGGGGCTTCGGCCGGGTGATCGGCGTGGACTGGGGCCTGGTCGTCCCGAACGAGAAGCTCACGCTGCGCGCCGGCGCCATCAAGCCCATACAGACGCCCGCGTGGAAGGAGTGCCAGGACGACCTGATGCGCCATGCCGAGGCCGCGGGCATTCCGCGCGACACGCCCTGGTACAAGCTCACGGCCGAGCAGCGGCACTGGGTGATCGAGGGCACGCCGGGCTTCAAGGAGGGCAACTGGAACAGGCAGTGGTACGGCATACGGCGCTTCTTCGCGTACTTGGAGAGCAAGGCCTACAAGATGCACATCCGTGTGCTGCTGTCCAAGTACCGCAGCTACACGCCATGCCCCGTGTGCGCGGGCGCGCGCCTGAAGACCGAGAGCCTGCTGTGGCGCATCGGCAGCAAGGAAGACGCCGACGCGGTGCTGGACCCCGCGCGCCGCTTCATGCCGCAGGGCGTTCAGTGGACCCGCGCGCAGCTGGAGGCGCTGCCGGGCCTGTGCCTGCACGACCTGATGATGCTGCCGATAGAGCGGCTGCGGCGGTTCTTCGCGCGCCTGGGGGCCGCCCCCGCGCAGGGCGAGGACGCAGGGCCGGGCGAGGGGGAGCGGCAGGCGCTGCAGCTGCTGCACGAGGAGATCTCCACGCGCCTCAAGTACCTGTGCGACGTGGGCATCGGCTACCTCACGCTGGACCGGCAGAGCCGGACCCTGAGCGGCGGCGAGGTGCAGCGCATCAACCTGACCACGGCGCTGGGCACGAGCCTCGTCAACACGCTGTTCGTGCTCGACGAGCCCAGCATAGGCCTGCACCCGCGCGACATGCACCGCATCACCGAGGCTATGCTGCGCCTGCGCGACGCGGGCAACACGCTGGTGGTGGTGGAGCACGACCCGGCCGTCATGCTCGCGGCCGACCGCATCCTCGACTTCGGCCCCGGCCCGGGCGAGCGCGGCGGCCGCATCGTGTTCGACGGCACGGTGGGCGAGCTGCGCCGCGCGCCCACGCTCACGGGCCAGTACCTGGGCGGGCACAGGCACATCGGCACGGGTCTCAAGCGCCTGGTGACGGACGCCACGCCGCGCCTGATCCTCGAAGGCGCGCGCGAGCACAACCTGCAGGGGCTGAGCGTGGAGTTCCCGCTGCAGCGCCTGGTCACCGTGACCGGCGTGTCGGGCTCGGGCAAGTCCACGCTGATCCAGGACGTGCTGGCGCCCGCGCTCATGCGCCACTTCGGCAAGGCGACCGAGTCGCCCGGCGTGCATGACCGGCTGCTGGGCGCGGACCACCTGAGCGACGTGGTGTTCGTGGACCAGTCGCCCATCGGCAAGACGGCGCGCTCCAACCCCGTGAGCTACGTGGGCGCGTGGGACGCCATCCGCGAGCTGTTCGCCGTGGCGCCGCTCGCGCGCGAGCGCGGCTACACCGCCGCCAAGTTCAGCTTCAACTCGGGCGACGGGCGCTGCCCCACCTGCGGCGGATCGGGCTTCGAGCATGTGGAGATGCAGTTCCTGTCGGACGTGTACCTGCGCTGCCCCGACTGCGATGGCAAGCGCTACCGGCCCGAGGTGCTGGAGGTGCGCATCGAGCGCGCAGGCAGGCTGCTCAACGTGGCCGACGTGCTGGAGCTGACCGTGCACGAGGCCGCCGAGGCCTTCGCGGGCGACCGCGAGGTGATCCGCGCGCTGGCGCCCATCGTGGACGTGGGGCTGGAATACGTGCGCCTGGGCCAGCCCGTGCCCACGCTGTCGGGCGGCGAGGCGCAGCGGCTGAAACTGGCAGGCTTCCTCGCGGAAGCGGCTCGCGTGCAAAGCAAATCGCGCCAGCCCGTCGCGCGCAAGGGCACGCTGTTCCTGTTCGACGAGCCCACCACGGGCCTGCACTTCGACGACATCGCCAAGCTCATGCGCGCGCTGCGCAAGCTCCTGGACGCGGGCCACTCGCTCATCGTCATCGAGCACAACCTGGACGTGATCGCCGCCTCCGACTGGCTCATCGACCTGGGGCCCGAGGGGGGCGACGCTGGCGGCCGGCTCGTGGCCGAGGGCGCGCCCGAGGAAGTGCGCCGGCACCCGCACTCGCACACCGGCGCCGCGCTGCGCGAGTACGAACAGGCGCTAGGCGAAGGCGGCCATTCGGTGCACGAGCAGCGCGCCGCGCTACGAAAAGAGAAGCTGCTGGCGCTTGATGGACGGGCGTTAGGGGCCAAAAACGCGATTGAAATCGTGAATGCCCGCGAGCACAACCTGCAGCACCTCACGCTGGACATCCCGCGCGGGCGCTTCAACGTGATCACGGGCGTTTCCGGCTCGGGCAAGTCCACGCTGGCCTTCGACATCCTGTTCAACGAGGGGCAGCGCCGCTACCTGGAGTCGCTCAACGCCTACGCGCGCTCCATCGTGCAGCCCGCGGGCCGGCCCGAGGTGGACGCCGTCTACGGCATACCGCCCACCGTGGCCATAGAGCAGCGCCTCTCGCGCGGCGGGCGCAAGAGCACCGTGGGCACGACCACCGAGGTCTGGCACTTCCTGCGCCTGCTGTACGTGAAGCTCGGCGTGCAGCACTGCGTGCACGACGGCGCGGCCGTGCAGCCGCAGACCATGGAGAGCATCGCCGCGCAACTGCTCACGCAGTTCCGCGGCCAGCACATCGGCCTGCTGGCGCCGCTGGTGATGAACCGCAAGGGCGTCTACACCGAGCTGGCCGACTGGGCGCGCCCGCGCGGCTACACCCACCTGCGCGTGGACGGCAACTTCCTGCCCACGGCGGGCTTCCCGCGCATCGACCGTTTCAAGGAACACACCATCGAGCTGCCCGTGGCCAGCCTGCACGTATCGGCCGACCAGGAGGACGCGCTGCGCGCGCAGCTCGCCAAGGCGCTGGAGCTGGGCAAGGGCGTGGTCCACGTGCTCAGCCACCTCGACGGCCTGCAGGAGGCGCTGCAGGACGGCGCGCCCACGGCCCACATCGGCCGGCTGCAGGTGTTCTCCACCAAGCGCGCCTGCCCCGTGTGCGCGACGAGCTACGCCGAGCTGGACCCGCGCCTGTTCTCGTACAACAGCAAGCACGGCTGGTGCCCCGACTGCGTGGGCACGGGTGTCAAGCTGACCAAGGAGCAGCGCAAGGCCTTCGACGACTCGGTGCAGGAAGGCGACCGCGGCCGCGAGCAGACCTTCGCCGAGCCCGAGGTGGAAGACCTGGCGGACCAGGCCTGCCCCGCCTGCCAGGGCACGCGCCTGAACCCCGTGGCGCGCGCCGTGCGCTTCGCGGACACGGCCATCACCGAGGTGGCGCACCTGTCGGTGAGCGAGGTGCGGCAGTGGATCGCGGGGCTGCAGCTCACGGGCCGCAAGGCCGACATAGCGCGCGACCTGGTCCCCGAGATCCAGAGCAGGCTCGAATTCCTGGAGGAAGTCGGCCTGTCCTACCTGACGCTCGACCGCGGCGCGCCCACGCTCAGCGGCGGCGAGGCACAGCGCATCCGCCTGGCGGCGCAGCTCGGCAGCAACCTGCAGGGCGTGTGCTACGTGCTGGACGAGCCCACCATAGGCCTGCACGCGCGCGACAACCAGATCCTGCTGAACGCGCTGCACAAGCTCGGCGACAAGGGCAACACGCTGGTGGTGGTGGAGCACGACGAGGACACCATACGCCGCGCCGACCACATCATCGACATAGGCCCCAGCGCCGGCAAGCGCGGCGGGCGCCTGGTGGCGCAGGGCACGGTGGCCGACGTGCAGGCGGCCGAGGACTCGCAGACTGGCCGCTACCTGCTGCATGCCATGCGCCATCCGCTGCAGGCGCGGCGGTCGGTCGGTGCTTCTGAAAAAGGAGCTGCTAGCGCTCTACAGCAAACAATTTCAGGCACAAAAACCATTGAAAACAAGAATGAAAAGGCGCTAGCAGCTAGCAAAAAAGAAGCGGTCCAGCCCCTGGCCTGGCTCACCGTGCTGGGCGCCTGCCTGCACAACCTGCAGGACATCGACGCGCGCGTGCCGCTGCAGCGCCTGGTCGCCGTCACGGGCGTATCGGGCTCGGGCAAGTCCACGCTGGCGCGCGACGTGCTGCTGGCCAACGTGGCGGCCTGGGTGGGCCAGCGTGCCACCAGGGCCGGGCGCGAGGCCATGGACGCGGGCAAGGCGCCCGCGCTCGTGGGTTGCAGGGGCCTGCAGGGCTTCGAGACCATCGACCGCGTGCTGGAGGTGGACCAGACGCCCATCGGCAAGACGCCGCGCAGCTGCCCCGCCACCTACATCGGTTTCTGGGACACCATCCGCAAGCTGTTCGCCGAGACGCTGGAGGCCAAGGCGCGCGGCTACGCGCCCGGGCGCTTCAGCTTCAACACGGGCGAGGGCCGCTGCCCCGGCTGCGAAGGGCAGGGCATGCGCACCATCGCCATGAGCTTCCTGCCCGACGTGAAGGTGCCCTGCGAGGTTTGCCACGGCGCGCGCTTCAACCCCGAGACCCTGGCCGTTACCTGGCGCGGCAAAAGCATCGGCGACGTGCTGCAGATGGAGGTGGACGAGGCCGTGGAGTTCTTCGCCAGCATGCCCAGCATCGCGCACCCGCTGCAGTTGCTGAAGGACGTGGGCCTGGGCTACCTCACGCTCGGCCAGCCCAGCCCGACGCTCTCCGGCGGCGAGGCCCAGCGCATCAAGCTCGTGACCGAACTGACCAAGGTGCGCGACGACGTGGGCCGGCGCGGCCAGAAGGCGCCGCACACGCTCTACGTGCTCGACGAGCCCACCGTGGGCCTGCACATGGCCGACGTGCACAAGCTCATCCAGGTGCTGCACCGCCTGGTGGACGGCGGCCACAGCGTGGCCGTCATCGAGCACGACCTCGACGTGATCGCCGAGGCCGACTGGATCATCGACCTGGGGCCCGAGGGCGGCAAGGACGGCGGCACCATCGTGGCCGCCGGCACGCCCGAGGACCTGGTGCGGCTGGGCACGCACACGGGCCGGGCGCTGGCGCCGGTGCTGGCGCGCGGGTAAAGCATTCCTGCGCGGCTTGTCGGTCGGATCAACGAGAGGTGCGGACGGTCATTCGATCTTGGCCCCCGTCTTCTCAATCAGATCACTCCACTTGGCCTGTTCCTGTTGAATGAATCGGCGAAACTTTGCGGAGTCCATTCCATAGAACGGCTCGCTGCCGGTCTGTATGAAGGGCTCTACCAACTGCTTGTCGTCAAGCAGTTGGTCGATCGCCTTTTCCAGGGTCTTCACAATTTCCGCAGATGTGTTCTTTGGCACAACGATTCCAGACCATGCGTACGAGAGCCCATCTGGATAGCCCTGTTCCACCATGGTTGGAACATCAGGCAGGGTTGGTAGCCGTTTCTCGGCCATCAAGGCGACGCCGGTAAACGCGCCGCTCCTGATATGCGGGCCGACGACCGAAGCGTAGTCAAACATCAGGTCGAGACGGCCACCAAGAAGATCCTGTAATGCCGGCGCGCTGCCCTTATAGGGCACATGGGTCATCTTGATGCGGGTGATGCTGGCAAACAGCTCGGCAGTCAAGTGCGTCCCTGTTCCCGAGCCTGCCGATCCGAAGAATGTCTGTTCGTTCGGGCGCTTTGCATAGTTGACCACGTCCTGCACCGTCTTCAGATTTTTCTTCGCGTCGGTCACCAGAATCAGAGGCGTGCGGAACATGCCGTGAACCATGTCGAAGTCGCGTAGCGGATCGAACTTCAACGACTTGTACAGGAACTTGTTCGCGGCCATGGTGCCTTGGGTTGCGTACAACAGGGTGTAGCCATCGGGCTTGGTCTTGGCGACGTACTCCGTGCCGATATTCCCTCCTGCGCCCGGCTTGTTCTCGACGATGACCGGTTGTCCGAGCAACTCGGAAAGCTTCTTCGCCCACACACGCGAATTGCTGTCCGTGACCCCTCCTGGCGTGAAGGGAACGATCAGCGTGATCGGACGGGATGGATAGTCCGATTTCTGCTGCGCCAGCGCCGGTGAGCCATATGGCACGCCACACGCCACCAACACCAAGCCTGCCTTTGCCAAAGTGCGAATCATAGGGTTTGTCTCCATGTCTACGAGGTTTTAATGTACGACTGATCGAAGTAATATTCGACGCATCGTAGATTAGTTTGGAGTTCATCCAATACTCGTTTCTACTTAAGAGGCGTTTTGGTGCAGCGTTTCCAAGCGCCTCGACGCTTGGTTCCACTGCGGTTACAGAGAAAGAACGGAGACAAGGCGATGAGCCAGATTGATCTGACACCCGAACAGCAATCGCTGAAAGACAACATCCGCCGCTTCATGGTGAAAGAGGTTGTGCCCTTGATCTCGCGGCACGAGAAGGAGCGCACGTTCCCCTTCGAGCTCATGCCCCAACTGGCGGAGCTGGGCTACCTCGGAGGCACCCTGCCCGAAAGCGATGGCGGCCATGGCATCGACATGCCGACCTGGGCCATGATGATGGAGGAGCTGGGCTATCACTGGCTCTCGCTGCGCACCATGGTGAACATCACCAATGGCTCTATCAAACGCATTGCCACGCATGGTTCGCCCGAGCAAAAGGAGAAGTACCTCAAGCCCGTCCTCGCGGGCAAGCTCAAGGTCTGCACCGGGCTGACCGAGCCTAATACCGGCTCCAACATCGCAGGCATTCAGACCCGCGCGGAACTGGTGGGTGACGAGTGGGTGATTAACGGACGCAAGCTCTGGATCACGAACGGCTACAACGCGGATGTCGCGATGATCGTGGCTCGGACCTTCAGCCCGAACTGCGACGGCAAGCTATCCACGTTCGTGGTGGAACGCGCCAAGGCGAACTATGACGTTCGCAAGCTGGACACCATGGTGCTGCGATGCACGGGGACGGCTGAACTCGGCTTCAACGATGTGCGTATCCCCAAGGAAAACCTCGTGGGTGTCGAAGGATCGGCGCTCAACGGCACGCTCAAAGGACTGGACGCAGCCAGGCTGAACATTGCAATGGGTGCTGTCGGCGCGGCGCAGTCGGCGCTTGATCTGTCAACGGACTACGTCAAGCAGCGCAAGCAGTTTGGCAGGCTCATCGGCAGCTTCCAGCTCATCCAGAAGCACATCGTTGACATGACTGTCCGCGTCGAGGCGGCGCGTGCCCTTGGCATGCGTGCCGCTCATGCGCTGGAAGCAGGGAAGGATGTGCGCCAGGCATGCTCCATTGCCAAGCTGTATGCCACGGAGGCGGCGCATGAAGTTGCCAACATGGCATTGCAGGTACACGGGGGCCTCGGCTACTCCGAGGACTATTCCATCGAGCGCATCTTCCGTGACACACGCGGCGGAATGATTCCCGAAGGCACGACCGAAATCCAGACATTGATCGCAGGTCGAGAAATTCTCGGCATCAATGCAATTGCCTAAGGCCATGAAGGAGTTATTTGTGAACGAACTTCATCGCCTCTTCAACCCACGCTCCATCGCCGTCATTGGCGCATCCGACAAGCCTGCATCCATCGGCGCGCGGACGCTGGAAAACCTGTTTGATCATTCCCGCTTCGACGGAAGCATCTACCTTGTGAGTCCGACACGCAGCGAGCTCCGGGGTCAGCGCTGCTACCCGAGCATCGTCGATGTCCCTGAAGCGCCCGATGTGGCGATCGTCGTGGTGCCCGCTCAATCCGCGGTGCAGGTGCTGCAGGACTGCGCGGACAAAGGGGTGAAATTCGCCGTGGTCCTGACTTCCGGCTTCAGCGAGGCGGACGATGACGGCAAGGCGCTCGAGGAACAGATCAAACAAATCGCAGCCCAATCAGGCATGCGCATCTACGGCCCCAATTGCCCCGGCGCATGCAATGTCAACGGCCGGCTGGGCATGACGTTTTCGCCGTCGTTTCCACATGATCTGCGGCCGGGCCCTCTCGGCATCGCAACGCAGGGTGGCGGCCTGGGCCGCAATCTCATGCAGGCAATGGACCGCGGCGTCGGTGTGGCGCTATGGAGCTCTTCGGGCAACGAAGCGGATCTTCAGGTAGCGGACTTCATCGACTACATGGCGGATGCGCCCGACATCAAGGTGATTCTCACGCTGGTGGAAGGGATCAAGGATGGGGCCAAGTTCGTCGCCGCGCTGCAAAAGGCCGCGCGCAATGGCAAGCCTGTCGTTGCGCTCAAGGTCGGCCGTTCCGAATATGGTCAACGCGCCGCGGCGTCGCACACGGCATCCATTACAGGCGCCGCCGAGGTGAACTCGGCTGTCCTGCGGCAATTGGGCGTCATCGAGGTCGACGATATCGACGAACTCATCGATGTCGGCTGGCTGCTCAGCCGTCACATGCCGGACGGACGCAGTGATGTCGCCATCTATTGCTCTTCCGGCGGAGCAGCGGCCCTCACCGCCGATATCGTCGGCCAGGTCGGCGTGCATCTCGCGGAATTCGCGCCTGAAACCGTTGGGAAACTGGCGTCCCTCCTTCCAGGGTATGCCGCGATCGGCAATCCGGTGGATACGACCACTGCCGTTCTCTCCAATGAGCAGCTCATGGACAGCACGTTGCTTGCCGTCTGTTCTGACCCTGGGGTGGCGCTGGTACTGTTGCCGGTAACCATTGATTACGGTGCGACCACCGAGCGAATGGCCGAAGCCGTCAGCCGTGTTCAGAAGCAAAGCCCCGTTCCCATCCTGCCGATCTGGATGTCGGACCGCATAGGCAAATCCTTCTCCATCTATGCCAATGACGGAATCGTTCCCTCCAAGAGCATTGGCAAGGCTGTCAGGGCCGTGCGCCGCTGGATCGACTACGGCAAATGGCGCAATCAGGCCCACCCTCGGCAGTGGAAACCTTGGTCAGCGATGGGAAAGCCGGCACTGGCCAATGAGCCGCCACTGAAGCTCAGCGAGCGCGATGCCAAGCAATGGCTGGCAGCGTATGCCTTGCCGGTGCCACCATCCGCGCTGGCCCGCTCCGTGGAAGATGCTGTTCGGGAAGCGTCCGGAATCGGTTTTCCCGTCGTTGCCAAAGTAGCCAGCCCCGAGATTGCCCACAAGAGCGATATGGGGGGCGTATTCGTGAACATGCAGGATGAAGCCGCGGTGCGCAATGCCTGGGACGCGGTCATGGCCAACGTCCGTGCGCACGCCCCTCACGCCAAGGTGGATGGCCTGCTGATCGAGAAGATGCTGCCGGCCGGTGGGGTCGAAGTTCTGGTGGGTGTATCGCGGGATCCTGTTTTCGGCCACGTTCTGACTTTCGGCCTCGGCGGCATCTATGTCGAGCTATTCAAGGACGTTACCCGCCGTTTGCTGCCGCTTCAGCGCGAAGAGGCGCAAGCCATGCTGCAGGAAGTGCGCAGCAGTGCTCTGCTTCAGGGCGCACGCGGCAGGCCAGCGGCGGATACGGAGGCTCTTGTCGAACTGCTCATGAAGGTCTCGGGCTTCGTTGAGCGGTATGCCGACTCCATTGACGAGATTGATCTCAATCCGGTATGGGTGGGACCCAAGGGTGCGGGAGTCTGTGTGCTTGATGCGGTCATCGTAGGTCGTGAACCCCAAGGCGGAGTAGTACTCACATGACCCAGTGGAAAGAGGCAACGCTGCAGTCCGCTGCCGATCAGAGCCCTCTGGCTGGCGTGCGTGTGCTCGATTTCGGCGAACTCGTTCCAGGTCCGTTCATGACGCAGAGTCTGGTGGAAATGGGGGCGGACGTCATCAAGATAGAGCGTCCGCCGCATGGCGACAATCTGCGCGTCATGTCGCCGCCGTTGTTCGAAGCATTGAACCGGGGCAAGCGGTTCGCCCAGTTCAACCTGAAGGACGCGCAGGATCGCCAAGAAGTGCTGGCACTGCTTGATGAGGCCGACGTGCTGGTCGAGAACTATCGCCCCGGCGTCATGCAGCGGCTGGGACTGGGCCCCGCGGACATGCTGGTGCGTAATCCGCAGCTCATCTATGTGTCGGTCAGCGGGTATGGATCGGATGGCCCGTGGGTGCAACGTTCAGGCCATGACATGAACTATCTCGCGACTGCCGGCGTCGTCGCGTTGAGCATGACGGAATCCAATCCATCTCCATTCATGGGGGTTCCTTATGCCGATCTGGGGTCGAGCGTCTATGCACTCGCAGCGCTCAATGCGGCGCTCTTTCAGCGCGAACGCACGCGTCGGGGTCAGCACCTCGATGTTTCCATGGCGGATTGCGCCGCTCATTGGTGCAACGTCCGCACCCCTGTGTTGAGGCACATCGGGGCCGACGATGTGCAGGCGTCCATCTCGCATATCCAGAAACGTCCCGGCTATGGCGTTTTCCGTTGCAGCGATAACCAGGCCATCACGATTGCGGCACTGGAAAACCATTTCTGGCAGGCATTGGTGCAAGTGCTTGATCTCAAGGATTTTGCAGGTGAGGCGTTCATGGACCACCGGTACCGCGTGCAGCATGTCGACGCCATCAATGCCGCCGTTCGATTGGCGATTGCACGCCTGCCCTCATGCGATGCGCTGGAGCGGCTCGAAGCAGCGGATGTGCCCGTCAGTCTGGTGGAAAACCCGCTGATGCTGCATGAAAACATGCAATTCAAGGCGCGTGGACTTTTCTGCGAAACATCTGGCGGGCCGCTCGCCCGCTTCCCCGTACGGCTTGCTGGCATGTGACAGGGCCGAATTCAACGCCGCAAATCGAAAGACATTCATGAACGAAACCATCGACTCATCTGCATCGCCGCCTGCGTTTGCAATCGGGCATTGCGAAGAATGCGGAACCTATACCTATCCACCCCAGGCCTACGGATGCAGACGCTGCGGGGCGGCCTTGCTCCAGCCTGTGGCTCCGCCGGTACCTGCGATCCTCCAGAACTATGTCACGCTCCACACGGTGCTTACGCCTGAACTGGATGTGCCCTGCGTCATCGGTGAAGTCCAGTTGGCTCCTGGTGTCATCGAGGAGGCACTCATCCATGTGGCCGACGAAGCAGAACTGAGCCTTGGGCAGCAGATGGCTCCACAAGCCTACAAAGACAAGAAAGACCAATGGCGCTGGTGCTTCGTGCCGGTCATTGGCGGATCGGGAGACCAGGCATGACCAATACGCTGCTCAAGGACAATCCCGTGCACGTCGTCGGCATCGGCATGCACAAGTACCAGTTTCCGACGGAGATGCCTTACCCTGTGCTCGGGATCACGGCCGTTCGTGAAGCTCTTGCCGATTCGGGCCTGAAATTCTCCGATCTGGACGGAGCGGTCGTCGGCACTGCTGCCATCGGCATGGCCGCGGGGCGTGTCATGCTCAAGCATCTCGGGTCCACGGGCCTGGAAGTCGAGCAGGTCGAGAACGCCTCGGCATCCGGCTCCACCGCTTTTCGCATCGCCTGCCTGCAGGTCGCATCGGGTGAAAAAGATTTGGTACTTGCCGTCGGTGTGGACAAGTTTGGCGATGGACGACGCGCCGCCAACAAGGACGGGATCGTTCCGCTCAGTCCTACATCCTCCATTCCTCTGGTCAAGTTCGCTTTGATGGTGCGCCGATGCATGCGAACGTATGGGCTGAGGTCCGAAGACCTGGCTCGGGTAGCCGTCAAGAACCATTACAACGCGTCGCTCAATCCGTATGCGCAGTTCCGCAAGCCACGTACGCTCGAACAGGTCATGAACTCTCCCGTGATCTGCGGCGACCTCACATCGCTGCAGTGCACTCCGCGAGGGGAAGGTGCAGCGGCCGTCATCGTGGCGTCGCCTACAGCCATCAAGCGGCATGGCCTGGACAAGCAACGCGCGATCCGCGTGCTCTCCTCAGTGTCCAACAGCGAAGGGCTTGCAAGTGATGATGGAAATGGCGCGCCCGCAGTCATCGATGTGGTCACCCGATCTTCGCGAATGGCGCTTGAGCAAGCCGGCATCGGAGCCAAGGAATTGGATCTGCTGGAACTGCATGACGCCTTCAGTGTCGAGGAACTGGTCTACAGCGAAGCGATCGGCGTTTGTGAGCCTGGCGAAGGCGCGCACTACCTGAACAGAGGCGCTTCCCGTATTGGTGGCGAGTGCGCCATCAATGCATCGGGCGGTTTGCTTGGAATGGGCCATCCGCTCGGACCCACGGGTCTCGGCCAGATCGCCGAGATCACGCGCCAGATGCGAGGTGAGGCCACGGGCCGCCAACACACGCGAACACGTTTCGCTCTCGCGCACATGGTGGGACTTGGCACTGTCGCGGTCGCACATGTTCTGGCCAAGCCTTGAGGAATCTCATGAACTACGAAACCATACAGCTCGAAGTTAACGACTCCATCGCCGTTGTGACCCTCAACCGGCCAGATCGGATGAATACGCTTGGCGGCTCGATGAAAGAGGATCTGCGCCATGCCTTTACGGAGCGCATCCGCAATGACGAAGGCATCCGTGCGGTGGTGATCACCGGATCGGGGGAGCGTGCATTCTGTGCTGGCGCCGACATCAAGGAGCGCGCCTCGCGCACATCGACGCTGCCCGCCTACCATGCTCAGCAGAAGGCAACCCATCAGCTCTTCAGTGCCATCGAAGCATTGGAGATTCCAGTCATTGCGGCAATCAACGGTGTCGCTCTTGGTGGCGGCCTTGAACTGGCGTTGTGCGCGGACTTCCGGATCGCTGCGGAGCACGCAAAACTCGGTCTCCCCGAGGCACGTATCGGCGCGCTGCCGGCGGCCGGCGGCACGCAGCGCCTGCCGCGTGCCGTCGGTCCAGCCTGGGCCAAACAATTGATGTTCACGTGTGAGCACATTGCGGCGCAGAAAGCGCTGTCCATCGGGCTGGTCAACGAAGTCGTTCCTATGGAACACCTGATGCAGCGTGCCATGGAACTGGCTCGCCAGATTGCAGCCAATGCGCCGCTGTCCATTCGCTTCATCAAACAGGCCGTCAATCAAGGCGTGCAGGTAAGTCTCGAATCCGGACTTGAATATGAACGCTATGCCGCTGCGATCGTGGTGAGCAGCGAGGACCGAAAAGAAGGAATGACGGCTTTCGTGGAAAAGCGCCTGCCGCAATTCCGGGGCGCGTGACCCCGTTTCACCGCATTTCAATGAACCGAAACCAACAGAGGTAGCCAAGAATCATGGATCTGAAAATCAAGGACAAAGTGGCCTTCGTCACCGGCGGCGGACAAGGCGTAGGCCGCCGCATTTGCCTGCAACTGGCTGAAGAAGGCGTGAGAGTCGCCGTCAACGATTTCTTCCCCGAGCGTGCTATTGCCGTGGCCGAAGAAATCCGGAAGACGGGCGGCATTGCGACTGCGGCGCCAGCGGACATCACCAGCGAAGCGGACATTGATGCGGCCATCGATAAAGCGGTATCCGAACTCGGCCCGATCGACATCCTCGTGAACAATGCCGGCGTGACAGTTGGGCGCCGCACCAAAGGAGGCATTGCGCCCACTTTTCTGGAAACGGCGGCGCCTGACTGGAAGGAAATCATCGACCTCAACATCTGGGGCATGTTGTACTGCGTGAACAAGGTGCTTCCAGGAATGAAAGAGCGCCGCTGGGGCAAGATCGTCAACATCATGAGCGAGGCGGGACGTGCAGGCGAAGCGCGTCTTGCTGTGTACTCGGGGGCCAAGGCTGCCATGCTCGGATTTGCCAAGGCGATCGCGCAGGAGCATGGCAGGGACTGCATCAATGTCAATACGATTGCATTGGGTGCAGTCTCGCATGAGGGCATCAAGTCTGGCGCTCTCAGTCCCGAGGCCACTCCAGAGAACAACGAACGCTTGGGGAAAATGCTCAAGGCGTACCCTATTGCTACCGGCTTGCAGCGGCTGTGCAAACCGGAAGACGTCGCGCCAATGGCGTGCTTGCTGGCCTCTGATCGCACAGCCTATGTCACGGGCCAGAGTATTGGCGTGAGCGGCGGCTTCGTGATGATCTGAATCGTTCCATGTGGTCGACACGGCTCTCCCGGCTGTTTGGCATCCGCCTGCCTATCTTTGCCGGTGGCCTGATGTGGCTTTCGGACGCGCGCTACGTAGCAGCCGTGGTGCGCGCCGGTGGCATAGCTTTCATGACGCCCCGCTCCTTCGCCAGCGAATCGGAATATGAGCGGCAATTGGTCATGTGCGCTCAGTTCTGTGAAGGCCTGCCCTTTGGGGTCAACCTGACCGCCAGCCAAAGGGATTCAGCCAATATGGTGCTGCAGCGGCAACTCGATATCGCATTGAGCGCGGGTGTGCGCCACTTCGAAACAGTCGGACCCGCAAGCCTGGGGCTCTTCGAGCGTATTCATGACGCAGGCGGTACGCTCATCCACAAAGTCGGCTTTGTGGACCATGCCATCAAAGCGGAACAGCATGGTGCTGATGCGGTTGCTATCGTTGGTATGGAGGCTGGAGGGCATCCGGGAATGCATGAGCAATCTTCGTTTCTGTCATGTGCCTGCGCGCTGGATGAACTCTCCGTTCCACTCGCGCTGGGCGGAGGCATCGGACATGGACGGCAGATTGCTGCAGCGCTGGTACTTGGATGCGATGGCGTTGTTGTTGGCACCCGCTTCCTGGCGTGCGATGAGATAGGCACTCACGCTGCAGTGAAGGCCCGCATCGTTCAAAGTGGTTCGCATGAAAGCGTTCAAGTGCTTCGTTCCGTCAAACACCCATGGCGCGTTTTGCACAACAGGACGGCAAAGCAGGTGTTGCACCTTGAAGCAAATGGCGTAGCAAACCACGAAGAATTCGGTGAGCTGATCAAGGGCTCATTGGGAAAAACTGCCGCGTATGACGGTGGTGACGCTGATACGGGACTGCTGTCTTTGGGGCAATCAGTAGGTTTTGTTCGTCAACGCGAACCCGTAGCCGCCACCATGGCGCAGCTTGTGCAGGAGGCTGAACTCCGCTGGTACGCGCAATTCCGTCAGAATGAGGACTGTGCCTAAGTGTTCATTCATTCTTCAATATGCCAGCATTTGTCACTGCCGCCGCTAGAGCGTTGACAATTTTCGAAATCTTCGCCCACGAACGTCGAGAGCTTTCCAACGCCGAAGTGGCCAAGTTGCTTCAGATTGCAGAAAGCAGTGCGTCGGATCTTTTGCACACTCTTGTGGAGACTGGCTATCTGATGCGTACGGAGCGATCACGGCGTTTTTATCCCTCGCCGCGCCTGCATGCGCTGGGTTTGTCCATCTCGGAAAACGATCCGATCGCGCGCATGTGCAATGATGCCCTGGACTTGCTGAGCGAGCGCACCGGTGAGACGGCGATTTCCGGAATTCTTGGCAGCCATCACGTGGAAATTACCGGTTTGCGCCAGGGCCGGCATCGCTTGCGCTACGTCTTCGAAGTGGGATCGCGTTTCGGTCTGCATGTCTCCGCACTCGGAAAGGCTTTGTTGGCAGAACTGGAAGACGAAGAAGCGCTGAAACTACTCAACAAGAAACCGCTGAAGCAGCTTACGGCCCAGACAATCACCAATCCCGAGTTGCTGTTGCAGGACATCCGCCGGGTAAGGAAAAGCGGCTATGCCCGCAGTGACAACGAAGGGGTAGAGGATGTAGGTGCCCTGGCGATCGCGGGACGCATAGGCGATAGGCTGATTGCGTTTTCAATCTCAGGCCCGCTCAATCGCTTCAAGCGCAACGAGCAGGAATACCAGCAAGTTTTGATGGGTCTGAAGTCCTCCATCTTCCAATAGCCTGTTTTTCCAACCAAGCTCAGCGGTTCTCGGCAAACTTCTCTCGACGGATGTCGCTGGCGTACGGTTTTATTTTCACTTGCCTATTACCTGGGGTCGGGAGCGCGTAAATACATTCTCGGCCGCGTCGGCGTCCAGTCGTCGTCCAGCGGCGGCACGTCCCCGCCGAACAGCGCGTGCCCGTTGGCCTGCAGCAGCGTGAGAATGCGCTGCGCCGCGGGCGACAGGTAGCCGTCGCGCCGGCAGGTCACGCCCAGGTGGCGGCGCAGCGTGGTGGCCGACAGGCGTACCTCGCGCAGCGAGCGGCTGCGCTCAAGCCGCAGCGTGTGGCGCGAGACAAAGGTCAGCAGATCGGTCTTGGCCACCATGCGCGGCAGCAGCGGAATCGAGCCGACCTCGACCTGCACCGTGGGCGGCGGCATGCCGCGCGAGGTGAATGCCTGGTCCAGCCACTGGCGGCTCGGAATGTTGGCGCTGGGTAGCGCCCAGGGGTGCTGCAGCAAGGCTGCGAGCGTGATGCGCGAGCGCTGGAAGATGGGGTGCGCCTGGCTGGCTGCCACCACCACCACCATGTCTTCGACGATGGGGGACGAGATGAGCTCGCCGTCGTCCTCGGGCGTCAGGCCGATCAGCAGATCGAGCTGCCCCTCGCGCAAGCGGCTGCGCAGCTCCCAGCTCGGGCCGATCACGATGCTGATGGTGACCTTGCGCCCGTTCGCCAGGGCCTTGCTGCACAGCTCGGGCAGCAGGTGGTCCGCGGCGACCGGGCCGCTGCCGATGCGCACGTGGCCCGAGATGCCTTCGTTGAAGCCGCGCACCTCGCGCAGCGCCTCCTGGCTGGCATTGCGCAGCATGCGCGCGCGGGCCAGCAGCACCTGCCCCACGGGCGTGAGGCGGATGCCGCGCCCCGCGCGCTCGAACAGCGGGCCGCCCACGGCCTGCTCCAGCCGCTGTATGCACTTGTAGACGCAACCTGCTTGCCGTGGCGATGGCCGCCACGGCTGCCCTGGGCTTCCAGGGCCTGGCCCACGCCGATGGCGACTGGCCGCAACGGCCCGTGCGGCTGGTGGTGCCCTTCCCGCCAGGCGGCGGCACCGACGCGACATCGCGCCTGGTGGCCGACAAGCTCAACACCGGCATGGGCTGGACGATGGTGGTCGACAACAAGCCGGGCGCTGGCGGCAACATCGGCCTGGATGCCGTGGCCAAGGCCGCGCCGGACGGCTACACCATCGGCATGGGGCAGGCCGCCAACTTGGCCATCAACCCCAGCCTGTACGCCAAGATGCCCTTCGACCCGCTGAAGGACTTCACGCCCATCGTCAGCGTGGCCCTGCAGCCGGTGGTGCTGACGGTGTGCGCGGACTCGCCGTTCAAGACCTTGGGCGACTTCATCCAGGCCGCGAAGGCCAGGCCCGGCTTCTACGGCGTTGCCCAGGCCGGCAACGGCACGGTGGGACATCTGGCGGGTGAAGTGCTGGCGCGCCGCGCGGGCATCCAGGTCCTGCAGGTGCCCTACAAGGGCGTCAGCCCGGCGATGATGGATCTGCTGGGCGGCCAGGTGGCGTTGTACTTCGGCAACACGGTATCCGTGATGACCCAACTGGCCGCCGGCAAGATCCGCGCCCTGGCCGTCACGTCGGCGCAGCGCGTGTCCTCGCTGCCCAACGTGCCCACGGTGGCCGAGCAGGGCTATCCCGACTTCGAGGCCTCGACTTGGCTGGGCCTGGTGGGGCCGGCCAACATGCCCGCCGATGTGGTCAAGCGCATCGGCGACGCCACCATGCAGCTGCTGGCCACCAAGGAGGTGCAGGACAAGCTGGCGCAGGAGGGCAGCATGCCCACGCCGGCCGACGGCGCGAAGTTCGGCCAATGGATCAAGAGCGAGCATGCCAAGTGAGGCAAGCTGATCCGCGAGGCGGACATCAAGCTCAACTGACGGGGTCGCCGCGTGCCTGGTCCATATCCAGTCGCAATGAGGATTTCAAAAAATATAGCTGCTAGCGCTTGCTGTACAAGCGCTAGATGCCATTTTGACTCCAAATAAGCCGGTGCCCCCATGCAAACCCGATTCGACGTCGAGAAGTTCAACGCACCTGCATCGTCCGCGCCGTCCGGCGCGGGCGAGCAGTCCGCCACGCCCCGCAGGCTGTAGGGCATCCTGTCCCTGGACGATTTCGAGGCCGCGGCCCGCAGGCACCTGCCTGCGCCCATCTTCGCGTACGTGAGCGGCGGTTGCGAGACCGACAAGTCCCTGCGCGGCAACCGCGAGGCGTTCGACGGCCATCGCTGGGTGACCCGCGTGCTGACCGACACTTCGCTGATTGCGATGGAGGAGGTGGCGTGCGCCGACCCGCAAGCCTGGTTCCAGGCCTATGTGCCGGGCGAGAAGGAGCGCATCCTCAAGCTGCTGGACCGCGTGGAGTCCGCCGGCTTCAAGACCCTGGTCGTCACGGTCGATACGCCCGTTTCGGGCAACCGCGAGAACAACATCCGCGCGGGCTTCTCGACCCCGCTGCGCCCCAGCCTGCGCCTGGCGTGGGAGGGCGTCACCCACCTGCGCTGGCTGCTGGGCACGGCCCTGCGCGCACTGGCGCTGCACGGCATGCCGCATTTCGAGAACTCGCAGGCCGCGCGGGGCGCGTCCATCCTCTCGTCCACCGTCACGCGCGACTTCGGCGCGCGCGATCACCTGGGCTGGGAGCACCTGGCCCTGATCCGCCAGCGCTGGCGCGGCCCCCTGGTGGTCAAGGGCATCCTGCACCCGCAGGACGCGCTGGCCGCGCGCGACGCGGGCGCGGACGGGGTCATCCTGTCCAACCACGGCGGCCGGCAGCTGGACGGCTCGGTCTCGCCGCTGCAGATGCTGCCGCACGTGGTGGATGCCGTGGGGCCGGACTACGTGGTCATGGTCGATAGCGGCTTTCGCCGCGGCAACGACGTGCTGCTGGCGCTGGGCGCCAGGTTCGTCTTCGTAGGGCGCCCGTTCAACTACGCCGGCGCGGTGGGCGGCGAGGCGGGCATCCGCCACGCCATCGGCATCCTGGCTTCGGAGATACGGCGCAACATGGCGCTGATCGGCGTGAGCCGGGTTGCCGAACTGCACCCGGGGATGCTGGTGAAAAGCGCCGCTTAGGACTGTACCGTCAGGCGGCGGGCGCCACGCGCTGCCAGGCCTCGTACAGGTCCTCGCCCGTGTCGCGCACGGGCAGGCTGCGCAGCGGCATCTCGCGCTGCTCGATCGGGCGGGCGATCTCGACGTAGCCGCGCTCGGCCGAGAGGTCGTAGGGCGCGCCGTCCTCGTTGGAGTAGGCGTAGTACACCTCCTTCACGCCGGCCAGGTACATGGCGGTCAGGCACATGGGGCAGGGGTAGCCGCTGGCGTAGACGGTGGAGCCCGACAGGTCGGTGCCGCCCTGCGTCCTGGCCGCGGCGCGCACGGCCTGCATCTCGGCGTGGGCCGAGGGGTCGCACAGCGCATCGACCTCGTTGACGGCGGTGGCGAGCACCTTGCCGCCGCGCACGAGCACGGCGCCGAAGGGCCAGGTCTTGCGCTCGCGCACGTTGGTCATCGCGGCGCGGATGGCATCGACCATGTACTTTTCTGCGTTCGGATCGGGGTGGGTCATGGGGATGGGCTCCTGCGGTCAGCTGCCGCGATAGGTTGAGAAAAACCAGGGCGCGCACAGCATGGGCACGTGGTAGTGCTGCGCGGCGTCGTAGATGGAAAAGCGCACGGGCACCACGTCCGCCAGGGTGTCCGGCTCCTTGAAATGGTCGCCTACGTGGAACCGCAGCTCGAAGTGGCCGGTGCGCGCGTCCTTGGCGGACAGCATGGGCGCGTCGGTGCGGCCGTCGGCGTTGGTGCGGGTGCTGTTGATGCGCACGGGCGGCTGGGCCGCCACGTCGAACAGTTCCACCTTCAGGCCCGTCAGCGGCCGGCCGGTGGTGATGTTGAGTACATGGGTCGAGATGCCTGCCATGGGTCGCTCCTTGCAAGTCTTGCGAACGGGGGAAATCAGCTGCCGCGCGAATAGGTGTAGCTCCACGGGCCGAACTGGATCGGCAGGTGGATGCGTTCGGCCACGTTGACGATGCGGATGCGCACCGGCACCTTGGACAGGAACGGCGGCGTGGGCAGCCTGGCCTGCTTGGCGGCGTAGAAGTCGTCCACGTGCAACAGCAGTTCGTAGTCGCCCGGCTGGTAGGTGTCGCCGATCAGCAGCGGCTCGTCCGAGCGGCCGTTGCCGTTCATGACCAGGGAGGCCAGTTGCCGGTAGCGGTCGCCTTCGCGCTTGGAGAAATCGATGCGCAGCCCCGTGGCCGCCGCGCCGTGGAAGGTGTCCAGCGTGTGCACAGTCAGCCGGGGGCTCACGCCGTGCAGCACGATGGGGCCGCTGGACTGCAGGGGCCCCGCGGGGGCAGCCTGCGCCTGCGCGCCGCGCGTTGCGAGCGCGGCGGCTCCCAGCGCCAGGCTGGACAAGGCGAACTGCCGGCGCTCGGGACGAAAGTTGGGTAGCGTTTCCATGATGTCTCCTTTTGTGATGCCATTGGGGAATGGGGTGCGGGCTATTCGCGCACCAGCGCTTCGATGCGCCCGCGTGTGATGAGCCCAATCTGCTGCAGCGCGGCCGTGCGCTCCACCTCGGTTTGCCCGGCGGCGCGCGTGCGCAGCGCCTCGAAGATCTGCTGCTTGTCGTGGTGGCGCACGGCGATGATGAAGGGGAAGCCGTGCCGCTCGCGGTAGGTGCGGTTGAGCCGCTGGATGTCGGCCATCTCGTCGCGGCTCAGGGCGTCCAGGCCCGCGCTGCTCTGCTCGCCCACGGATTCGGCGGTCATGGTGCCGGCCTGTGCCTCGCGCCCGGCCAGCTCGGGGTGGCCGCACAGGAAGGCCAGCTGCTGAGCGTCCGGCGCCTGCCGCACGGCGTCCAGCATGGCGGCATGCAGCGCGCCGACGCTGGCGAACGGGCGCCTGGCCCAGGCGGCCTCGGCCACCCAGGGCGCCAGCTCGAAGGTGGGGCCCAGGGCCTGGACGAAGGTGTCGCGGTCCATGGCGTTGACGGTGGACAGGTCGATGGAGTGCATGGTGTGTAGGTCTTGGGTGAGGGAAGGTTCAGCGTTGTTTGCGCAATGCGGGCACGCAGGCCAGGATGAGCACCGTGGCGCACACCTCGACGCCCGCGACCACGTACAGGCCGGACGACAGGCTGCCGGTGGCCGTCTTGATGGCGCCCAGCATCCACGGCGCACCAAAGCCCGCCAGGTTGGCAAACGAGTTGATGAGCGCCACGCCGCCCGCCGCGGCCGTGCCGGCCAGGAAGCGGTTGGGCATCTGCCAGAAAACGGGGATGGCGCTCATGGTGCCGACGATGGCCAGCGTGAGCGCCGCCAGCACGATGGCCGGGCTTTGCTGCAGGAACATGGCGATGACCAGGATGGAGGCCGCCCCCAGAGCCGCTGCCAGCGCACAGTGGTAGCGCGACTCCTGGTGCTTGTCGGAGTGGAAGCCGTTCCAGATCATGCCGAAGGCACCGCACAGGTAGGCACCGGCCATAATCCAGCCCACCGTGGCGGGGTTGGTGAAGCCCACTTCCTTGACCAGCGAGGGGCCGAAGAAGGTGAGCGCCGAGTTGGCCGCGATGACGCAGAAGAAGATCAGGATCAGCAGCCAGATGCGGCCGCTCTTGAGCGAGGCCAGCATGCTGTGCTCGCGGTGGCCCATGGCCGCGTTGTCGCGCGCCAGGTCATCGTGCACCAGCTGGCGTTCGCGCGGCGTGAGCCAGCGGGCCTGCTCGGGCTTGTCGGTCAGATAGAAGAAGGTGACGAAGCCGGCGATCACCGAGGGAATGCCCTCGATGAGCAGCACCCATTGCCAGCCCGACCAGCCGTTGACGCCGTGCAGCCCATTCATCAGGGTGCCCGCCAGCGGCCCGCCGATCACGCCCGCGAAGGCCGAGGCCGACATGAACATGCCGAACGCCTTGGCCCGCCGGTCGTTGGGAAACCAGTAGGTCAGGTACAGGATGATGCCGGGGTAGAAGCCCGCCTCGAACGCACCCATCAGGAAGCGCAGGAAGTAGAACATCTCGGGCGTCTTGACGAACATCGTGGCGATGCAGGTCAGGCCCCAGCCGATGGTGATGCGCATGATGGTCTTCTTGGCGCCGATCTTCTGCAGCAGCAGGTTGCTCGGCACCTCGAAGAAGAAATAGCCCAGGAAGAAGATGCCAGCGCCCAGGCCGTACACGGCCTCGCTCCACTTCAACTCATCAAGCATGGTGAGCTTGATGAAGCCCACATTGACGCGGTCGATCCACGCCAGCACCCACAGCATCATCAGAAAGGGGATCAGCCGCCAGATGATCTTGCGGTAGACCCCGTCCAGTTCCGGCGCGCCAGCCTGCGGCTGCGCCGATGCGTCCATCACGTGTGTCGTTCCCATGTTTGTCTCCTTGCCGGTCTCGCTGGTGGACCGTGTCTGGCCGGACTGTAGGAAGGAATCGGTGGTAGTGCGCGGAGCTTTCATAATGTCCGGCATAACGGTTCCCGATGTTTTTCATCGCTATCTATGTCCCGTGCGCAAGACCCTCTGGATACTTACCTGCTGCGCGTCCTGGTGGCGTTGGTGGCCGAGCGCAGCGTATCGCGCACGGCGGTGCGTATGAACCAGACGCAGCCAGCCATCAGCGCCGCCCTGCGGCGCCTGCGCGAAGTGCTGGGCGACCCGATCCTGGTGCGCGAGCGCGGCGGCATGGTGCCGACCGAGCGCGCGCGCCAGTTGCGCGCCCGCGCCCGCACCGCGCTGGCCGAGATCGACCACATGCTGGCTGGCCCCGAGGCGTTCGACCCCGCCACCAGCGCGCAGACCTTCACCATCGCCTCGCCCGACTACCTGGCCACCAGCTTCATGGCCGAGGTGGTGCAGCACTTTCGCGCCGAGGCGCCGCACGCCCGCCTGGTGATACAGCCGCTGTCCGGCGACTACGACTTCGAGCAGGCGCTTGCGCAGGGCAGTCTGGACATCGTGGTCGGCAACTGGCCGCAGCCCACCGAGCGCCTGCACCTGTCGCTGCTGCTGGAGGACGACCTGGTCTGCCTGATGAACCCGAACCATCCGCTGGCCCAGGACTCAAGCGGCGACCCCATGCCGCTGGAGCGCTACCTGGCGGCCGCCCACCTGCTGCCCACGCCGCTGGCCGCATCGCACCGTCCGGTGGTGGACACGCATCTGGCAGGGTTGCGGCAGGTGCGCGACGCCCGCGTGATGGTGCCCTATTTCGCCGTGGCGCCGTATCTGGTCGCCCATAGCGATCTGGTCTTCACCACCGCGCGCCACTTCGCCCGTCAGTTCACGCGCACCCTGCCGCTGGTGATGGTGCCAGCGCCCGAGGGCTTTCCGCGCATGCGCTTCTACCAGCTGTGGCATGAGCGCTCCCACCACCAGGCAGGGCACCGCTGGCTGCGCGGGCTGCTCACCCAGGCGGCTGCGCACCAGCAGGCTGCCGGGGACGGTTGATTCCGGAGAGAAAGGGGCGGCTCAGCCCTTGTGTCCGGCCATCGTGTCGATGGCCAGCGCCGAATGCGCATAGGCGCCGCCGGCGCGCATTTCGGCCGCGACCCAGATCGCCTCCATGACCTGCGCCTCGCTGGCGCCGGCCTTGAGCGCGCCCTCGTTGTGGCCGCGTATGCAGTACGGGCACTGCGTGACATGCGCCACGGCCACCGCGATCAGCTGCTTGGTCTTCGCGTCGAGTTCGCCATCGGCGAACACGGCGGCGCTGAAGGCGCGAAACGCTTCCAACTGCTTGGGCGCGAGTTCGCGGCGCTTGCGTGCAATCTCGGCGCTGCCGACCGGGTACATGGCATGGTCCATGGTCGTGCCTCTTTCGATGTCAATGGCTGCCGGGCTGGTAGCTGCCGGCCTCGGTGCGGAACGCCACCGACAGCCGGTTCCAGCCGTTGATGGCGACGATGGCCAGCGTCAGGTCCACCAGCGCCTTGTCGTCGAACTGCCGGCGCGCCTGCGCGTACACCTCGTCCGGCACCTGCTGGTCCTTGAGCAGGGTCACGGCCTCGGCCCAGGCCAGCGCGGCGCGTTCGCGCGGTGTGTAGCAGGGCGCCTCGCGCCATGCGGGCAGCAGGTACAGGCGCTGCTCGCTCTCGCCGGCGGCGCGCGCGTCCTTGGTGTGCATGTCCAGGCAGAAGGCGCAGCCGTTGATCTGCGACACGCGCGTCTTCACCAGCTCCAGCAGCGTGTGGTCGAGCCCGCTGGTGCGCGCGTGCTGTTCCAGCCCCAGCATGGCGGCAAAACCCTGGGGCGATGCCTGCCTGTAGTCCAGGCGTTGCGTCATCGAAAACCTCCTGTTCATTGCGCCGCAGCCAGTCCGTCCGGCTGCAGCAAAAAGGCGCGCATGGCGACGGCGTTGTTCACGGTCTCGTCACGTGCCGAATACACCAGCGTCACCACGCCATGGCGCGCGCGCTCGCGCAGCGCGTCGAAGGCCTCGGGCTGGGCGCGCAACTCGGCGGCGTAGCGGCGGCGGAATTCGTCCCACAGCGCAGGGTCGTGGTTGAACCACTGGCGCAGCGCGGTGCTCGGGGCCAGCGCCTTGTTCCATTCGGCCAGCGCCAGCGCTTCCTTCTTCACGCCGCGCGGCCACAGCCGGTCGATCAGGATGCGCGCGCCGTCCTCGGCCGCGGGCGGCTCGTAGGCGCGCTTGATGCGGACATGGCGGGGTGGGATGGTCTTGTCCATGGCATGGTCCTGCAGGGCCCGACACCCGGGCAGGATACGCGCCCCTGCGGCTTCGGCCGCCAGCAGGGGTATTGGCCGCGGCACCCATCGTGGCCGCCGGCGCGCCGACCAGGCCGCGCGGGCTTTTCTTACAGGGCGTGGGGGGCGTGGCCCACGTGCTCCCGGCCGCGCCCTTCCTAGGATGGAGCCATGTTCAACCACCTGGGAGCACTCAGCACCATGCATGCTTTCCTCAAAACCTCTTGCGCCGTCACGGTGGCCGCCGCCTCCGCCCTTTTTCTCAGCGCTTGCGGCGGCGGCAATGACGACGATCCCACGCCCAGCGACCAGCTCGGCGTGCTGACGGTCACCGGCGCTACCGTGGAAGGCCTCAACGGTATCTATGGCGACGGCAACATCAACCTCACCGATGTGGACAAGAAGAACCCCATCGGCTCGTACCCCGAGGTGTGCACCTTCCGCTTCGACGGTGTCAACCGCGTGGGTGGCAGCGGGCAGGCGTTTGGCGACATCCGCTACCGGCCCGATGCCAGCGTGGTGTACGAGGCCTTCTTCACCGTCCTGGGCCATGAGTTCCGCGCCGACGACTGGAGCGACGTGGCCGTGGTGCGCGATACCGACCGCGTTCGTCTGGCCAACAAGACACTGGTTGCCACGGATGGCTCCGGCGCGCGCGTGACCGTCTCGGGCGTTGTGCCCATGCGGCCCAACCGTCCCTCGGGCTGCTGAGCCATCGGCCCGCTCTCCCGCGCATGGCCGGGAGTGGATGGGACAATGACGGCCATGACCGCAGCCCATCGCCCCGACACCCTCACCATCACCCGCCCCGACGACTGGCACCTGCACATGCGCGACGGGGAGCCTCTGCGCACCGTCGTGCCGCACACGGCGGCGCAGTTCGGGCGCGCCATCATCATGCCCAACCTGCGCCCGCCCGTGACCACGGCGGCCCAGGCGCTCGACTACAAGGAGCGCATCCTGGCCGCCGTTCCGCAGGGCGTGTCGTTCGAGCCCCTGATGACGCTGTACCTCACCGACAACCTGCCGCCCGACGAGATCGTGCGTGCCAGGGATGCCGGCGTGGTCGCATGCAAGCTCTACCCCGCCGGCGCCACCACCAACAGCGACGCGGGCGTGACCGACCTGCGCAAGACCTACGCGACGCTGGAGGCCATGCAGAAGGCCGGCCTGCTGCTGCTGGTGCACGGCGAGGTGACGAGCAGCGACATCGACCTGTTCGACCGCGAGGCCGTGTTCATCGACCGGCAGCTGATCCCGCTGCGCCGCGACTTCCCCGAGCTCAAGATCGTCTTCGAGCACATCACCACCCGCGAGGCCGCGCAGTACGTGGCGGACGGCGACGCGTACACCGCGGCCACCATCACCGCGCACCACCTGCTGTACAACCGCAACGCCATCTTCACGGGCGGCATACGCCCGCACTACTACTGCCTGCCCGTGCTCAAGCGCGAGCTGCACCGCCAGGCGCTGGTGCAGGCGGCCACCAGCGGCAGCCCCAAGTTCTTCCTGGGCACCGACAGCGCGCCGCACCCCGCGCACCTCAAGGAGCACGCCACGGGCTGCGCCGGCTGCTACACCGCGCACGCCGCCATCGAGATGTATGCCGAGGCCTTCGACAACGCGGGCGTGCTCGACAGGCTGGAGGGCTTCGCCAGCTTCCACGGCCCGGCCTTCTACGGCCTGCCGCGCAACCAGGGCACGATCACCCTGCGCCGAGAAAGCTGGATGCCGCCCGACAGCTTCCCCTTCGGCGAGGCCGAGCTCAAGCCCCTGCGCGCGGGCGAGGCACTGCCGTGGCGGCTGGTGGCCTAGCCGCCATCGACTGGCAGCGCCCCTGGCTGACCCATCTGGCCCCCTTGGGGCGCCAGGCCGCGCAGCGCGTGCAGGCCGGCTCTGGCGTGGCCGATGCGCTCAACGCGCTGATCGACGAGGGCGCCGCCCCGCCGCCCGGCGTGCGCTTCGCGCCCCAGGCGGCGCTGCCGCCGGGCATGGCCTACGAGCAGTTCATCCACGCCGAGGGCCGCGTGCCCACGCGCGACAACCTGCACGACTTTTTCAACGGCCTCGTCTGGCTGCACTACCCGGCCACCAAGCGCCGCTTCAACCGGCTGCAGGCGCAGGTGATCGCGGCCGAGGGCGTGGGCGCGGTGCGCGGGCCGCTGCGCGACGCGCTCACGGTGTTCGACGAAAACGGCGCCGTGCTGCTGGCCCCGCAGGCCCTGCACGAGGCGCTGGCCGCGCGCCAGTGGCGCAGGCTGTGCGTGGAGCTGCGCCCGCTGTGGCGGCAGGCGCGGCTGCTGATCCTGGGCCATGCGCTGCTGGAGAAGCTGGTTTCACCGCGAAAACAGATCACGGCCCATGTCTACCAAGCGCAGGCAGCTACTGAAAATGTAGTGAGCGTGGACGGCTGGCTGGCCGCCGGCTTGTCGGCGCAGCGGCTGGCGGCCAAGCCGTTCAATCCCCTGCCGGTTCTGGGCGTGCCTGGCTGGTGGCCCGAAAACGAGAACTTTTGCTTTTATGATGACTCTCTCGTTTTCCGCAGCGCGCGCACCGCATAAGCCATCGACAACAGGTGCCTGCCGCTGCCAGCGTGGCTTGAACCGCCCCGCGCCATCCCCACCTTGTTGTTTGCCCTCGGCGCGGCGCCGCGGGCGACTTCCTGTCCTTGTCCGGAGAACCCTTCGATGAAACGCATTGCGCTCTTTCTGCTGACCAACATCGCCGTGGTGGCGGTGCTGGGCATCGTCGCCAGCCTGCTGGGCGTGAACCGCTACCTGACGGCCAACGGCCTGAACCTGGGCGCGCTGCTCGGCTTCGCCTTCGTCATGGGCTTTGGCGGCGCCATCATCTCGCTGCTGATGAGCAAGCCCATCGCCAAGATGAGCATGGGCGTGCAAATCATCAACGCGCCGCGCAACGCCGACGAGGCCTGGATCGTGGAGACCGTGCGCGGCTTCGCCGACAAGGCCGGCATCCAGATGCCCGAGGTCGGCATCTACCAGGGCGAGCCCAACGCCTTCGCCACGGGCGCGTTCAAGAACTCGGCGCTGGTGGCCGTCTCCACGGGCCTCCTGCAGGGCATGACGCGCGAGGAGGTCGAGGCCGTGATCGGCCACGAGGTGGCCCACGTGGCCAACGGCGACATGGTGACCATGGCGCTGATCCAGGGCGTGATGAACACCTTCGTGGTGTTCCTCTCGCGCGTGATCGGCTACGCGGTGGACAGCTTCCTGCGCAGGAACGACGAGAACAGCTCGGGCCCCGGCATCGGCTACATGGTCACCACCGTCGTGCTCGACATCGTGCTGGGGTTCCTGGCCGCCATCATCGTGGCCTGGTTCTCGCGCCAGCGCGAGTTCCGCGCCGACGCCGGCGCCGCCCAGCTCATGGGCCGCAAGCAGCCCATGATCAACGCGCTGCACCGCCTGGGTGGCATGCACCCGGGCCAGATGCCCCAGAGCCTGCAGGCCATGGGCATCACGGGGAACATCGGCAAGCTGTTCTCCTCGCACCCGCCCATCGAGGAGCGCGTGGCCGCGCTGCAGAACCTGCGCTGAACGGATTTTTCACCCGCCTATTGCCTGAGGGCGGGAGACCGTAAACACGCTCTTAGATCGGCTCGCGGCGCCGGAAGCAAGCCTGAGCAGCGGAAGTCGGCCACGACAATATCGCAGGATGCAGGTGCGAAATTGAAACATCTATAGATTACGGACTGATAGGTTCGCCATCGCCTATCCATATCCGAATCACAAAGGGCGCCATGACGGGGGAAGTCATTCAAAAGATGAAGTTATCTGTATGGAGGGGGTATGCCTCGAATCGATATGCAGCAGCTCTTTGCTTGACGCTCTTCACCGTACAGGCCGCCTATGCCGATGGCATTGCTGCAGGCCAGCCAACACAGTCACCCCGCACACCAAAGGATGAGCGGTCGTGGAAATGGCAGGTCACCCCCTATGTGTGGGCCGCCGGACTCAAAGGCCATATTTCCCCATTCCAGCATGCCCCGACGATGGATGTAGATAAGTCCTTTTCGGATGTGATGCATGACTTTAGAATGGGCGGCTTCGTCAATGTGTGGGGCCGCCGCGATCGATTCGTGCTGTCGGGCGATGTGATGTATGTCCGCACGGCGAATGGTCAGGGCAGTGGCCCTCTGGCGGCATTCCAGGTACCAGGTCTGGGCGTTCCGATCCCGCCAGGATCTAGTGTCAATGCAAAGGTCAACAGCAAGCAGTTCTCGGCGACATTGCAAGGTGGCTACCGCGTCATCGACTCACCGCGATTTACCCTCGATGCCTTGGGGGGCGTACGCTACTGGCATATTTCCACGGATGTCTCGGTGACTGCGAGCCACGCCTCCATCGGAACGCGGTCAGCCAGGCATGGGGAGAGTTTCAGTTGGGTGGATCCTGTGGTAGGTGTCCGCGCCTTTCTTCCCATCACACAGAAACTCTCCCTGCAAGCGCAGGCGGATGCCGGCGGCTTCGGCGTCGGCGCAAACCACACTTGGTCGACGCATGCGACGGTCAACTATGTCTTCTCTGATCGCCTTTCTGCGTCGGCGGGCTACAAGGTGCTCCATGTCGATTACGACCGTGGTGGCCATATCTATGACACGCGCCTGAGCGGCCCGGTCCTGGGGCTGACTTATCGGTTTTAAGGGAGTGCACTTTGAATATGTCCCGATTCGCTCACATTCTCACCATACTGGCCGCGGCCACGGCGTTAATGGCCGTTGAGGCGCAGGCTTGCACTCGTGTCATCTACCACGGTCCCGGCGGAACGTATCTCACTGGCCGTTCGATGGACTTCAAAGATCCCATTCTCAGCAATCTCTGGGTCTTTCCGCGCGGCATGAAGCGGCACGGGGCCGCCGGGCCGCGATCGGTGGAGTGGACTTCGGCCTATGGCAGCGTGATCGTTTCCGGCTATGAAATCTCGGCGGTGGACGGGATGAACGAGGCCGGCCTCAATGCCAATTTACTGTGGCTGGCCAACGCCAAATATCCCCAGGACGATGGCGCCACACCTCGCATATCGCTGTCGATATGGGCGCAGTATTTTCTTGATCAATTCGCCACGGTCGACGAGGCGGTCAAGCATGCGCAATCCACGCCGGTGCAGGTGGTCAGCGGCGAAGTTCCCGGCCGGCCCGGCAGTCTTGCCCCGCTGCACCTGTCGCTGTCGGACGCGACGGGAGATAGCGCGATTTTGGAGTGGATTGATGGCAAGCTGCGCATTCATCATGGCCGCGAGTTCCGCGTGATGACGAACGAACCCTCCTACGATGAGCAGCTCGCGATCACGCGCTACTGGAGCGGCGTCGATGGGCGCACGTTTTTGCCCGGCACCAATCGCGCATCCGACCGGTTCGTGCGCGCAAGTTATTACGCCGATGCGGTCGTTCAGACCGACGACCCTAGGACCGCCGCAGCCGCGGTGTTCAGCATTGTTCGGAATGTCTCTGTGCCCTATGGCATCAGCCTGCCGGACGCCCCCAATCTGTCCACGACACGCTGGCGTGTCGTGGCGGATCACAAGAACAAGCTGTTCTATGCCGAGTCCGCGACGTCGCCCAATGTGTTCTGGGTGGATCTCAAGCGTCTCGACTTTTCGCAAGGGGCCCAAGCACAGACCCTCAAACTAGGGGTGGACATGAATCGGATTCTTGCCGGTGAAGTGTCGAGCCAATTCGTTCCTGCCAAGCCTTTCGAATTCAAGGCGGCCGAGTAGCGGTGGACGAAATGGCCGGAGACCAGGGCGTGTTCTGAACTTCCAGCCGAAGCCAGTATCCGAGCGGCGGCCGGTAGCATGGGCACGGCAAAGACCAGAAAGTGCAGTCCGCTCACGACCTTGGACAGCCGCTCGCAGGAAAACTGCCGAGGTGGCGGCGCGGGGCACTACGGCGTGTGCAACTGCATCTGGCTGCGCTTCTTTACCCCGTCTTCACAAACCCCTGTCAACATCCGGTAGGGGTTTTCTCGTTGTAGGGGCCTGACTGTCAGGAGAGAGCATCGTGATTCTTACATCGACGTTTACAACGGGCCTGCGCCGCGCGCTGCCGGCCCTGGCGCTGGCCGCCGCCGGCCTGGCGCTGACTGGCTGCGTGGTGGCCCCGGCCTATCCGGTGGGCGATGTGGTGTATGCCCCCACGGCTCCGCCGCCCGTGCAGGCCGAGGTGGTTCCGGTCGCGCCCTCGCCGGTGCATGTGTGGATCAACGGCTACTGGGGCTGGGGCGGCGGGCGCTATGCCTGGACGCCGGGCTACTGGGCCGTGCCGCCGCGCCCCGGCTATGTCTGGCACCCGCGCCGCTGGGACCATGGGCCGCGCGGCTGGCAGCAGCGCGGCGGCCGCTGGGGCCCGCGCTGATACAGACCCCGCAGTGCATTACGCCTGGGCGTCCTGCGGCGTTGCCGGCGACGCGCCATGCCCGGCCTTGGCCATCAGGAAGTCGATGCAGGTGCGCACGGCGCGCGTCTGGTGGCGGTCGGGCAGGTACATCAGGTACATGTGGCTGCCGAAGATGCTCAGGCGGTATTCCTGCAGCGTGAGCAGCACCTCGCCGCTGGCCACCTCGGCCTGCACTACGTAGTCGGGCACCAGGCCTATGCCCAGCCCGGCCAGGATGCCCTGGCGCAGGAACGGGAAGTGCTCGGAGATCAGCGTGGGCTCCAGCAGCACCTCCTGGCGTTCCTCGCCCTGGTAGGCCGACAGGCGCAGCTGGCGGCCGGTCACGCCGGCCGTGATCACCGGGCTGTTGCGCAGTTCGTACAGCGTGGCGGGCAGGCCGTGGCTGGCGACGTAGGCGCGTGAGGCGCAGGCTACGTAGTGCATGGGCCCCAGGCTGCGTGCGATCACCGACAGCGGCGGCTCGGCGATGACGCGGATGGCGATGTCCACCTCGTCGCGCAGATGGTCCGTGCGGTTTTCGAACAGCACGTCCAGCACGATGCCGGGGTACAGCCGCTTGAACTCGATCAGCCACTCGCTCATCACGAGCTGGCCATAGCCGCTGGGCACGCTGATGCCCACGCGCCCCAGCAGTCCCTGGCCCAGGCTGGTGACGGTCTCGCGCGCGGCCACTATCTCGTTCTGTATCGCGCGGCCGTGCTCGTACAGGCGCAGGCCGATCTCGGTGGGCTCCACGCGGCGCGTGCTGCGCTTGATGAGCTGCACACCCACGGACTTTTCCAGCTGCGCCAGGTGGTAGCTGACGTTGGCGCGCGTCATCCTGAGTTTGCGCGCCGCCTGGCTCAGGTTGCCGCTGTCGATGATTTCCACCAGAAGGGTGAGGGATTGCAGGTCCATGCGATGGATTGTCAAGTTGTATTTGACTCTTTGTCAATGAATGATGTTATTGTTAAAACCGCCTGTCTATGCAGAATGGGCGTCTTTACTTTTCATCAGGAGACAACACGATGAGCGAGCAAGCCGGCGCTTCCCCCGTCCAGATCCGCCTCGATGGCGAGGTGCTGGTGGTCAGCATCGACAACCCACCCGTCAACGCGCTGGGCCAGGCCGTGCGTGCCGGCCTTCAGGCGGCCCTGGAGCGGCTGGAGCAGGATGCCGCCGTCCGCGCCATGCTGCTCGTGGGCCGGGGGCGGGCCTTCATCGCCGGCGCGGACATCCGCGAGTTCGGCAAGCCGCCGATGGCCCCCTTCCTGCCCGAGGTGCTCAACCGCATGGAGGCCGGCAGCAAGCTGGTGGTGGCATCCATCCACGGCCCGGCGCTGGGCGGCGGGCTGGAGGTCGCCATGGCCACGCATTACCGCCTGGCCTTGCCCGGCGCCAAGCTGGGCCTGCCCGAGGTGAATCTGGGCCTGCTGCCCGGCGCCGGCGGCACGCAGCGTTCGCCACGCCTGATGGGCGCGCTGCCCGCGGCCGAACTGATGCTCGCTGGCCAGCACCTGTCTGCCAAGGCGGCCCTGGCCGCCGGCCTGGTGGACAGGCTGGTCGAGGGCGACGACCCCGAGGCTGCCGGCCTCGCCTATGTGCGCGAACTGCTCGCCGGCGGCACGCTGCCGCGCCGCACCTGCGACCTGGAGGTGGCCGACAAGGCCGCGGCCCTGGCGGCGCTGGACCAGCTGGCGGCCGACACGGCCAAGAAGACGCGCGGCCTGTTCTCTCCGGGGAAGATCATCGAATGCGTCAAGGCCGCCGTGCAGATGCCCTTCGCCGACGGTGTGAAGCGCGAGCGCGAACTGTTCCTCGAATGCCTGAACAGCCCGCAGCGCGCCGGCCTGGTGCATGCCTTCTTCTCCGAGCGCGAGACCGCCAAGATCCCCGAGGCCAAGGGCGCCGCGCCGCGCCATTTCGCCAAGCTGGCCGTCATCGGCGGCGGCACCATGGGCGCGGGCATCACGGTCTCGGCCCTGGACGCGGGCCTGGAGGTGGTGATGATCGAGCGCGATGCCGAGTCGATCGCGCGCGGCCGGAAGAACGTGGAGAAGGTCTACGACGGCCTGATCGCCAGGGGCCGCATGACCGCCGAGGCCAAGGCCGCTATTCTTGCGCGCTACCAGCCCAGCACCGCGTATGACGACATCAAGGATGTGGACCTGGTGATCGAGGCGGTGTTCGAGGACATCGAGGTCAAGAAGGCCGTGTTCAAGGAACTCGACCGCGTGTGCAAGAGCGGAGCGGTGCTGGCCACCAACACCTCGTACCTGGACATCGACGCCATCGCCGCCGTCACCAGCCGTCCGCAGGACGTGATCGGCCTGCACTTCTTCAGCCCGGCCAACATCATGCGGCTGCTGGAGATCGTGGTGCCCGCCAAGGTGGCGCCCGACGTGGTGGTCACCGCGTTCGAGCTGGCCAAGCGCATGAAGAAGGTGCCGGTGCGCGCCGGCGTGTGCGACGGCTTCATTGGCAACCGCATCCTGTCCGTCTACCGCGAGGCGGCCAACCACATCCTGGAGGACGGCGCCAGCCCCTACGAGATCGACGCGGCCGTGCGCGAGTTCGGCTACCCCATGGGGCCGTTCCAGATGTCGGACCTGGCGGGCGGCGACATCGGCTGGGCCACGCGCAAGCGCAAGGCGGCCACGCGCGACCCCAGGGCGCGCTACGTGGAGATCGCCGACCGCGTTGCCGAGCGCGGCTGGTTCGGCCAGAAGACCGGGCGCGGCTGGTACCTGTACCCTGAAGGAGCACGCACCGGCCAGCAGGACCCCGAGGTGCTGGCCATCGTGGACGCCGAGCGCACGAAGAAGGGCATCGCGCCGCGCGCCTTCACGCACGAGGAGATCATGCGCCGCTACATGGCGGCCATGGTGAACGAGGGCGCCAAGGTGCTGGAGGAGGGCATCGCGCTGCGCCCGCTGGACATCGACGTGACCTTCCTGTTCGGCTACGGCTTCCCGCGCTGGCGTGGCGGCCCGATGCAGTGGGCCGACATGGCCGGCCTGCCCAAGGTCCTGGCCGACATCCGCGAATTCGCCAAGGAAGACGCGCTGTTCTGGCAGCCCGCGCCGCTGCTGGAAAAGCTGGTTGCCGAGGGCAAGAACTTCGCCAGCCTGAACCAGCGCGGCTGATTCCCGGCACGCCCTCTCCCCCACGGGGGAGAGGGAGAAATTTCATAGACATACAGAACCATCAAAGGAGCACACCATGCGCGAAGCCGTCATCGTTTCCACCGCCCGCACGCCTCTGGCCAAGTCGCACCGCGGCGAATTCAACGTCACCCCCGGCGCCCAGCTCGGCGCCTTCTCGGTGCAGGCCGCGGTGCAGCGCGCCGGCATCGAGCCCGGCCTGATCGAGGACCTGATCTGGGGCTGCGGCTACCCCGAGGGCACCACCGGCCGCAACATCGGCCGCCAGACCGCGCTGCGCGCCGGCCTGCCGGTGACGGTGGGCGGCACCGTGATCAACCGCTTCTGCTCGTCGGGCCTGCAGGCGATCGCCGTGGCGGCCGGGCGCATCGTCATGGAGGGCGTGCCCGCCATGGTCGCCGGCGGCGTGGAGAGCATCTCGCTCATGCGCCCCGCGGGCCGCACCGGCACGTCCGACATGGACCCCTGGCTGCTCGAGCACAAGCCCGCGCTGTTCATGGAGATGATCGACACCGCTGACGTGGTGGCCCAGCGCTACGGCATCACGCGCGAGGACCAGGACGCGTTCGCGCTGCTGAGCCAGCAGCGCACCGCCGCCGCCCAGGCCGCCGGCGTGTTCGCCAACGAGATCGTGCCCTGCGCCACCACCATGGCCGAGAAGAACAAGGAGACCGGCGAGGTCACCCACCGCGAGGTGGTGGCTACCATGGACAACTGCAACCGCCCGGGCACCACGCTGGAAGGCCTGGCCAAGCTGGAGCCGGTGAAGGGCGCGGGCAAGTTCATCACCGCGGGCAATGCCTCGCAGCTGTCCGACGGCTCGGCCGCCTGCGTGCTGATGGAGGCCAAGGAGGCCGAGCGCCGCGGCCTGCAACCGCTGGGCGCCTTGCGCGGCTTCGCCATCGCCGGCTGCGAGCCCGACGAGATGGGCATCGGCCCGGTGTTCGCCGTGCCGCGCCTGCTCGAGCGCACGGGCCTGAAGGTCGAGGACATCGACCTGTGGGAGCTCAACGAGGCCTTCGCCTCGCAGGCGCTGTACTGCCAGCGCAAGCTGGGCATTCCCATGGAGCGCCTGAACGTCAACGGCGGCGCCATCTCCATCGGCCACCCGTTCGGCATGACGGGCGCGCGCCTGGCGGGCCACGTCCTGCTCGAAGGCCAGCGCCGCAAGGCGCGCGGCGAGAAGGCCAAGTGGGGCGTGGTCACCATGTGCATCGGCGGCGGCATGGGCGCGGCCGGCCTGTTCGAGATTTTCTGAGAAAGCACCACCATGGACCTGCAATTCACCCCCGAAGAAGAGGCGTTCCGCGCCGAGGTGCGCGCCTTCCTCAAGGACCATCTGCCCCCGCAGCTCGCCGCCAAGGTCAAGGCCGGCCAGCGCCTGACGCGCGCCGACCAGGAGGGCTGGCACGCCATCCTGAACCAGAAGGGCTGGCTCGCCTACCACTGGCCCAAGGAGCATGGCGGCACCGGCTGGACCCCGATCCAGAAGTTCATCTTCGACGATGAATGCGCCATGGCCGGCGGCCCGCGCCTGGTGCCGTTCGGCCTGTCCATGCTGGGCCCGGTGCTGATCAAGTACGGCAACGAGGCGCAGAAGCAGCGCTGGCTGCCGCGCATCCTCAATGGCGACGACTGGTGGTGCCAGGGTTATTCCGAGCCCGGCGCGGGTTCGGACCTGGCCAGCCTCAAGACCACGGCCGTGCGCGAGGGCGACCACTACGTCGTCAACGGCCAGAAGACCTGGACCACCCAGGGCCAGCACGCCAACATGATGTTCTGCCTGGTGCGCACCGACAGGCAGGCCAAGGCGCAGTCGGGCATCAGCTTCGTGCTCATCGACATGGACCAGCCCGGCGTGGAGGTGCGCCCCATCCGCACGCTGGACGGCGACGCCGAGGTCAACGAGGTCTTCCTCACCGACGTGAAGGTGCCTTTGGCGAACCTGGTGGGCGAGGAGAACAAGGGCTGGACCTACGCCAAGTACCTGCTGACCTACGAGCGCACGGGCATCGCCGGCGTGGGCTTCTCCATGGCCGCGCTGGAAAAGCTGAAGGTGATCGCGGCGCGCGTGCACCGCAACGGCAAGCCGCTGGCGCAGGACCCGCAGTTCGCCACGCGCATGGCGCAGGTCGAGATCGACCTGGAGAACATGAAGACCACCAACCTGCGCGTGCTCGCCGCGGTGCAGGGCGGCGGCGTGCCGGGGGCCGAGAGCTCCATGCTCAAGATCCGCGGCACGGTGATCCGCCAGGAGCTGCTGTCGCTGATCCGCCGCGCCATGGGGCCGTATGCGCTGCCCTACATCGAGGCCGCGCAGTTCGCCGAGTACGATCAGGCGCCCGTCGGCCCCAAGGAGGCCGCCACCGCCGCGGCCGCGTACTTCAACTACCGCAAGCTGTCGATCTTCGGCGGCTCCAACGAAATCCAGCGCAACATCATCTCCAAGATGATCCTGGGGCTGTGAGGGGACGGGCATGAACTTTGAGCACAACGAAGACCGCCGCATGCTGGCGGACGCGCTGCAGCGCTACCTGGGCGAGCAATACCCCGCCGAATACCGCAACCGGGCGGCCTATGGCGCGGCCGGCTTCAGCGCCGAGACCTATGCCAAGCTGGCCGAGATCGGCGCCATCGGCGCGCTGTTCAAGGAGGCCGATGGCGGCCTCGGAGGCCAGGGGCCGGACATCGCCCTGGTGTTCGAGGCCCTGGGCAACCACCTGGTGGCCGAGCCCCTGCTGGGCGCGCTGCTGGTCGGACGCGCGCTGGCCGAGGCCGGCAGCGCGGCGCAAAAGGACCGCCTGGAGGGCATCATCGCCGGCACCACGCTGGCTGCCCTGGCGCATGACGAGCCCGCCAACCACTACGAGCTGAACCGCGTCGCCACCACCGCGAAGCGGGACGGCGGCGGCTGGGTGCTCGACGGCGCCAAGGCCGTGGTGCTGTTCGGCGACCAGGCGCAGCTGTTGCTGGTGAGCGCGCGCACCAGCGGCGCCGTGGGCGACGAGGCCGGCATCTCGCTGTTCCTGGTGCCCGGCGACGCCGCCGGCATCAGCGCGCGCGGCTATGGCCGCATCGACGGCGGCCACGCGGCCGAGGTGGCCTTGGCTGGCGTCAAGGTCGGCGCGGATGCGCTGCTGGGCGCCGAAGGCGCCGGCCATGCGCTGCTGGAGCGCTGCGTGGGCTTCGGCCTGCTGGCGCTGGCGGCCGAAAGCCTGGGTGCCATGGACAAGGCCAAGACCGACACGCTGGAATACCTGCGCACGCGCAAGCAGTTCGGCGTGCCCATCGGCAGCTTCCAGGCCCTGCAGCACCGCATGGCCGACATGCTGCTGGAGGTGGAGCAGGCGCGCTCGGCCGTGATCAACGCCGCCGCGGCCATCGATGGCACCGACCGCGTGGCGCGCGAGAAGGCCCTGTCGGCCGCCAAGTACAGCGTGGGCAAGATCGGCACGCTGATCGCGGAAGAGGCGATCCAGATGCACGGCGGCATCGGCGTGACCTGGGAGCTGCCGCTGGCCCACTACGCCAAGCGCCTCGTGTTGATCGACCACCAGCTCGGCGACATGGACCACCACCTGGCGCGCTGGATGGCGCTGGCCGCCTGAACCTCGCCGCATTGGCTCCCTCGTCCCCCCTGGGGCGAGGGGATCAAGGAAAAAAGCCGCCAGCCCTTGCCCAGCAAGCGCTGCCAGCTATCAAAAAACTAATACAGGAGATGCCCATGACCGATAACGCCCTGCTGACCCGCCGCGAGGGTGCCGTGCTCGTGCTGTCCAACAACAACCCCGGCGCGCGCAACGCGCTCACGCCGGGCTTCTACACGGGACTCACGGCGGCGCTGCACGCGGCCGCGTGCGACAGCACCGTAGGCGCCGTGGTGCTCACCGGCGAGGGCGGGCATTTCTGCTCCGGCGGCGACCTGCGCCAGATCGCGCACCGGCGCGAGCAGCCGATCGCGCAGCGGCGCCTGAAGATCGAAGCCCTGCACGACGTGGTGCGCGCGCTGCGCGACTGCCCCAAGCCCGTGATCATGGCCGTGGAGGGCGCGGCCGCGGGCGCCGGCCTGTCGCTGGCGCTGGCCGGCGACATGCTGGTGGCCGCGAAGAACGCGCAGTTTTCCGTGGCCTACGTCAAGGTGGGGCTCACGCCCGACGGCGGCGCCACCGCGCTGCTGGCGGAAACGCTGCCGCGCCAGCTGCTCACCGAGCTGTGCCTGACGGGCGAACGCGTGAGCGGCGAGCGCATGCACCAGCTCGGCGTGGCCAACCGCCTGGCCGAGCCCGGCCAGGCCCTGGCCACGGCGCTGGAGATGGCGCGGCAGGTGGCCGCCGGGCCAGACCTGGCCATGGCGCGCATCAAGCACCTGTGCCGCGTGGCGCCGCGCAATACGCTGGAGCAGCAGCTGGAGCTGGAGGCGCTGTACATGCCGCTGTCGCAGGAGACCGAGGAGTCGCGCGAGGGCATCAACGCCTTCCTGGAAAAGCGCGCGCCCGACTTTGCCAAGCTGCGCGGCGGCAGGCAGGGCTGAGCGCTGGTGCGCCTGGCGCGGGGAGACATGGACGTATGAGCCGATCCATTGAAGACGCACGGCGGGTCCTGGACGCGCAGCCGTTCAGCCGCCTGGTTCAGGCAGAAGTGACGCAATACACGGCGCAGGTGGTGGAGCTGCGCGTGCCCGTCACCGAACAGATCAGGCAGCAGCACGGCTTCGTGCACGGCGGCGTGGTCTCGTATCTGGCGGACAACGCGCTCACGTTTGCCGGCGGCATGGCACTGGGGCCCGGTGTCGTGACCTCGGAATACAAGATCAACTATGTGCGCCCCGCTGTCGGCGATTTTCTTGCGGCACGCGCCACGGCCGTGCATGCGGGCCGAACGCAGGCGGTCTGCCGCTGCGATGTCTATGCGGTCTCCGATGGCGCCGAGAAACTGTGCGCCGTCGCCCAGGGAACGATTGCCCTCATGGGCGCCAGGAAAACGGATTGACGTGAGCAACAAGGAGTGCGAGCCATGACATCGACCAACCCGTCCGTCCAGGACTTTCCCCTGCAAGGCGTGCGCGTGCTCGACCTCTCGCGCGTGTTCGCCGGCCCCATGTGCGCCATGGTGCTGGCCGACTTCGGCGCCGAGGTGGTCAAGGTGGAGCACCCGGGCCGCGGCGACGACACGCGCGACTGGGGCCTGCGCATCGGCAAGACCGAGACCACCTACTACAACAGCATGAACCGCAACAAGCGGTCCATCACCATCGACCTGCAGACGGCCGAGGGGCTGAAGATCGTCCACGACCTGGTGCCCCAGTGCGACGTGGTCATCCACAACTTCAAGACCGGCGGCGCCGAAAAGCTCGGCCTGGGCTACGAGCAGCTCAAGGCCATCAAGCCGGACCTGGTCTACTGCGCCGTGGCCGGCTACGACGTGACCGGCCCCGAGGCCAGCCGCCCCGGCTACGACCTGGTGATACAGGGCGAGGCCGGGCTCATGGCACTCAACGGCGAGGCGAACACGCCGCCGCTGAAGTTCGGCGTGGCCGTGGTGGACCTGATGACCGGCATGTACGCGGCCCAGGCCGTGCTGGCGGCGCTGTTCAGGCGCGAGCGCACGGGCAAGGGGCAATTGATCCAGATGGCGCTGTACGACTGCGGCCTCACGGTCACGGGCTACTACGGGCTGGACGCGCTCAAGCTCGGCCACGACCCCGAGCGCTACGGCAACGCCCATCCCTCCATCGTGCCCTACGGCATGTACGAGGCGGCGGACGGCCCCCTGATCATCGCCGTGGGCAACAACGCCCAGTTCGACAAGTTCTGCCGCCAGGTCATCATGCGCCCGGACATCGTGGAGGACCCGCGCTTCGCCACCAACGTGGAGCGCGCCAGGAACCGCCTGGAGCTCAGCCCCCTGCTCAAGGAGCTGATCCACACCTTCCCGCGCGACCTGCTGCTCGAGCGCCTGACGGCCGCCGGCATCCCCTGCGGCCGCGTGGCCGGCCTGCACGAGGCGCTGAGCAGCGAGCGCACGCGCCGCGGCCGCATGGTGCAGGACATGCCGCACCCGGTCGTGGGCACCACGCCGGTGTTCGCGCCGCCGTACCGCCTGGACGGCCAGCGCCTGCCGATCCGCAACGCGCCGCCCACGCTGGGCGAGGGCACGCGCGAGGTGCTGCACAAGCTGCTGGCACTGAGCGACGAGCAGCTG
This sequence comes from Alicycliphilus sp. T452, assembly GCF_054512775.1. Classification (NCBI taxonomy): domain Bacteria; kingdom Pseudomonadati; phylum Pseudomonadota; class Betaproteobacteria; order Burkholderiales; family Comamonadaceae; genus Alicycliphilus; species Alicycliphilus sp. T452. The sequence continues at coordinate 46,702 of NZ_JBTNEH010000030.1, forward strand.
CAGGCCCTGCAGGCGCAGGGCGTGCTGACCCTGCCGCAACCGTGATGCTTTGGAAAGCATAGCTGCAGCCGCTTGGTACACAAGGGCTGCATGCGTTTTTGACTAGAGGAACCGAGCAATGAAGTTTTCCGCAATGAACCGCCGCGCCGCCCTGGCCCTGGCCGCCACGCCGCTGCTGGCCGGCATGGCGGGCGGCGTGCAGGCGCAGGGCGCCTGGCCCGACAAGATGGTCAAGCTGGTCGTGCCCTTCCCGGCCGGCGGCCCGACCGACACGGCCTCGCGCATCGTGGGCCAGAAGCTGGCCGAACGGCTCAAGCAGGCCGTGGTGGTGGACAACCGCCCCGGCGCCTCGGGCTCCATCGCCGCGGGCCAGGTCGCCAAGAGCGCGCCCGACGGCTACACGCTGATGATGCTGGCCACGCCCACGCTGCTGGCCCCGCACCTGTACCGGAAGACCGGCTACGACACGGTGAAGGACTTCGCGCCCGTGGCCACGGTGTACGACCTGCCCATCGTCATCGTCGTCAACCCCAAGCTGCTGCCCGATGTGGCCGACCTCAAGTCGCTCATCGCCCACGCCAAGGCGCAGAAGACCCCGCTGAACTACACCAGCTCGGGCGCCGGCAGCTTCGGCCACCTGAGCATGGAACTGCTCAAGCAGATGGCGGGCTTCGACATGCAGCACGTGCCCTACAAGGGCGGCGTGCCGGCCATCACCGACACCATCGGCGGCCAGGTGCCCATCATGTATGCCGACCTGGTGGCGGCGCTGCCGCACATCCAGGCGGGCAAGCTGCGCGCCATTGCCGTGGGCTCGCCCCAGCGCGTGGTCATGCTGCCCGAGGTGAAGACCATCGCCGAGCAGGGCATCAAGGGCTACGACGCCGTGTCCTGGGGCGGCCTGCTGGCGCCCCAGGGTACGCCCAAGGCCGTGGTGGACCGCATCGCCGCCGAGGTCAAGCAGATCCTGGCCGACAAGGAGATCCAGGACAAGCTGCTGGGCGTTGGCGCCATCGCCCACTTCCAGGACCCGGCGCAGATGGGCCAGCGCATCCAGAACGACTACGGCCGCTGGGGCCAGATCATCCGCGACAAGGGCATTGCGCCTGAATGAGGACCACATGAAGACCCGTATCACAGAACTGTTCGGCATAGCGCACCCCATCATCCAGGGCGGCATGCACCACGTGGGCTATGCCGAGCTGGCATCGGCCGTCTCCAACGCCGGGGGGCTGGGCATCATCACCGGCCTGACGCAGAAGACGCCCGAGCTGCTGGCCAGGGAGATCGCGCGCTGCCGCGAGATGACCGACAAGCCCTTCGGCGTGAATCTCACCTTCCTGCCCGCGGTCAACCCGCCCGACTATCCGGGCTACGTGAAGGCCATCGTCGAGGGCGGCGTGAAGATCGTCGAGACCGCGGGCAACAACCCGCAGAAATGGCTGCCCGCGCTCAAGGAGGCGGGCATCAAGGTCATCCACAAGTGCACCTCGGTGCGCCACGCGCTCAAGGCCGAGGCCATCGGCTGCGACGCCGTCAGCGTGGACGGCTTCGAGTGCGGCGGCCATCCGGGCGAGGACGACATCCCCAACTTCATCCTGCTGCCGCGCGCGGCCGAGGAGCTCAAGATCCCGTTCGTCGCCTCGGGCGGCATGGCGGACGGCCGCTCGCTCGTGGCCGCGCTGGCGCTGGGCGCCGATGGCGTCAACATGGGCACGCGCTTCATCGCCACCCGGGAGGCGCCGGTGCACGACAACGTCAAGCAGGCCATCGTCGCCGCCAGCGAACTGGACACGCGCCTGATCATGCGGCCGCTGCGCAATACCGAGCGCGTGCTGACCAACGCCGCCACCGAGCGCGTGCTGCAAAAGGAGCGCGAACTGGGCGCGGCCGTCACGTTCGCCAACATCGCGCCCGAGGTGGCCGGCGTCTACCCGCGCATCATGCAGCAGGGCGACATGGGGGCCGGCGTCTGGTCCTGCGGCATGGTCGCCGGCCTGATCCGCGACGTGCCCACCGTGCAGCAGCTCATCGATTCCATCATGTCCCAGGCCGAGGCGCTGATCCAGGAACGCCTGGCCGGCATGCTCCGATAACCCCCCAGCAGAAAGAAGCTCTCCATGAAAATCCTCGTCCCCGTCAAGCGCGTGGTGGACTACAACGTGAAAGTCCGGGTGAAATCGGACGGCACGGGCGTAGACATCGCCAACGTGAAGATGAGCATGAACCCCTTCGACGAAATCGCCGTCGAGGAAGCCG
>NZ_JBTNEH010000031.1:0-46344 GCF_054512775.1 Alicycliphilus sp. T452
TTTGCCTGGCTGGAGAAGAACCGCAGGCTGTGGAAGAACTGCGAGCGCCTGCTCAACACCAGCCTGCAGTTCATCCACTTGGCGTTCTTGGCGTTGCTACTCAGGAGATCGTAAACAGGTTCTAAGAACGTGTTCACGATCTAACTTGTTCACAATTCCCGGGAGCCCGGGGGTGAACCTTTGCCACCCTGCCCGCGTCCAATCCCGCCATGAACGACAAGCAAGCCATCAAGACCCTGGCCGCGCTGGCCCTGGCCGCCCTGGTGGGCGCCTGCGCCAGCGCCCCGCCGCAAGCCCCGGCCCCCATGCCCTCCACCACCGCGCAGCACGGCGCCCCGAGCCTCTCCTCCCACGACTGGAACCTGGCGTCCGCCTTCGACGCGCAGGGCAGGCCCGACGACGGCTGGCGCGTGGCCGGCCACGCCCCGATGCAGCTGCACTTCGAGGGCCAGCGCCTGAGCGTGCGCAACCTGTGCAACATGCTGGGCGCCAGCTTCGGCACGCAGGGCGACGACATGCAGTTCGGCCGCCCCGTGTCCACCATGCGCGCCTGCGCCGACAAGGATCTGATGCGGCTGGAGCAGCGCGTGGGCGCGCAGCTGCCGACCGTCAAGCGCTACCAGCTGAGCGCCGGCGGCACGCCGCGGCTGCAGCTGTTCTTTGCCGACGGCAGCCGCTGGGAGCTGGCCGGCCAGCCCACGCCGCAGACGCAGTACGGCGGCCCCGGCGAGCGCATGTTCCTGGAAGTGGCGCCCGAGCGGGTGGCCTGCAGCCATGGCGTGGTGAAGAACGCCCAGTGCCTGCGCGTGCGCGAGATCCGCTACGGCGACAACGGCGTCAAGACCCACGTGGGGCAATGGCAGGTGTTCTATGACGAGGTGCAGGGCTACACCCACGAGCCCGGCATGCGCAACGTGCTGCGCATCAACCGCTTCAAGCGCCAGAACCCGCCGGCCGACGCATCGGCCTATGCCTACGTGCTGGACATGGTGGTCGAGTCCGAGCGCATGAAGTAGGCGCCCGGCATTACGCCAAAAACGGCTGCAGCGCTTGTACAGAAAGCGCCTGCAGCTATTTTTTCGATAGTCTCAGTGGACGGCCTTGATCGCCCCGGCCTGGGTCAGCCGCTCGGCCACCAGGAGCTTCTGCATCTCGGCCCGGCCCATGATGCCCAGGTCCTCGGCCACCTCGGCGATAGGCTTGCCCGTGGCGATGGCGGCCTTGGCGATGGCCGCGGCCTTCTCGTAGCCGATCAGCGGGTTCAGTGCCGTCACCAGCGTCACCGACGCGGCGATGCGCTCGTCCAGCAGGCCCTGGTTGGCAGCTATGCCCTCCACGCAGTTGACCTGCAGCGTATGGCAGGCGCGGGCCAGGTGGTGCAGGCTCTTGTGCAGCGCCCAGGCGACCAGCGGCTCGAAGGCGTTGAGCTGCAGCTGCCCGGCCTCGCAGGCCATGGTGATGGCCGCGTCGTTGCCTATCACCTCGAAGCACACCTGGTTCATCGCCTCGGGGATCACCGGGTTGACCTTGCCCGGCATGATGGACGAGCCCGCCTGGCGCGCCGGCAGCCGGATGTCGGCCACGCCCGCCTGCGGGCCCGAGGACAGCAGGCGCAGGTCGTTGCTGATCTTGGAGAGCTTGGCGGCGATGCGCTTGAGCACGCCGGAAATATCGACGAAGGCGCCCGTGTCGGACGTGGCGGCGATCAGGTTGGCGGCGGCCCTGACCGGCACGCCCGAGAGCTCGGCCAGCTTCGGGACCACCGCGTCGACGTAGCCCAGCGGCGCGTTGATGCCCGTGCCTATGGCCGTGCCGCCCATGTTCACCTCGGTCATCAGGTAGGCCGACTCGCGCAGGCGGCGCTCGTCGTCGGCGATCATGGAGGCGAAGGCCGCGAACTCCTGGCCCAGCGTCATGGGCACGGCGTCCTGCAGCTGGGTGCGGCCGATCTTGAGGATGCCGGCGAATTCGCGCGCCTTGGCCTCGAAGGCGCCGCGCAGGGCGGCCAGGGCGCCGAGCAGCTCCTGGATGCCGAAATAGGTGGCGATCTTGACCGCCGTGGGATAGGTGTCGTTCGTGCTCTGCGATGCGTTGACGTGGTCGTTCGGGTGGATCGCGTCGTAGCTGCCCTTGGGCAATCCCAGGTGCTCCAGGGCACGGTTGGCGATCACCTCGTTGGCGTTCATGTTCGTGGAGGTGCCGGCGCCGCCCTGGATCACGTCGGTGACGAACTGCTCGTGCAGCTGGCCGGCGATCAGGTCGTCGCAGGCCGAGGCGATGGCGCGGGCCTGGGTTTCGTCGATCGCGCCCAGCTGCAGGTTGGCGTGGGCGGCGGCCTTCTTGACGAAGGCGAAGGCCCGGATCAGCGCGGGCATCTGGGCCACCGTGTGGCCGGTGATGGGAAAGTTCTCCACGGCACGGGCGGTGTGCACGCCCCAGTACGCGTCGGGAGGGATGGTCTTGATGCCGATGAAGTCGTGTTCTTGACGCATGGCTAACGGGCTTTCTTTCGAAAATGGATGGAAAAAAAGGCGCCGAGGCGCCTGACGTGGCAATGCCCTGGCCGCCGAAGCACACCCGGAAAGCAGGTGATGCGCCGCCGCACAGGGCATTGGGGCGCGATTATGGCCCAATGCCCGCCCCGCGCATGGCCTCCTTACTTTCGCGCATACCCCCCCCGCCTCTACACTTGCCGCCCATGCCTGACCTGCCCTCTTCCGCCCGCCCGCGCCGCACGCTGCTGCAGGCGCTGGGCCTGTCGCTGCTCGCCTCCCGCACCGCCTGGGCGGCCCCGCCCTCCGGCCCCTGGCCCCAGGACCTGCGCGTGCCCGGCGGCGTGGCGCGCCTGCCGCTGGGGCCCGCGCCCGAACGGCCCGTGGTGCGCATGCCGGACGGCGCGCCCGTGCTGGTCCTGGGCGACGCGATCGAATGGACCGCCCTCGTGGGCATTCCCCTGGCCGCCCCCGTGGGCGAGGCGCACGTGGCCGTGCAGGCCACGCAGGACGCGCCCGGGCGCCGCATCGCCTACCGCGTGGCGCCCAAGCAGTACCGCGAGCAGCGCCTGACGGTGGCGCCGCGCACCGTGGACCTCGCGCCCGAGGACCTGGCCCGCCACGAGCGCGAGCGCGCCCACCAGCAGCAGGTCATGGCGGCCTTCTCCACCCCGCTGCCGGACGACTTGCAGATGCGCCAGCCCGTGCCGGGGCCGCGCTCCAGCAGCTTCGGGCTGCGCCGCGTGTTCAACGGCCAGGCGCGCAACCCGCACAGCGGCATGGACATCGCCGCCGCCACGGGCACGCCCGTCGCGGCGCCGCTGCCGGGCCGGGTGATCGACGTGGGCGACTATTTCTTCAACGGCGGCACCGTCTGGCTCGACCATGGCGGCGGCCTGCTCACCATGTACTGCCACCTGAGCCGCGTGGACTGCCAGGCGGGCGACCGGCTGCGCGCGGGCGACGCCTTCTGCAAGGTGGGCGCCACCGGCCGCGTGACCGGCCCGCACCTGCACTGGGGCGTGATGCTGAACCGCACCATGGTGGACCCCGCCCTGTTCCTGCCCGCATGAAGACCCGCGCGCGGCTGATCCGCTTCAACAAGCCCTACGGCGTGCTGAGCCAGTTCACGCCCGAGGGGCGCTGGCGCGGCCTCAAGGACTTCATCGCCCTGCCCGGCGTCTACGTGGCCGGGCGGCTGGACGCCGACAGCGAGGGCCTGCTGCTGCTGACCGATGACGGCCGGCTGCAGGCGCGCATCAGCGACCCGCGCCACAAGATGGAGAAGACCTACTGGGTGCAGGTCGAGGGCATCCCCGGCGACGACGCCCTGGCCGCGCTGCGCGCGGGCGTGGCGCTGAACGACGGCCCCACCCTGCCCGCGCGCGTGCGCCGCCTGGAGCCGCCGCCCGCCCTGTGGCCGCGCGACCCGCCGATCCGCGTGCGCCGGAACATCCCCGACAGCTGGATCGAACTCGTCATCCGCGAGGGCCGCAACCGCCAGGTGCGCCGCATGACGGCCGCCGTGGGCCACCCCACGCTGCGCCTGGTGCGCGCGGCCATCGGCCCGTACACGCTGGACAGGCTGGCGCCCGGCGCGTGGGACGATACTGAAACGATAGCTGCTGGCGCTTGATGGGCGGGCGCTGGAGCCCGATTTGGCTTGCGATCAACCGCGCTGGCGCAGCCGCAGCGCGCCATCGATCACCAGCACCGCCACCGCCGCGAAGATGGGCCCGTAGGTCGGCCACTGCGCCGCGCCGATGCTCTCGCCCAGCAGCAGCGCCACCAGCGCCAGCAGCACCGGCTCCACGTAGCTCAGCAGGCCGAACAGCCCCAGCGGCAGCAGGCGGCTGGCGGCCATGTACAGCGCCAGCGCCACGGCGCTCACCACGCCCAGCACCGGCACCAGCGCCCACAGGTGCGCGTTGTCCGCCACCAGCGGCAGCGACGAGGGCGCGCGCAGCACGAACCACAGCGCCGCGGGCACGAGCAGCAGCATGTCCAGCCAGTGCCCGCCCAGGTGGTCGGTGCGCATGCGCCGGCGCGCCACGAAGTACACGGTGTAGCCCAGCGCGACGAGCCACGTCTCCCACGACATGCCGCCGGTGCGCAGCACCTCGTGCGCCACGCCCGCGGCCGCGAGCAGCGTGGCCAGCCACTGCAGGCGCGACAGGCGCTCGCGGTACAGCACGCGCCCGGCCAGCACCATCACCAGCGGCAGCAGGAAGTAGCCCAGCGACACCGGCAGCGCCCGCCCATGCAGCGGCGCCCAGAGGAACAGCCAGAGCTGCACCCCCAGCATGGCCGCGCTGCCCGCGAGCCCCAGTGCCAGGAGCGGCTGGCGCCACGCCCGCAGCGCCAGCAGCCGCACGCGCGGCCACTGCCCCTGCGCGAGCAGCAGCACGGTGGTGAACGGCAGCGTGCACAGCACGCGCCAGCCGAAGATCTGCTCGCCGTCCAGCGGCGCCAGCAGCGGCGCCAGGTAGTAGAGCGCGCCGAACAGCACGGAAGCGGCGACGGAAGCGGCGAGACCCTTGAACACGATGCGAGGCGAATGGAAGCGGCGAACGCGCGATTGTCCGCGAATGCGCGCACCGGCCCGGCATGTGTCCGGTATAGTGCGGCGCCTTTTCGCCGCCCATGCCCGCTGCCGCCTCCGCCCTGCTCTGCCTCGTGATCGCCATCGGCGACGGCGATTCGCTCACCGTGCGCTGCGGCGAGCACCGCCCCATGCGCGTGCGCGTGGCCGCCATCGACGCGCCCGAGCGCAGGCAGGCCTTCGGCCAGCGCGCGCGGCAGAACCTCGCGCGGCTGTGCTTTCGCCAGCAGGCGCGGCTGCACACGCTGGGGCACGACGCATACGGCCGCACGCTGGCCCACGTGCGCTGCAACGGGCAGGACGTGGCCGCCGCGCAGGTGCGCGCGGGGCTGGCCTGGGTGTACCGCGCGGGCAAGCCCGACCTGGAGCGGCTGCAGCGGCACGCACAAGCGAGCCGCACGGGCCTGTGGTCGCAGAAGCACCCGATGGCGCCGTGGGACTACCGGCGCCGCCATCAGAACGTGTTCATGATCTTCAATTCAGATCGGAGCGGTAGAGTCTGAATGCCGTTGAGGCATGCAGGCCGGCCCGTGCAGTTTGAACACCTCTGGGGTGATCGAGCCCGTCGCTGAGTACAGAGCGCACGGCCACCGCGCTGATCTTCATCAAGCCCGAACGGTTACGCGCGCCTTCGATGAGTGCGCATGCACAAGAAAGGGATCTGAAGATCATGTCTGTTTTGTCAGTGACGGTGGGCATAGACGTGGCCAAGGCCCACGTGGATGTCTATGTGCTGGGCGCCAAGAGCGAGGCCCAGCGGTTGAACAACGATGCCGAAGGCCATTCGGCACTGGCTACGATGCTGCAGCCCCTGGGCGTGAGCCTGGTGGTGATGGAGGCCACCGGAGGCTACGAGGCGGCGCTGGCCTGTGCGCTGCAGGCAGCGGGCTTGCCCGTGGCGGTGGTCAACCCGCGCCAGGCGCGCGACTTCGCCAAGTCCATGGGCCGGCTGGCCAAGACCGACGCGGTGGACGCACGCATGCTGGCCGAGTTGGGCTCGGTGCTGGTGCGCCGCGACGACCTCGCTCGCTTCCTGTGCCCGCTGGCCGATGAACGCCAGCAGTGGCTGGCGGCCTTGGTCACGCGCAGGCGCCAATTGCTGACCATGCTCCATTCGGAGCGCCAGCGCCTGCAGATCACGCCCAAGAAGCTGCATGCCAGCATCGAGGCCATCGTGGCTGCGATCAAGGCGCAGCTGGGCGAGATCGAGGCGCAGATGGTTGCTCACGTGCGCGAGCACTTTGGCGAGCTGGACCGGCTGCTGCAGTCGGCAGCGGGCATCGGCCCGGTGGCCAGTGCCGCGATGATTGCCGAGCTGCCGGAGCTGGGTCGGCTGAACCGGCGCGAGATCGCCGCGCTGGTGGGTGTGGCGCCCATAGCCAATGACTCGGGCAACAAAAAGGGACGGCGCAGGGTGCAGGGCGGGCGCTTTGAAATCCGCCGCGTGCTGTACATGGCCACGCTGACAGCCACACGCTACAACCCCGCCATCAAGGCCTTCTATGAGCGATTGAAAGCCGCGGGCAAGCTGCCCAAGGTCGCCCTGGTCGCCTGCATGCGCAAGCTGCTGACCACGCTCAACGCCATGGTCAGAACCGGCAAACCCTGGGACAAATCGCTTCACGGCGCTTGACTTTGAAGACGGTTACTCAGCGCGATTGAGCCGGCGGCGGTAGGATCGCCCGCTTTGCGCCCCGCACCGTGACCGATTTCCCCGCCGACTCCAACGTCTACCGCCACAGGGGGTTCGTCGCCTTTCTCACGGCGCGCCTGGTGGCGGTGTTCGCCACGCAGGTGCAGGCCGTGGTGGTGGCCTGGCAGGTGTACGACCTGACGCGCGCGCCCATGGCGCTGGCCTACGTGGGGCTGGCGCAGTTCCTGCCCATGCTGGTCCTGCTGCTGCCCGCGGGCGATCTGATCGACCGCTTCAGCCGCAAGCCCATCCTGGCGGCCAGCTGGGCGGCGGGCGCGGTGTGCAGCGCGCTGCTGTGGTGGCTGGCCGGGCATGGCGCGGCGGGGGTCGATGGCATCTACGCGGTGCTGGTGCTGTTCGGCTGCTCGCGCGCGTTCTCGGCGCCGGCGCTCTCCAGCCTGCTGCCGCAGATCGTGCCACGCGGGCAGCTCGCGCAGGCGGTGGCGGCCAACGGGATGATCATGCGCATGGCGACCATCGGCGGGCCGTTCCTCGGCGGCGTGCTCTACGCGGTGGGCGGCGCGCGGCTGGCCTACGCGGTGTGCATGGCCTGCTTCGCGCTGGGCACGCTGCTGCTGGCGCGCGTGGCGGTGGACCACGCGGCGCCCATCGGGCCCGCGCTGGGCAGCATGTTCCAGCGCTTCGGGGCGGGCATACGCTTCATCCGCTCGCGGCCCATCATCCTGGGCACCATCTCGCTGGACCTGTTCGCGGTGCTGCTCGGCGGCGTGGTGGCGCTGCTGCCCATCTACGCGCAGGAGGTGCTGCACGTGGGCCCGCAGGGCCTGGGCGCGCTGCGCAGCGCGATGGCGATCGGCGAGGTGGGCGCGGGCCTGTACCTGAGCATGCGGCCCTTCGACCACCGCGTGGGGCGCACGATGTTCGCCGCCGTGGCGGTGTTCGGGCTGGCCAACCTGGTGTTCTCGCTCTCCACGGTGTTCGCGCTGTCGTTCGCGGCGCTGATGGTGGCGGGCGCGGCGGACATGGTCAGCGTCTACATCCGCGGCGCGCTGGTGCAGTTCTCCACGCCCGACGAGATGCGCGGGCGCGTGAACGCGGTGAACATGCTGTTCATCGGCTCGTCCAACGAGCTCGGCGAATTCCGCGCGGGCACCAGCGCCGCATGGGTGGGCGCGGTGCCGGCCGCCGTGCTCGGGGGCCTGTGCACGCTGGGCGTGGTGGGGCTGTGGGCGCGCCTGTTTCCCACGCTGCGGCGCGTGGACAAGTTCGAGGAAGCTGCTTAGACTTTGATAGCTGCCAGCGCTTTCCAGACAAGCGCTGGAGCCCGATTTGGCTATGAATCGAAGCTGCCGCTCAGCAGCTCGGCCAGCCGCTCGGCCGGCATGCGGAAGCCGCAGGCCTGCGCATGCCCGCCGCCGCCCATGCGGACGGCCAGCGGCGAGCAGTCGTAGCCGCGCTGCGAACGCAGGCCCACCTTGACCTGCCCGTCGCCGCCCACGGCCCACATCAGCGCGTAGGTGCCGCTCTGCTTCGAGAGCAGCTCGCCCACCAGGCTGTGGAAGGCCCCGGGCGCATTCACCATCAGCCCGGCCTCGCCGTTGAACACCAGCGGCCGGGCGCCGCCGGCCACGTCCTGCGCCAGGTGGCGGAACTTCTCGTCCATGGCCTGGCCGCGCGCGACGAAGGCCGCCGCCTCGGCGGGCGAGAAGTCGGCGATGGCGCTCCAGCGCGCGAAGTCGAAGGGCTCCATGTCGAGCGCGGCCACGAAGCCCGCCGTCTCGGGATACCGCCAGGTCCACAGGTCGCGGTCCTCCACATGGCGCACCAGGTCGGGCAGCGGCGCCTCGGGGTGGAAGAACTCCCAGGCCAGGCGCGCGCCGGACTTGGCCATGTCGAAATGCACCGCGCCGCAGCGGCAGGCAAAGCCCGCGAGCTGCTCGGCCGCGCTCTTGTGGTGGTCCAGCAACACCAGCCTGGCGGCGCGCGCGTCGATCCCGGCCAGCAGCGCGGGCGCGAAGGAGAAGTCCAGCACGTAGACGGCGCGGCCCTCCAGCGGCGGCAAGTCGTCCACCGTGGCCGCCTGGCCGTGCGACAGGCCCAGGCACTGCACCTGCCCGCCATAGAAGCGCCAGGCCGCAAGGGCCGCGGCAAAGCCGTCGGCGCAGCGGCCGTGGTAGAGGACCAGGGGCCGGGGATCGTCGGCACGGGGCGCGGCCAGCAGGGGCAGCGGCAAAATGGCGGAGCGCGGGGACATCATCATGGCGGCGCATTGTGCTGCAGGCAGGCGCCAGGCAGGCTGCTATCATGCTGTACAAACATCCAGCGCGTATTTTCCACGTCACCCAACCAGCCACCGTTTCATGGGACTCGACCAGATCGCCATCGCCCTGCTGGGCGCCACCGCAGCCTGGCTGTCGCAGACGCGCAGCGCGGGCCTGCGCCGCTGGGCCTGCATCTTCGGGCTGCTGGGGCAGCCGTTCTGGTTCTACGCCTCGTGGAAGGCCGGGCAATGGGGCATTTTTGCCCTGTCCATCGTCTACCTGGGCGCCTGGCTGCACGGCCTGAAGGTGTACTGGCTCACGCCGCGCCGCAACCGGGATGCGCCCGACACGGGCCTGAGCACCATCCAGTTCACGCCGGGGCGCGACTCCTGACACCCGGCTCCACGCCCCCGCTGCACCTGCTGTGGCAGGACGAGCACATGGTGGCGCTCTACAAGCCCGCCGGCTGGCTGGTGCACCGCACGGGGCTCGACGCCGGCGAGACGCGCTTCGTGGTGCAGGCCCTGCGCGACCAGATCGGCCGCCACGTCTACCCCGTGCACCGGCTCGACAAGGGCACCTGCGGCGTGCTCGTCATGGGCCTGCACCCCGCGGCCGCGCGCGCCCTGGCCGACACCTTCGCGCGCCACGCGGTGCACAAGCGCTACCTGGCGCTGGTGCGCGGCTGGGCCCCGCCGCTGGCCGAGGTGGACCACCCGCTGCGCCCCGACGACGCGCCGCAGGACGCCCCCGCCCAGCCCGCGCACACGCTTCTTACCCGCCTTGCGCGGCTGGAGCTGCCCGAACCCAGCGACCCGCGCTTCGCCACCACGCGCGCATCGCTGGTGCTGGCCGAGCCCACGACCGGGCGGCGCCACCAGATCCGCCGCCACCTCAAGCACGCCGCCCACCCCATCCTGGGCGACGCCACGCACGGCAAGGGCCCGCTCAACCGCTGGTGGGCCGAGCGCCTGGGCCTGCAGCGGCTGTGGCTGCACGCCTGGCGCCTGCGCCTGCCGCACCCGCAGGACGGGCGCATGCTCACGATCGACAGCGGCCTGCCCTGGCCGCCCGCCGCGGCGCCCCTGCCCTGCGCGCCCGACGCCCCCTGGCGCGACTGGCAGGCGCGCGTGTTCACGCTGCCGTGGATGGCCGCATAGCGCCGCGCCGCGCTACCATGCGCTGCACGCCAACCCGCCGCACACCATGCCCACCACACCGCCCATCGACTCTGCCGAGCCCGGCACGGACGCACTGCGCGAGGACGGCCTGCCCGAGGACGCCACGCTGTGCCCCGGCGAGTCCATGGACGCCGCCGCCCTGCGCCAGCTGCTCAGGGCCGCCCTGCCCGACAGCAGCCGCCACAAGGCCGCGGGCTGGTTCGGGCAGACGGACTTCCTGTTCACGCGCAGCCACGTCGACGAAGAGCAGGACGCCTACCACGACGGCCTGTTCATCACCGTCTGGAAGCGCTGGGACTTCTGGCTCGCGCTGCCGCACGACGACCCCGCCGCCCATGCCAGCCTGTTCGCCCAGGCCTGGGCGCGGCTGCGCCAGCCAGCGGCGCCCACGGTGACGGACGGCCTGGTGCGCCAGTACCGCGGCTACGGCGCCACGGGCGAGCCCGGCCCCTGGCAGGGCCTGCACGACGCGCCGCCCGAGGCGCTGCAGGCCTGCGCCGAGGCCTGGCGCGGCGTCATCGGCTACTGGCGCCGCGCCGAGGGCCAGCGCCGCGCGGGCCGGCCGCTGCGCGCGCGCCTGCACGCCGCCCTGACGCCCGAGCGCGTGCGGGCGCTGACCCTGCTGCCCGTCTTCACCGGCCGCTACAACGACTGGTGGGACCCCGAGCGCAACGGCTGGTGGGAGGGCGACGTGTGGATAGGCGCGCGCCAGCCCGGCCATGAGGGCGGCCGCAGCTGGGGCCGCGCACTCAAGCTCAGCTGGCGCAACGGCAGCGAGGCGCCGGGCGACGCGGAGGACGACGCCCATGCCTGCTACCAGATCGACCTGGTCGATGACGACGCGCCGCACGAGGGCACGGCCCACCCGCCGGGCCTGCGCCTGAGCTATGCCCAGCGCCAGAGCGACGCGCGCCAGAGCCTGCCCAACGACGCCGTGGACCACATGGCGCGCCTGCTGCGCCTGTTCACCACGCTGGAGCAGCGCCTGTACGCGGAGCACGCGCGCGCGCAGCAGGCGCCGCCGCCGGACGGCCCGCCCGCCCCGCCATTGCCGCGCACGCCCCCGTTCGCGCCCGACGAGCCCGACGCCGAGGTGTTCGGCGCGCAGATCATGGCCCTGTCCCATGAATGGCAGCGCACCGGCCGCGCCCACGCCGCCCTGGTGCGCGAGCGCTGGGCGCTGCAGGCCGAGCGCATGGCGGAGCCGCCCGCGCAGGAGGATGGCGGTGCAGCAGCCTTGCCCGTGATCGACCCGCGCGGCGCCCAGGCCGGCGCCGTGCTGCAGCTGGCGCGCGCCGTGCACGCCTGGGCGGACGCCGACCTCTCGGCACGCTTTCACCGCCGCTTCGCGTTCGCGCCCGGCGCCCTCGCCTACCGCGCGGCGCGCGGCGGCCGGGCCGTGGGCCCCGTGCTGTGGCAGGCGGACGGCCGGCTGCTGGCGCATGTCGCGGCGGCGCACGGCGCGCAGGCCGGCGCCTGGTGGGAGGTCGGCGCCGACGGGTTGCGCATCGCCCCCGCGCCTGCGCCGCAGCCGACCCCCACGGCGGACATCGACGGCGCGCCCACGGCCGCCGCCCACGGCCTCACGGTGCGCGGCGACGCCGACGGCGACCTGCACGGCCTGGCCGAGGATGGCCGCACGCTGTGGCGCCACCACATCGGCGGGGCCATACGTAGCATCGCCATGGCCCCGGACGGCCACGCCCTGGCCGTGGGCACCGCCGGCGGCTACCTGGTGCTGCTGCGCAAGGGCAGCGGCATCGACCCCTATCTGCCGGGCACCTCGCGCTACGCGGAAGTGCGGCGCTTCATCTTCTGGGACGGCGCGCCCGCGCCGCTGGCCTGGTAGCGGCAGCGGCGATAAGCTCTGCTATTGATAGCTGCCAGCGCTTGATGGACGGGCGCTGGAGCCATTTTTCATCTAAAAAGCCTACCCATCGTCCCGCGGCGCATTGCGCGCGCGGCGCTCGTCGCGCTTGCGCTGCTCGGCCTTGCGCTCGGCGCGCTCCTTCTCCTGCTGCCGGGCGGCGGCCAGCCAGGCCTCGAACTCCCCGGGCGTCTCCAGCGTCACGCGGCCCAGGGCGGCGCTGCGCAGGTCGGTGAGCACGATCTCGGCGGCCTTCTGCAGGTTCAGCCGCCCGCCGCTCATCACCGCGCCGCGCTTTTTCGCGATCAGCGCCAGCAGCTCGTCGTCGTGGCTGGCGCCGATGGCCTGCGCGTCCAGGCCCAGCTTGTAGCGGGCGTCGAGCAGCGGCGCGTAGTGGCGCTTCACGTAGGCCAGCAGCTCCAGCGCCACCTCCTCCTCGTCGTAGGCGTTGCGCCCCACCGCGCCGCTGGCGGCAAGGCGGTAGCCGCTCTCGGGCACGATGATGCGCGGCCACAGCATGCCCGGCGTGTCCCAGAGGTAGAAGTCATCGTCGAGCACGATGCGCTGCTCCTGCTTGGTGACGCCGGCCTCGTCGCCGGTTTTGGCCTCGCGCTTGGCCGACAGGGTGTTGATCAGCGTGGACTTGCCTACGTTGGGAATGCCCACGACCAGCCCCCGCATGGGCCGCGACAGGCCGCGCCGGTTGGGCGCGAGCTGGCGGCAGGCCTCGACGAGCCGGCGCGCGGGCGCGGCGTCCGAGGCGTCGAGCGCGATGGCGCGCGTGCCGGGCCGCGCGTTGTACCAGTCCAGCCACGCAGGCGTGCGCGCGGGGTCGGCCACGTCCTGCTTGTTGAGCACCTTGAGCGTGGGCTTGTGCCCCGTGAGTTCGGCCAGCAGCGGGTTGCCGCTGGAGCCCGGCAGGCGCGCGTCCAGCAGCTCTATCACCACGTCGATGTCCTTGATGCGCTCGCCGATCGCCTTGCGCGTCAGGTGCATGTGACCGGGAAACCACTGGATGGCCATGGGGCTGTACTTTCACTCATCAAACTTCGGGGAAGCGGCAAGGATAATCGCCCCATGCCCCCTTCCTCCCAGCGCAAGCAAGATTCCGAGCTGTTGCTCAAGGGCGTGACCTGCGCGCTCATCGGCGCCATCATCCTGCTCGCCCCCTACGTGGCGCGCTCGCCCGGCGTGCGCGACCTCATGGGCCAGGCCTACCTGGCGGGCTGGTTCTCCCTGGTGCTGGGCTGCGCCCTCCTGGCGCGCTACGGCCTCGTCCGCTGGCGCCGCGGCCGCCGCTGAAATGCTCGAAGCCACGCGCCGGCGCTTCGCCGCCCTGCAGGCCGAAGCTGCGCGCGCAGGCGTGGCATTGCGCCCGCCGCCGCCCGAGCCCGCGAGCTGCTGCGGGCGAGGGTGCAACGGGTGCGTGTGGGAGGGGTTCTACGCGGCAGCGCAGTGGTGGTGCGAGGATGCGCGCGAGCGGATCCCCGGCCCTATCCGGCCTGCAGAGGCGCCACCACCGCCATAGCCTCGCCGTGCAGCCGCAGCGCCAGTTCCTCGGACAGGTGCAGGCGGCGCAGCAGCCAGGGGGTGAGGTCGGCCTCCACCAGCGGCGGCAGGGATTCGGATGGGCCCGCGCCGTCCGGCTGCGGGCCCTGCGGCGCCTGCGCGGCGGTGCCGGTCAATATCGCCTCCAGCCGCTCGGCCGCGGCCTGCAGGGGCGCCTGCACCTCCTCGCTGCGCAGATGCCCCCGGCGCAGCAGCAGCATGGACTTGACGGCCGTGAGCTGCGCCAGCAGCTGGTAGCAGTGCACCTGCATGCGCTCCAGCGGCGCCAGCGGCGGGCGCACGGCGCGCGGCTCCTTCCAGGCGCGCGCCGTGGCCTGCACCAGGGCGCCCAGGCTGTCGTAGGCCTCGCGCCGCGCCAGGCGCCAGGCGAGCTCGGGATGGTTGTCCACGGCCTGCAGCTGGCCCAGCGCCAGCGCCTCGCGCGCGTGGCGGATTTGCGCCGCCAGGGTGCGCGCCACCAGGGCCGGTATCTGCTGGCGCTCCCATGAGGGCAGCACATAGGCGAAGGCCCAGGCGATGCCGGCGCCGATCAGCGTATCGGCCATGCGCTCCAGCAGCACGAAGCCGGCACTGCCGCCCGCGCCCAGCAGATGCGCCTGCACCAGGCCCAGCACCGTGGCCGCCACGGCGGTGAACAGGTAGCGCCGCAGGGTGAAGGAGTGGGACACGGCCTGCGCCAGCGTCACGCAGGCGAGCAGCGCCCAGGGCGGCAGGTCGGCCGCCAGCACGGCCGACGCGATCAGGCAGCCGAGCAGGGTGCCCGCGACACGCTCGTTGCGCCGCTCCAGCGTCTGCGCCAGGCTGCCGCGCAGCACGACGATGATGGTCAGCACGATCCAGTAGGCATGCTCGCGCCAGGGCAGCAGCTGCGACACGGCATAGCCCACGCCGATGGCCAGCGCCGCGCGCATGGCGTGGCGCAGGGGCGCGGCGCGCCAGCGCCACAGGCCCCGCAAGGGCTTCCAGCCCCAGCCCGTGGGGCTGACGAACATCTGCCAGTACACGCGCACCAGGGCCAGGTCGGGCGCGCGCTCGCCGCGCGCCAGGGCGATGAGCTGGCCCACTTCGTCATGGATGTGGCCGATGCGGTACGCCAGGCCGCGCGCCAGCCGCGCGGGGGTGAAGCCGGCCTGGGCCGGCTCCTGCAGCGCGCCCAGGTCGGGGCGCGGGCGCGGGTGCAGCTCGGGCTTGCGCGCCAGCAGCAGCGCATCGGCCAGCTGCGCGAGCGCGCCGGCCTGCGCCAGCAGCTCGGTGTGCAGGCGCTCCAGCGCCCCGGCCTGCTCGGGCTGGCGGCGCAGCTGCTCCAGGTCGAGCGCGCTGGCCAGCAGGTGGTCGCGCATCTCCAGGGCGCACAGCAGCATGCCGGCCAGCTGCTGCTGGCGCGCGCTGGCGGGCGCTTCGAGCACGATGTCGCGCGCCGCCTGCAGCTGGTCGGCCAACGTGGCCTGGCGCAGCAGGAGCGCGCCCATGAGCGGGTTGTCGCGCTCGCCCAGCGCCAGCACGGGCGTGAACTGCAGTGCCTGCAGCCGCATCAGCGCGGCCAGCGACAGCAGCACGTCGGCGATCAGCTGCACGCGGTAGCGGCCGTTGAGCACGCGGTTGGCCAGCACCGCCCAGGGCAGGTACAGGAACGCGCCCAGGCCGAAGTGGAAGGTGGTGGTGAGCGCCGCGCGCCAGCCCTCCCCTTCGGCCGGCGCCGGCACCGCCATGGAGAACACCAGCGCCAGCACGGCGGCGATGGCCACGGGCGCGCCGCGCTTGCCCCAGGCCATGGCCAGGAAGGCCAGGAAGCTCGCGGGCACGATGAGCAGGCCCAGCATCCAGGGCGCGTCGTGCAGGCGCTGCACCACCAGGAACAGCGGCAGCGCCAGCAGCGGCGCCGGCAGCATGTGCAGCAGCTTGCCGCGCCGCGGCGCGGGCATGTCCGGCGGAATGGCGACGATGGCACCCACGGTGGCGGCCGATGCGGCGGCGCTGCCCAGCCACAGGTGCACCAGGGCCGAGATCAGCAGCAGCCCCAGGGCCGCCGCCGCGCCGTTGGCGACGTAGTGGGACAGCAGCACCCGCCGGGCGGCGTGCAGGCGGGATGCGAGGGGAATGGGCATGGCCGGATGGTGCGCCCCCGCCGCCGGGGCGGGCGGTTCGGGGTTCAGCCGAGCTGGCGCGGGTCCATGTACTGCTGGCGCCAGTCCTCGAAGGGCAGCTCGTCCTGCGCCTCGATGTCCTTCTGCTCGGCCAGCGAGCGTGCGGCCAGCGCCTCGTAATGCGCCTGCTGCCGGGCGCTCCAGGGCAGCGCCAGGAGCCGGTCGCGCGCCTTGGCGGACTGGGCGAACGAGAACGCCTCGAAGCCGCAGCCCGGCTGCGCCTGCATGGCCGCCAGCACGCGCGCCGACGGGGCCAGCGCGCTGTCGGCCAGCACGGCCCGGGCCTGGCGCAGCGCGGCGGCATAGTCCTGCCCCTGCTGCGCCTGGTCCAGGGCCGCGGCGATGGGCGCGCATTCGTCCAGCACCTGCGCGGCCCAGTCGGCCAGCGCCACGGGCTGGCCGCGCCGCTGCAGCAGCAGGCCCGGCTCGCGCCCGCGCTCGGCCGTCTGGTGCTGGTTGTGCTTGCACTCGGCGATCTCCTGCGGCGTGTCGGGCGGGCTGTCGGTGAGCAGGCAGTGCAGCAGGAACACGTCCAGCAGGCGCATGGTCGCGGCGGTGATGCCCACGCTCTCGAACGGGTCCAGGTCCATGAGGCGCACCTCGACGTATTCCACGCCGCGCTCGCGCAGCGCGTGCAGCGGGCGCTCGCCGCGGCGCACGGTGCGCTTGGGGCGGATGGTGCCGTAGAACTCGTTCTCGATCTGCAGCAGGCTGGTGCCGAGCTGGTTGTAGTCGCCGCCGATGTTGCGGATGCCGATGGCCTCGTAGGCCGGGTACGGCTGCGTCAAGGCCTCGTGCAGCGAGTCGGCGTAGCCCGACAGGCCGTTGTAGCTCACGTTCAGGCTGGCCTGGGCGTCGCTCTGGTAGCCCAGCCGCCCCATGCGCAGCGAGGTGGCGTGCGGCAGGTACAGGGCCTGCGTGCCATCGCCCATGGGCTGCAGGCCGTGCTGGCGCCCCTGCACGAAGCAGGGGCACAGCGCCGGCGAGGCGCCGAACAGGTACAGCAGCACGAAGGCATGGCGGCGGAAGTTGCGGATCAGCGCGAAGTATTCCTCGCTCGTCACGCCGGGCAGCGACCAGTTGTAGTGGATGCCCGAGATGGTCTGCATGCGCCGCCCGTAGCGGTGCGCCAGGCCCATGCGGTAGATGCTCTTGGCGCGGCCGATGTGCGAGTTGCCGTAGCGGCCGATGGGAATGGTCTCGTCCGTGGGCAGGCCGCAGGGCATGCTGGAGACCCACAGCATCTCGCCGCCGGCCTCGGCCAGGGTGCGCAGCACGTACTGGTGGATCTCGGTCAGTTCATCGAGGCAGCCCTGCACGCCCGCGTGCGCGCCGGTGATGAGCTCGATCTGCGACTCGCTGTAGTCGGTGGTGATGCTGGGATGCGTGAGGGCCGAGCCCAGCGCCTGCGGATGCGGCGTGAGCGCCAGGCCGCCCGTGGGCAGCACGCGCAGCCCCTCTTTTTCCATGCCGCGGCGCATGCCGGCCAGGCGCTCGGCCGGCAGCGCGGCGATTCTCTGTTGCAGAGTGCTCATCTTGTTGTTCCAACTTTGGCGTGGGGCCGGAACTTAGCACGCCGCGCCAGCGGCTGCCTGAAGCCGCGTCAATGCCCGGGAACCGCGTCGCGCGGCAGTGCCGCGCCGCCCGGCCGCGCTAGGCGACCGCGTCCATGGCCAGGCGCACCTCGTTCGCGCCCTGGGCGGACCCGTTCTGCGGCACCTGCTCGCCCGCGCGGTCGCACACCTCG
This sequence comes from Alicycliphilus sp. T452, assembly GCF_054512775.1. NCBI lineage: Bacteria > Pseudomonadati > Pseudomonadota > Betaproteobacteria > Burkholderiales > Comamonadaceae > Alicycliphilus > Alicycliphilus sp. T452. The sequence goes on from NZ_JBTNEH010000031.1 coordinate 17,518, forward strand.
GCCAGGCGCGCGGCCAGCTGCTCGGGCACGTCCTGCCCCGACCCCAGGTGCACGCCCTGGGTGAGCGTGATGTGCGCGGCCTCGAAGCTGCCGGCGCCCGCGCACAGGATGGTGCGCGTGGGCGCGCTCTCGTGCGCCAGCACCAGCATGGCGGGCACCACGGCCTCGGGCGCGAGCCGCGCCAGCACGTCGTCGGGCATCAGCCCCGCGGTCATGCGCGTGGCGGCCGTGGGCGCGAGGGCGTTCACGTGGATGCCGTACTTGGCGCCCTCGATGGCCAGCGTCTGCATCAGGCCCACCTGCGCCAGCTTGGCCGCGCCGTAGTTGGCCTGGCCGAAGTTGCCGTACAGGCCCGTGGACGAGGTCGTCATGACGATGCGCCCGTATTTCTGCGCCTGCATGTGCGGCCACACGGCCTTGCAGCAATGGGCCGCGCCCATGAGGTGGACCTGGACCACCAGCTGGAAGTCCGCCATGTCCATCTTGGCGAACGACTTGTCGCGCAGGATGCCGGCGTTGTTCACCAGGACGTCCACGCGGCCCCAGGCGTCGATGGCCTGCTGCACCATGGCCTGCACGGCCGCGAAGTCGGTCACCGAGGCGCCATTGGCCAGCGCCTGGCCGCCAGCGGCGCGGATCTCGTCGACCACGGCCTGCGCCGCGCCGGCCGAGCCGCCGCTGCCGTCCACCGCCCCGCCCAGGTCATTGACCAGCACCCTGGCGCCACGCGCGGCCAGCGCCAGCGCATGCTGGCGGCCCAGGCCGCCGCCGGCGCCCGTCACGATGGCCACGCGGCCCTTGAAATCCATCTCCATACTGCATTGACTCCTGCTAAGGTGCATGCGGAACGTCCGCCTGCGAAGGCGTCACTCTACGCCAGAAGGACAATGCGGCAGGAAACGTCCGAGACTCCAACCACCCACATCATCACGAACCACACCATGCAACCCGTACCCACCCCCAGCACCCCCGAGACCCCGCGCGACGCAGCCACCGTGGTGCTGCTGCGCGACACCCCCTCGGGAATCGAGACCCTGCTGCTGCGCCGCCATGCGCAGATGGCCAACATGGGCGGGGCCTATGTTTTCCCGGGCGGCAAGCTCGACGCCGCCGACCGCGACGGCGCCGCCCACTTGGACCAGCCGGCGCAGGCGCTGCACGAGGGCCTGGGCGAGAGCGCCCTGGACCCCGCCACCGCCGCCGGCCTGCATGTGGCGGCGCTGCGCGAGGCGCTGGAGGAATGCGGCCTGCTGCTGGCCGAGCCCCTGCAGGCCCAAGCCCCGGTGGACGCCCCGCGCGCCCGCGCCATGCTGCACGAAGGCCAGCCGCTGGCCCAGGTGCTGGCGGCGCTGCAGCTGCGCTTGGCCACGCGCCGGATGTGCGCCTGGTCGCGCTGGATCACCCCGGTGACGCCGGCCATGGCGACGCGCCGCTTCGACACGCGCTTCTTCGTGGCCCAGGCGCCCGACGGCCAGGAGGCCGGGCACGACGACGAGGAGACCACCGCCAGCATCTGGATCGCGCCGCGCAGCGCCCTGGAGCGCTACCGCGACGGCCAGATCGACCTGGCGCCGCCGCAGATCATGAGCCTGGCGCACCTGGCGCGCCACGCCAGCGTGCGCAGCGTGATGGAACAGGCGCGGCTGCGGCGCCCGCCCACCATACTGCCCGAGGCCTTCGAGCACGAGGGCGCGCGCGTCATCTGCTACCCCGGCGACCCCCGGCATTCGGTGCGCGAAAGCGCCCTGCCCGGCCCCACGCGGCTGTACCAGCGCGAGCGGCGCTTCTTTCCAGGAGATGGCTTCGAATCCCTGTTTGCCTGATGCACCGCGGGTTATCCCTGGCCGCGCTGGATAATCATGTGGATAACCACGGACAAGCACTGTATGGCGCATGCAAGCCATTGATTTGCAATGGCTTCCTTCGCACTGCTTGTTTTTTAGGCAGGATGGGCCGGCTTATCCCAGCCCGGGCTGGACAATCGTGTGGATAACTTTTGACAAGTCCTGTATGGCGCCCGCAAGTGCTTGATTTGCATGGGCCGCCCCTGTCCTGCCTAAAAAACAGGCAATGCACGGCCGGTTCGGAACGCCTTCCGGATACTATGTTTTCAGTAGCTGCCTGCGCTTGACCAGCAAGGGCCAGCCCCATTTTTCATTCAAAACCACTCCCGCAATCCATGAGCACCCCACCCTTCTTCACCGCCCGCGTGGGCGACGACGGCACGCAGTGCGACGCCTGGCCCGACCAGCCCCTGCTGGCCTCGCTGGAGCAAGGCGGCATCGACTGGCCCAGCTCCTGCCGCAACGGCACCTGCCGCACCTGCATGTGCCTGCTGGTGCAGGGCCAGGTGCGCTACGAGATGGACTGGCCCGGCCTCTCGGCCGAGGAAAAGGCCGAGGGCTGGGTGCTGCCCTGCGTGGCCCGCCCGGCCAGCGACGTGACGCTGCAGGCGCCGGCGATATAGCCGCGCGCGCTAAAATCGCCCGCTTCGGGATCCACGCATCCCCCACCCGTGCGGCCCGTGGCCGCTGCGCATGTTCTTTGGGCCACCCGCCGGGAATTTGCCGCCGCGCCCGCGCACGGTTTCCCTGAAAGCTCCGCATGAACACCCCCCTGACGCCCGCGCCCATCTCGCCCGTGCAAGACATCGTGGCCGAGCTGGCCGCCGGCCGCATCGTCATCCTGGTCGACGAGGAAGACCGCGAGAACGAAGGCGACCTGGTCATCGCCGCCGACCACGTGACGCCCGAGGCCATCAACTTCATGGCGCGCTTCGGCCGCGGCCTGGTGTGCCTGACCCTCACGCGCGAGCGCTGCGAGCGCCTGCAGCTGCCCCCCATGGTGGCGCGCAACGGCACCAAGATGGGCACGGCCTTCACCGTCTCGATCGAGGCGGCCGAGGGCGTGACCACCGGCATCTCCGCCGCCGACCGCGCGCGCACCGTGCAAGCGGCCGTGGCCCCGGGCGCCGTGGCCGCCGACCTGGTGCAGCCCGGCCACATCTTCCCGCTGCAGGCCGTGGACGGCGGCGTGCTCATGCGCGCCGGCCACACCGAGGCCGGCTGCGACCTGGCCGCCATGGCCGGCTGCAGCCCCGCCGCCGTGATCTGCGAGGTGATGAAGGACGACGGCACCATGGCCCGCCTGCCCGACCTGCAGCTGTTCGCGGCCGAGCACGGCCTCAAGATCGGCACCATCGCCGACCTGATCGAGCACCGCAGCCGCACCGAGTCGCTGGTGCACAAGGCGGGCTCGCGCCCCATGCAGACCGCGTTCGGCGAGTTCACCGCCCATGCCTTCCGCGACGAGCCCAGCCAGGGCGTGCACCTGGCGCTGGTCAAGGGCCAGTGGGACGCGCAGGAGAGCGTGCCCGTGCGCGTGCACGAGCCGCTGTCGGTGCTCGACACGCTGGAGGCGAGCCGCGCCATGCACTCCTGGAGCCTGGACGCGAGCCTGCGCTACATCGCGGCCCAGGGCCGGGGCGTGGCCGTGCTGCTCAACTGCGGCGAGACGGGCGAACAGCTGCTCGCGCAGTTCGAGGGCCGCGCCCGCGCCGCCCAGGCGCCCGAGCGCGGCCGCATGGACCTGCGCACCTACGGCGTGGGCGCGCAGATCCTGCGCGAAGTGGGCGTGGCGCGCATGCAGCTCATGGGCCAGCCGCGGCGCATGCCCAGCATGGCGGGCTACGGCCTGGAAATCACCGGATACATCCCCAAGGAATAAATCATGTTTGGCGCAGACAAGGGAACGGCCGACCGGCTGGACGGTAGGAAGCTGCACATCGGCATCGTGCAGGCCCGCTTCAACGAGAACATCACCAACACGCTGGCGGCCGCCTGCCGCGCCGAGCTGCTCCGGCTCGGCGTGCAGGAGCAGCACATCCGCCACGTGCTCGTGCCCGGCGCTCTGGAGGTGCCCCTGGCGCTGCAGGCCATGGCCGAGCGCGGCGGCTACGACGCGCTCATCGCGCTGGGCTGCATCATCCGCGGCGAGACCTACCACTTCGAGCTGGTGGCCAACGAATCGGGCGCCGGCGTCACGCGCATCGGCCTCGACTACCAGATCCCGATCGCCAACGCCATCCTGACCACCGAGAACCTGGAGCAGGCCATCGCCCGCCAGAGCGAGAAGGGCGCGGATGCCGCCCGCGTGGCCGTGGAGATGGCCAACCTGCAGGAGGAGCTGTCGTGAGCGAAGCCCCCACGCCCGGGCAACCCGCGCAGCCCAAGCGCCCGCCACGCCAGCCGCGCACCGGCCTGACCGCCACCGGCGCGCGCAAGGCGGGCTCCAAGTCGGGGCGCTCGCGCGCGCGCGAATTCGCGCTGCAGGCGCTCTACCAGCACCTGGTGGGCGGCAACGACGCCACCGCCATCGACCTGTTCACGCGCGACCTGTCGGGCTTTCACAAGGCCGACGCCGCGCACTACGACGCGCTCCTGCACGGCTGCATCGAGACGGCCCAGCACATGGACGCGCTGATCGCGCCGCTGCTCGACCGCAAGATGGCCGAGATCTCGCCCATCGAGCATGCGGTGATGTGGATCGGCGTGTACGAGTTCCAGCACTGCCCCGACGTGCCCTGGCGCGTGGTCATCAACGAGTGCATCGAGCTGGCCAAGGAGTTCGGCGGCACCGACGGCCACAAGTACGTCAACGGCATCCTCAACGGCCTGGCGCCGCAGCTGCGCGCCGCCGAGGTCGCTGCCGACAAGGCCGCGGGCAAGGCCGGCTGACCCTTCGTTTGTCTTCACGCCCGCGCGCCGCCGGCCGCGGGCAGGCTGCTTCGCCATGAAATTCTCCACCCGCGCCGAGCGCATAGAACCCTTTTACGTGATGGAAGTGGCCAAGGCCGCGCAAGGCCTGGCGCGCGAGGTGGCCGGCACGCGCGAGCCCATGATCTTCCTGAACATCGGCGAGCCCGACTTCACCGCGCCGCCGCTGGTACGGCAGGCCGCCGACCGCGCCGTGCGGGACGGCCTCACGCAATACACCAACGCCCTGGGCCTGGACGAGCTGCGCGAGCGCATCAGCGGCTGGTATGCGACGCGCTTCGGCGTGAATGTGCCGGCGCGGCGCATCGTGGTCACGGCGGGCGCCTCGGCCGCGCTGCAGCTCGCGTGCCTGGCGCTCATCGACGCGGGCGACGAGATCCTGATGCCCGACCCGAGCTACCCCTGCAACCGCCACTTCGTGAGCGCGGCCGACGGCCGGGCGGTGCTCGTCCCGACCACGGCCGGGGAGCGCTTCCAGCTCAGCGCCGCCAAGGTCGAGGCCGCCTGGGGCGCACGCACGCGCGGCGTGCTGCTGGCCTCGCCCTCCAACCCTACGGGCACCTCCATCGCGCCCGATGAGCTGCGCCGCATCCAGGCGGCGGTGCGCGCGCGCGGCGGCATCACGATCATCGACGAGATCTACCTGGGCCTGTCCTACGAAGAGGCGTTCGGCCACACGGCCCTGGCCCTGGGCGAGGACGTCATCAGCATCAACAGCTTCAGCAAGTACTTCAACATGACGGGCTGGCGCCTGGGCTGGATGGTGGTGCCCGAAGCCATGGTGCCCGTGGTCGAGCGCCTGGCGCAGAACCTGTTCATCTGCGCATCCACCGTCTCGCAGCACGCGGCCCTGGCCTGCTTCGAGCCGGACAGCATCGCCGAATACGAGCGCCGCCGCGCCGAGTTCAAGGCGCGGCGCGACTTCTTCATCCCGGCGCTGGACCGGCTCGGGCTGACCGTGCCCGTGCCGCCCGACGGCGCCTTCTACGCCTGGGCCGACTGCGGCGAGGCCGCGCAAAGGCTCGGCGTGCAGGGCAGCTGGGACTTCGCCTTCGAGCTCATGCGCCGCGCCCACCTGGCGATCACGCCGGGGCGCGACTTCGGCACGGCGGACACCGCGCGCTTCGTGCGCTTCTCCACGGCCAACTCCATGGCGCAGCTGCAGGAAGCGGTGGCGCGCATGCAGGCCCTGATCGGCTGAGTGCGATGTTCGAGTGGCCCGTGCGCATCTACTGGGAGGACACGGATGCCGGCGGCATCGTGTTCTACGCCAACTACCTCAAGTTCTTCGAGCGCGCGCGCACCGAATGGCTGCGCTCGCTGGACCTGGGGCAGCAGCGCCTGCGGGAACTCACGGGCGGCATGTTTGTCGTAACCGACGCACGCCTGCGCTACCTGCGCCCCGCACGCCTGGACGACGAACTGATTGTTACCGCCAGGCTCCAGGAATGCGGCCGTGCTTCGCTCACAATCGAGCAGCAGGCGCTCTTGAAACCAGAGCAGATGAACCCCGGATCCCCTCCCGCGCTGCTGTGCGAAGGCAGCATCCGCATCGGCTGGGTGGAGGCCGCCACCCTGCGCCCGGCGCGCATCCCGGGCCCTCTTTTGGAACGACTCTCCTCATCATGAATTCCCAAGACATGTCGATACTGAGCCTGGTGCTCAATGCCAGCTGGGTCGTGCAGCTGGTCATGCTGCTGTTGCTGGCCGTCTCCGTGGCCAGCTGGGCCGCCATCTTCCGCAAGCTGTTCGCCCTGAAGCGCGTGAAGGCGCTCAACGAAGACTTCGAACGCGACTTCTGGTCGGGCACCAGCCTGAACGAGCTGTTCGCGGCCGCCGCGCACAACGCCAAGAGCGCCGGCCCCATGGAGCGCATCTTCGCCAGCGGCATGCGCGAATACCAGAAGCTGCGCGAGCGCCGCATCCAGGACCCCGGCACGCTGCTCGACGGTGCGCGCCGCGCCATGCGCGCGAGCTTCCAGCGCGAGATGGACGTGATCGAGTCCAGCCTCTCCTTCCTCGGCTCGGTCGCCTCGGTCAGCCCCTACGTGGGCCTGTTCGGCACCGTGTGGGGCATCATGCACGCCTTCACGGGCTTCGCGGGCATGGAGCAGGTCACGCTGGCCACCGTGGCGCCGGGCATCGCCGAAGCGCTGGTGGCCACGGCCATCGGCCTGTTCGCCGCCATTCCGGCCGTGATCGCCTACAACCGCTTCGCGCGCGACATCGACCGCGTGGCCATCCACCAGGAGACCTTCATCGAGGAGTTCTCCAACATCCTGCAGCGCAACCTGGGCGCCCAGCCCGGCTCGCCTTCGGGGCACTGAAAGGGAGGCACGGCATGCCCGCAATGGCCTCGCGCAGCGGCACGCGCCGCCGCTCCATGAACGAGATCAACATGGTGCCGTTCATCGACGTGATGCTGGTGCTGCTCATCATCTTCATGGTGACCGCGCCCATGCTCACGCCCAGCTCGGTGAACCTGCCCTCCGTGGGCAAGGGCACCAAGATGCCCAAGACGCGCGCCGACGTCATCGTGGACAAGGATGGCGGCATACGCTTCAAGGCCGACGGCAACGAGCGCACCGTGCCGCTGCAGAACCTGGGCAGCACGGCCAGGAACTGGCTCAAGGACCAGCCCGAGGACACGCCCGTGCTCATCAGCGCGGACAAGAACGTCTCCTACGACTCCGTCATGAAGGCCATGTCGGCCCTGCAGGCCGCGGGCATTCCCCGCGTCGCCCTGGCCGTCAAGAGCGGCGGCTGACCACAAGGAGCCCCCACCCGCATGCACGCCACCAACGACCGCGACCAGTTCGCCCCACCGCGCCCGCCCGGGCGCATGCGGGCCATCGCGCTGGCGGTGCTGGCCCACGCCATCCTGATCGGCGCGCTGACCTGGGGCGTGAACTGGAAGAGCAGCGCCGATCAGCCGGCCGTGGAGGCCGAGCTCTGGGCCGCCGTGCCCCAGCAGGCCGCGCCGCGCGCGGCCGAGCCCCCTCCTGCCCCCGAACCCGAGCCCCAGCCGCAGCCCACACCGGCTCCTCCGCCGCCGCCTCCTCCGCCACCGCCGCGCCAGGCCGAGCCCGACACGCGCGAGGCCGACATCGCCCTGCAAAAGCAGAAAAAACGCGAGGAAGAGCTGAAGAAAAAGCGCGAGCAGCAGCTGGAGCAGGAAAAGAAGGACAAGGAGCGCCGCGAGCGCCTGGAGCAGGAGAAAAAGGAACGCCAGCTGGCCCAGCAGAAGGCCGAGCGCGAGAAGCGGCTTGCCGAGGAGAAGCGGCTGGAGCAGCAAAAGGCCGAGCAGGAAAAGCAGAAGAAACTGGCCGAGGAGAAACGCAAGGCCGAACTCGAAGCCAAGCGGGCCGAGGAATTCCGCAAGGACCAGATGCGCCGCATCGCGGGCCTGGCCGGCGCCACGGGCGGCGAGACGGCCACGGGCACCGCGCAGCGCAGCGCCGGCCCCTCGGGCGGCTACGCCGGCAAGGTGGCGGCCAAGGTCAGGCCCAACATCGTCTATCCCGATCTGGTGGAAGGCAACCCGCGCGCCGAGGTCGAGGTGCGCGCCGCGCCCGACGGCACCATCGTCGGCACGCGCATCCTGCACTCCAGCGGCAACAAGGCCTGGGACGACGCCGTGGTCCGCGCGCTGCAGCGCACCGAGACCCTGCCGCGCGACGTGGACGGGCGCGTGCCCTCTTCGCTGGTGATCGGGTTCCGCCCGAAGGACTGAGCTAGCAAAAAAAGAGCTGCCAGCGCTTGCCCTACCTGTATTTCAGGCCACTTCGTGCCTGAAATGAAGGAGGGACAAGCGCTGGCAGCTATGTTTTTTGAAGAACCGTCAGGAGCGCTGCTCGATCATGCGGTTGATGCGCAGCGCCGCCAGGGTGCATGCCACGCCCGACAGCAGGTACAGCGTCACGGCCCCCAGGCCGAAGCGGGCCGACAGCCCCAGCGCCACCAGCGGCGCGAAGGCCGCGCCGATGAGCCAGGCCAGGTCGGCCGACAGCGCCGCGCCCGTGTAGCGGTAGCGGGCGGAGAAGTTGGCCGTGACGGTGCCCGAGGCCTGGCCATAGGACAGCCCCAGCAGCACGAAGCCCGCCAGCAGGAACACATTGCCGCCGAGCTCGCCCCCGCCCAGCAGCCAGGGCGTGGCCAGGCTGAACAGGCCGATGAGCACCGCCATGGCGCCCAGCAGGCTGCGCCGCCCCACGCGGTCGGCCAGCCGGCCCGAGAGCGCGACGGCCGCCACCGCCAGCAGGGCCCCCACGACCTGCACGCACAGCACCTCGGCCATGGAGCGGCCCGAGTACAGCGACATCCACGACAGCGGGAACACCGTCACCACGTGGAACAGCGCGAAGCTGGCCAGCGCGGCGAAGGCGCCCAGCACCACGTTGCCGCCTTCGTCGCGCATCAGGCGCGCCACGCCCACGGGCTCCAGCTCCTTTTCCTCCAGCAGCTCGGCATAGGACTGCCCCACCACCAGCCGCAGGCGCGCGAACAGCGCCACCACGTTGATGGCGAAGGCCACGCAGAACGGATAGCGCCAGCCCCAGTCCAGGAACTCGGCCAGCGACAGGCTGCCGTACAGGTAGGCGAACAGGCTGGCCGCCAGCACGAAGCCCAGCGGCGCGCCCAGCTGGCCCAGCATGGCGTACCAGCCGCGGCGCTCGGGCGGCGCCGCCATGGCCAGCAGCGACGGCAGCCCGTCCCAGGAACCGCCCAGGGCCAGGCCCTGGCCGAAGCGCAGCGCGACCAGGGCCGCGATGGCCGCCGCGCCCGCCGTCCGGTAGCCGGGCAGGAAGGCCATGCCCACGGTGCATACGCCCAGCACGAACAGCGCCAGCGTGAGCTTGGTGCCCCGCCCCCAGCGCCGCTGCACGGCCATGGAGATGGCGGTGCCGAACGGCCGCGCGACGAAGGCCACGGCAAAGATGGCGAAGGCGGCCAGGGTGCCGTCCAGGCGCGACAGGAAGGGGAACAGCAGCGACGGAAAGACCAGCACGCAGGCGATGCCGAAGACGAAGAAGTCGAAATACTCCGAGGCGCGCCCGATGACCACGCCCACGGCGATCTCGCCGGGGGTGACGTCCTCGTCCGTATGGGCGCGCGACAGGGAGGCCGCATCCTCGTGGCCGTAAACGGGGTATGCGATGGAAGCGCTAGTCATATTCTCCCCAGCTCCTTTTTGTTAGACACGACACCGTTCTACACGCAAGTCCATTGGTCAACAAGTGCGCTTTCACCAGGGCCATAGCCGGGAAAACCCCTAATTCAGATCGGGTATCGCGCAGCGCCCGACACGCCCAAAAACCATGCCTGGCGCGCCATTGAAGCCCATTGTTTGACCCTGGACAAAATGTCTCACTGCAAAAAGCGCTAGCCGCATTACATTTGCACCCGTTCTGTAATTCGCGTTTACCCCTACGGCGTGCATCTCGCCGGGCTCGGTGGTGGGCGCATTCGTCACGTTCCTCGCATGCTCCACATGAAGAAACTCCGCGGGCCGGCCCGGCTCGCCGCGGCCGTCGCCGCTGCCGGCCTGGCCGGCTGCAGCAAGACCGTCGTGCTCAACCCGGCGGGCGACATTGCCGCCCAGCAGGGCAACCTGGTCATCACCGCCACCCTGCTGATGCTCAGCATCATCGTGCCGGTGATCCTGCTGACGCTGCTGTTCGCCTGGAAATACCGCCAGGGCAACGCCGGCGCCGACTACGACCCCGACTGGCACCACTCCACGGTTCTGGAGCTGGTGATCTGGACCGTTCCGCTGATGATCATCATCGCGCTGGGCGCCCTGACCTGGATCGCCACCCACAAGCTCGACCCCTACCGGCCGCTGGACCGCATCGACGCCCAGCGCGCCCTGGCCGCGGACACCCGGCCCCTGGAGGTGCAGGTGGTGGCCATGGACTGGAAGTGGCTCTTCTTCTATCCCGAGCAGGGCATCGCCACGGTGAACGAGCTGGCCGCGCCGGTGGACCGGCCGATCACGTTCAAGCTCACCGCCACCTCGACCATGAATGCGTTCTACGTGCCCGACCTGGCCGGCATGATCTACGCCATGCCCGGCATGCAGACCGAGCTGAACGCCGTGATCAACAAGCCCGGCGTGTTCCCGGGCCTGGCCTCGCACTACAGCGGCAAGGGCTTCTCGGGCATGACGTTCAAGTTCCACGGCCTGTCGGACGCCGAGTTCGCCCAGTGGGTGGACAAGGCCAAGGCCGGGGGCAAGCCGCTGGACAAGGCCGCCTACCTGCAACTGGCCAAGCCCAGCGAGCGCGATCCCGTGCAGCGCTTCTCCAGCGTGGAGCCGGGCCTGTACCACCGGGTGCTGAACCGCTGCGTGGAAGACGGCCAGCCGTGCATGCACGAGACCATGGCCATGGACGCGCGCCGCGGCGCGCCCGCCCCCAAGGCCGCCGGCCCCGCCCATCACGAGGCGGCCGGCCACCACCACCAGTGAATCTGACGAGCCAAGAGATCCGATATGCCTGAACACACTACCCCGGCCCACTGGCTGCTGGGCCGCATCACCTGGGACTCGATCCCCATGGCGCACGAGCCCATCGTGCTCTGGACCTTCATCGCCGTGGTGCTGGGCGGCCTCGCCGTGGCCGCCGCCCTCTTCAAGTTCCGCCTGTGGGGCCCGCTGTGGCGCGACTGGTTCTGCAGCATCGACCACAAGAGGATCGGCATCATGTACATGGTGCTGGGCCTGGTCATGTTCCTGCGTGGTTTCGCCGACGCGGCGATGATGCGCCTGCAGCAGTCCATGGCCTTCGGCGAGAACATGGGCTACCTGCCGCCGCACCACTACGACCAGATCTTCACGGCCCACGGCGTGATCATGATCTTCTTCGTGGCCATGCCCTTCGTCACGGGCCTGATGAACTACCTCGTGCCGCTGCAGATCGGCGCGCGCGACGTGTCCTTCCCGTTCCTGAACAACTTCAGCTTCTGGATGACCACCGGCGGCGCCGTGCTGGTCATGCTGTCGCTGTTCCTGGGCGAGTTCTCCACCTCGGGCTGGCTGGCCCTGTCCAACCTGGGCGCGCAGGACCCGGGCGTGGGGCTGGACTACTACATCTGGGGGCTGCAGGTGGCGGGCGTGGGCACCACGCTGTCGGGCATCAACCTGATCGTGACCATCATCAAGATGCGCGCGCCGGGCATGCAGCTCATGAAGATGCCCGTGTTCAGCTGGACCGCCCTGTGCACCAATGCGCTCATCGTGGCCACCTTCCCCATCCTGACGGCCGCGCTGGTGCTGATGTCGCTGGACCGCTACGCCGGCACCAACTTCTTCACGAACGACCTGGGCGGCAACTCCATGCTGTACGTGAACCTGATCTGGATCTGGGGCCACCCCGAGGTCTACATCCTCGTGCTGCCCGCGTTCGGCGTGTTCTCCGAGGTGGTGGCCACGTTCAGCCGGAAGCGCCTGTTCGGCTACACCTCCATGGTCTACGCCACGGTGTGCATCACGGTGCTGTCGTACCTGGTGTGGCTGCACCACTTCTTCACCATGGGCTCGGGCGCCACGGTGAACACCTTCTTCGGCATCACGACGATGATCATCTCGATCCCGACGGGCGCCAAGATCTTCAACTGGCTGTTCACCATGTACAAGGGCCGCATCCGCTTCACCGTGCCCATGCTGTGGACGGTGGGCTTCATGTGCACCTTCGCCATCGGCGGCATGACCGGCGTGCTGCTGGCCGTGCCCCCGGCCGACTTCGTGCTGCACAACAGCCTGTTCCTGATCGCGCACTTCCACAACGTCATCATCGGCGGCGTGGTGTTCGCCGTGTTCGCCGGCATCAACTACTGGTACCCCAAGGCCTTCGGCTACAGGCTCGACGAGTTCTGGGGCAAGTGCTCGTTCTGGTTCTGGCTCGTGGGCTTCTGGGTGGCGTTCACGCCGCTGTACATCCTGGGGCTGATGGGCGCGACACGCCGCGTGAACCACTTCGAGGACCCGTCGCTGCAGATCTGGTTCGTCATCGCCGCCTGCGGCGCCGCGCTGATCGCGCTGGGCATCGCCAGCTTCCTGGTCCAGCTCGTGGTCAGCTACCTGCGCCGCGAGCAGCTGCGCGACGTGACGGGCGACCCCTGGGACGCGCGCACGCTGGAGTGGGCCACCTCCTCGCCCCCACCGCAGTACAACTTCGCCTTCACCCCCGTGGCGCACGAGATCGACGCCTGGTGGGACATGAAGAAGCACGGCTACCGGCGCCCGCTGGCGGGCTTCCAGCCCATCCACATGCCCGCCAACACCGGCGCCGGCGTGGTCATCGCAGGCCTGTCCACGCTGTTCGGCTTCGCCATGATCTGGCACATGTGGCCGCTGGCCATCGCCTCGTTCGCCGCCACCGTGCTGGCCTCGATCATCCACACCTTCAACTACCAGCGCGACTACCACATCCCCGCCGCCGAAGTGGCGGCCACGGAAGAAGCGCGCACCCAGCAGCTTGCCGCAGCCCATGTCTGATACGCACACCCTCACCCCCGGCGCCGCGCTGGCGCCGCGCGAGTACCACCTCGCGCACGAGCCCCATCCCGAGAACGGCACCTCGCTGGGCTTCTGGCTCTACCTGATGAGCGACTGCCTCATCTTCGCCGTGCTGTTCGCCACCTACGGCGTGCTGGGCCGCAGCTATGCCGGCGGCCCCACGGGCGCCGAGCTGTTCGATCTGAAGCTGGTGGCCATCAACACCGCCTTCCTGCTGCTGTCGTCCATCACCTTCGGCTTCGCCATGCTGAGCAAGCAACAGCGCAACGTGCAGAGCACGCTGGCCTGGCTGGCCGTCACGGGCCTGCTCGGGCTGGCGTTCCTGGCCGTGGAGCTGTACGAGTTCGCGCACCTGCTCCACGAGGGCGCGGGCCCGCAGCGCAGCGCCTTCCTGTCGTCGTTCTTCACGCTGGTGGGCACGCACGGCCTGCACGTGACCTTCGGCTCGATCTGGCTCGTCACGCTGATGCTCCAGATCGGCAAACACGGCCTGATCCCCGAGAACACCCGCCGCCTGAACTGCCTGTCCATGTTCTGGCACTTCCTGGACGTGGTCTGGATCGGCGTCTTCACCTTTGTGTACCTGATGGGGGTGCTTTGAAATGAGCGCACACGAACTTCACGCCGGCCATGGCGAGCATGGCCACGACGACATCCACGTCACCAAGGGCGACTACGTCAAGGGCTTCGTCCTGGCCGTGATCCTGACCGCCATCCCCTTCTGGCTGGTGATGAGCGGCGCCATCCAGGACCGCACCACGGGCGTGCTGGTGCTGGGCCTGTTCGCGGCGGTGCAGATCGTCGTGCACATGGTCTACTTCCTGCACATGAACGGCAAGATCCAGGGCGGCTGGACCATGCTGTCCACGCTCTTCACCGTGGTGTTCCTGGCCGTGACCATCGCCGGCACGCTGTGGGTCATGTTCCACATGAACGCGGCCATGATGCCCTCGCACCCCTGAAATGAAACGACCAAGCCCCCTGAGCGACTTCGTCGCTTCCCCCTTCTCTCACGCCACGCGTGGGAAGGGGGACGCCGCCCGTGCGGCGGGGCGGCCCTTGCACGGCTGCCCTCGCCTGGGGTGCGCCAGTTTCATGGGGCGCGGGCCGTGCAATGCGCGGTGAAAAGCTGAAATAAACGGAGACCAGGCATGCAGGCGCGCTCCAGGCTGACGATGGCGCTGTTCGCCCTGGCGGGCATCGCCCTGTGCCTGGTGTTCACCGCGCTGGGCGCCTGGCAGCTGGAGCGGCGCGGCTGGAAGCTGGCGCTGATCGAGCGTGTGGAACAGCGCCTGCACGCCGCCCCCGCCCCCCTGCCCGCGCGCGCCGACTGGCCGCGCGTGGACGCCGCCGGTTACGAATACCTGCCCGTGCAGGCCCAGGGCCGCTGGCTGGCCGGCAAGACGGTGCTGACCCAGGCCGCCACGGAGCTGGGCGCGGGCTTCTGGGTGCTCACGGCGCTGCAGCTCGATTCGGGCGGCCAGGTGCTGGTCAACCGCGGCTTCATCCCCCAGGCGCAGCGCGCCGCCTGGGCCGCGGGCACGGCCGACCCGATGGCCCGGGGCAGCGGGCCGGTGCAGGTGCAGGGCCTGCTGCGCATGACCGAGCCCGGCGGCGGCTTCCTGCGCCACAACGATCCGGCGCGGCAGCGCTGGCATTCGCGCGACGTGGCCGCCATCGCCCAGGCCCAGGGCCTGCCGGACGCCGCCCCCTTCTTCATCGACGCCGGCATTCCCGACGCGCGCGCGCAGGCCGGCGCGGCCATCGCCAGCCCCGGCGCGGGCCCCTGGCCCAGGCCCGGCATGACGGTGGTGCGCTTTCACAACAGCCACCTCGCCTACGCCATCACCTGGTTCGGCCTGGCGGCCATGGCCGCCGCGGCGGCGGTCTTCGTGGCGCGCCACGAGCGGCGGCCGCCTGCCGCCGCGCACGCCCCATGACGCCCGGCGCCGATGCCGCCATGCCCTCGGCCGATGCCGCGGCGGGGCTGAAGAACCTGCACCAGCTGATACAGCTGCGCTGGATCGCCGTCATAGGCCAGATCTTCACCATCGAGGTCGCGCACTACGGCCTGGGACTGCTCCTGCCGCTGCGCGAGATGCTCATGGTGGTCGGGTGCCTGGCGCTGTACAACGTGGTCAGCCTCCTGCGCTGGCGCACCGGGCGCGGCGTGCGCAACGTGGAGCTGTTCCTGGCCCTGCTGGTGGACGTGGCCGCGCTCACCGTGCAGCTGTACCTGAGCGGCGGCGCCGGCAACCCCTTCGCCCCGCTGTTCCTGCTGCAGATCGCGTTGGGCGCGGTCCTGCTGCACAGCGGCTACATCTGGGCCATGGTGTGCATCACCGCGCTGTGCCTGGCGCTGCTGGCGCGCTACCGCGTGCCCCTGCCGCTGGCGCCCGACTTCGCGCGCGGGCTGGACAGCCCCTATGTGCTGGGCCTGCTGGTGTGCTTCGTGCTGAACGCGGCGCTGGTGGTGATCTTCATCAGCCGCATCCACCGCAACCTGCGCCAGCGCGACGCGCGCCTGGCCGCCGCGCGCCAGCGCGCCGCCGAGCAGGAGCACGTGCTGCGCATGGGCCTGCTGGCCTCGGGCGCGGCGCATGAGCTGGGCACGCCGCTGTCCACCATGGCCGTGATCCTGGGCGACTGGCGCCGCGACCCCGCATTGGCCGGCAACGCCGCGCTGCAGCAGGACGTGGCCGAGATGCAGGTGCAGCTGCAGCGCTGCAAGGCCATCGTCAGCGGCATCCTGCTGTCGGCCGGCGAGGCGCGCGCCGAAGCCTCGGCACAGACCACGGTGCGCCAGTTCCTCGACGCGCTGGCGCGCGAATGGCGCGCCACGCGGGCCGTGGACCGCTTCGACTACGACAACCGCTTCGGCCAGGACGGCCCCATGGTGTCCGACGTCACGCTGCAGCAAATGGTTTTCAACGTGCTGGACAACGCGCGCGACGCATCGCCCCACTGGGTCGGCCTGGCGGCCGAGCGCGACCGGGACACGCTGCGCATCACCGTCTCGGACGACGGCCCCGGCTTCGCGCCCGCCATGCTCGCGCGGCTGGGCACGCCCTACCAGTCCAGCAAGGGGCATCCCGGCGGCGGGCTGGGGCTGTTCCTGTCGCTGAACGTGGCGCGCACGCTGGGCGGCAGCGTGCACGCCGAGAACCGCGCGCAAGGTGGCGCACAGGTCACCATCACGCTGCCCCTGGCCGCGATCGCGCTGCAGGGCACCGGGCGCGAGACAATATCCTGATGGACATGGACACCGAACGCCTGCTGCTGCTCGTGGAGGACGACGAGGCCTTTGCCCGCACGCTGGCGCGCTCCTTCGAGCGGCGCGGCTACCGCGTGCTGCAGGCCGACGGCCTGGCGCGCGTGGCGCAACTGCTGGCCGAACATTCGCCCGGCTACGCCGTGGTGGACCTCAAGCTCAAGGGCGAGGCCACCGGCCTGGCCTGCGTGCGCCAGCTGCGCGCACACGACGCGGGCATGCTCATCGTCGTGCTCACGGGCTACGCCAGCATCGCCACGGCCGTGGAGGCCGTGAAGCTCGGCGCCTGCCACTACCTGGCCAAGCCCTCGAACACCGACGACATCGAGGCCGCCTTCGGCCTCACCGAGGGCAATGCCGACGTGGAGCTCACCAACCGCTGCAGCTCCATCAAGACGCTGGAATGGGAGCGCATCCACGAGGTGCTTGCCGAAACCGGCTTCAACATCACCGAGGCCGCGCGGCGCCTGGGGCTGCACCGGCGCACGCTCACGCGCAAGTTGGACAAGCGGCAGGTCCACTGATTTTCAAGGAAAAACAGGCTTTTCCGCTTACCGAAAAAGCGCTTTTAGCTATTGAATCAGAAGCAAATCACACGACGGCCATTACCCGTGCGGCCCGCCACGCCATGGCGCATCGGCGAAAATCGCGCCCCATGACCCTGAAAAACCCCGAACTGCTGCTGCCCGCCGGCTCGCTCGACAAGATGCGCGCGGCCTACGACTTCGGCGCCGACGCCGTCTATGCCGGCCAGCCGCGCTACTCCTTGCGCGCGCGCAACAACGAGTTCCGCCTGGAGCAGATCGCCCAGGGCATCCAGGAAGCACACCAGCGCGGCAAGAAGTTCTTCGTCACCAGCAACCTCATCGCGCACAACGACAAGGTGCGCACCTACCTGCGCGACATCGAGCCCGTGATCGCGTGCAAGCCCGATGCCTTCATCATGGCCGACCCCGGCCTCATCATGATGGTCAAGGAAAAGTGGCCCGAGACCGAAATCCACCTCTCGGTGCAGGCCAACACCACCAACTGGGCCACAGTGAAGTTCTGGCAGAAGGCGGGCGTGTCGCGCATCATCCTGTCGCGCGAGCTGTCCATGGACGAGATCGAGAAGATCCGCCAGGAATGCCCGGACATGGAGATCGAGGTCTTCGTGCACGGTGCGCTGTGCATCGCCTACTCGGGCCGCTGCCTGCTCAGCGGCTACTTCAACCACCGCGACCCGAACCAGGGCACCTGCACCAACGCCTGCCGCTGGGAATACAAGACGCACGACGCGGCCGTGGACCCCAACACCGGCGAGGCCCTGGCCGCCGGCATGGACAAGGGCTTCAGCTTCGACAAGGCCCGCGAGGAGGCCGACGCGCAGTTCGCCTCCACCTGCGGCAGCGGTCAGCGGCATCCGAAGGCTGACCAAGTCTACCTGATCGAGGAAATCGGCCGCCCCGGCGAGATGATGCCGATCATGGAGGACGAGCACGGCACCTACATCATGAACAGCAAGGACCTGCGCGCCGTGGAGCACGTGGAGCGGCTCGTGAGGATCGGCGTCGATTCGCTCAAGATCGAGGGCCGCACCAAGAGCCTGTACTACGTGGCGCGCACCGCGCAGGTCTACCGCCGCGCCATCGACGACGCCGTGGCCGGCCGCCCGTTCAACCCGCACCTCATCACCGAGCTGGAGGGCCTGGCCAACCGCGGCTACACCGGCGGCCTGCTGGAGCGCCGCCCGGCCAACGACTACCAGAACTACGAAACCGGCAACAGCGTGCTGCAGCGCGCCCACTTCGTCGGCGAGGTGCGCGGCTGGGAGGGTGGCCTGGCCGAGGTAGAGACGAAGAACCGCTTCGCCGTTGGCGACACCCTGGAGATCATCCATCCCCAGGGCAACCGCCAGATCCTGCTGGAGAAGATGTTCAACCTCGACGGCGAGCCCGTGCAGGTCGCCCAGGGCAGCCCGGTGCGCGTACGCATTCCGCTCGAAGGCCCGGTCGAGGGGGCGCTGATCGCCCGCCTGCTCTAGTTGGCAGCCCGGGCCGCCTGCCGGCCGCCGCGCTCAGCAACTTCTGCACTGGCGAAGGGCACGCCCACCCGCAGGAGGGCGCCAGGGCAGCAGGATCAGCACTCCGGGTTCAGGCCAACGGCCTCAGCATCTCGAACATCTCGCCGATCGATGTGTAGTCGCCCCGGTAGCCCGCGCGCAGCACGGGCTGCGCCGCCCGCAGGTCGAACAATCCTTCGCGCAGGTACTCGCGGCGGATCAGCACCCCGACGACCTGGCCCAGTGCAATCCAGTTGCCTGTCGACTGGCCGTCCAAGCCACGCAGGCGAATCACCTGCAACAGCCGGCACTCCAGAGCGGCGGGCGATTCCTGCACGTGCGGCACGCGCACGTTCAGCCCCGACGCCGGCGTGAGGCCCGCCAGGGCGAATTCATCGACCTCGGGCGCGACCGGCGCGGAAGTGCGGTTCATCGCCTCGGCCAAGGGCCGGCTGGCCAGGTTCCAGGTGAACTCGCCCGTTTCCTCGATGTTGCGAATGGTGTCCTTGTAGCCCTCGCTCGAGAAGCCAATGATCTTCGGGTGGGCTGAGAACGCCCCGAAGAAACTGTAGGGCGCAAGGTTGACTTGGCCCTGCGCGCTGCGGCTGGCAATCCAGCCGATCACGCGCGGCGCCACGATGGCCTTGAACGGATCGTGTGCAAGCCCATGCGGGCCCTGCGGGTCATAAAAGTGCACTGCGTCGGTCATGGTCGCGCTCCTTCAACTGTTGCCGGCGACCATAACCCGAAGCTTTGCTGTCCGTGCAGAAGCCGGCTCCGCTTCGCGTTCCGCCCCGGCGGCTGCCATGGCGCCGGGCACCCTGCCCCTGTCCATTCCATTGTTCAACGCACTGCACACCACATCGATCTCCATCACAACCATTTCGTTGAATTTATCCTCTATTTGGTTTATTATTTCAATCAATTAAGCAATGGATCATTCGATGAAAACCCTTGTCACCGAGCTTCTGGGAATCGAACACCCCATCATCCAGGCGGGCATGAGCTGGGCATCATCCAATGCGGCGCTGCCCGCCGCAGTGTCCAACGCCGGCGGCCTAGGCATGGTCGCGGCCGGTCCGATGTACGTGGATGACTTCTGCGCCGTGCTCGACCAGATGAGCGAGCAGACCGACCGGCCCTATGCCGTCAACATTCCGCTGTACCGGCCGCAGGCGCAGGAGATCCTGGACGCTATGCATGCGCGCCGGGTGCCGGTCGTGGTCGCCTCCCAGGGCGGCCCAAGGGCGCATATGGCCCGTTTCCGAGACTACGGCGCCAGATGGATCCAGGTGGTCTCGACGCTGGAGCACGCGCTCAAGGCCGAGGACGCCGGCGTCGATGCGATCGTGGTGGTCGGCATGGAGGCCGGCGGCCACCCGCCAGCCCACGGCGTGAGCACGCTGGTCACGGTGCGCCAGGTGCTGCGCCAGGTGTCCATTCCCGTGATCGCCGGCGGCGGCGCGGCCGACGGCTGGGGTATCGCCGCCTTGCTGGTCCTGGGGGCCGAGGCGGTGCAGCTGGGCACGCGCTTTTTAATGACGCAGGAAGCCTCGGTGCACCCCGCCTACAAGCAAGCTGTGCTGCAGGCCGGCGCGGCCGATGCGGTGCTGGTCGGCCAGCGCAGCCTGCCGGTGCGCATGCTGGACAACGACTTCGCGGCACGCATCTTCGCGGCCGAACAGACCCATCTGCCGCAGGAAGAATACGAGGCGCTGTTCAAGCAGAGCACGCTGCGCCAGGCAGCGCTGGACGGCGACATCGTCTGGGGCAAGGTCGAGGCGGGCCAGACGGCCGGCCTGATCGACGACATCCTGCCCGCACGCGAACTGATGCGCCAGCTCGTCGAGGAGCTGGCCCGGGCGTGCACGCGCATGCAGGACATGCGCGCCCCCGCCCTTGCCCGCCAGGCCGCGCTGGCCCTCTGATTCCCCATCGAACACCGAAAGACCACCATGACCCTGTTGACCGACAACCGCGGCGCCGTGCTCGTGCTGACGCTGAACCGCCCGGACAAGCACAACGCACTGAACACCGCACTCACCCAAGGCCTGCTCGACGCCCTGCGCCAGGCCGAGGCTAACGAGTCGGTGCACGCCGTCGTGCTGACGGGCGCCGGCAAGTCGTTCTGCGCCGGCGCTGACACGACCGAGTTCTCCGCCCTGGTGCCCGAGGACCCCGGCGCGGTCATGCGGCGTGCCGACCTCACCACCGCGCTGCACCTGGTGTTCTCGCAGATGTCCAAGCCGGTGGTCTCGGCCGTGCGCGGCAACGCGCTGGGCGGCGGCGCGGGGCTGGCGATCGCCTGCGACCTAGTCGTGATGGCGGACAACGTGCGCTTCGGCTACCCCGAACTCAAGCACGGCATCGTCGCCGCCGTGGTGCTGGCCAACCTGGTGCGCCAGGTGGGTCGCAAGCAGGCCTTCGAACTCGTGTCCATGGCCGATCCGATCGACGGCGCGCGCGCCCTCGCCCTGGGCCTGGCCAACCGCGTCGTGCCCGACGGCGAGGTGCTGGACACTGCCCTGCAGATGGCCGAGCGCCTTGCGGGCTGGAGCCCCGTCGCGATGGCCACTACCAAGCGCACCTTCCACCGCGCCGCCGATCTGGCGCTGGCGCAGGCCCTGGACGTCGGCCGCGACGCGAACGTGATGATGCGGGGCTTTCGCAAAAGCGCATCCGGCACGCAGGGAGAGCGCTGATGCGTCCGCTCGAAGGCATCACAATCCTCGACCTGTCGCGGGTGCTGGCCTGCCCGTTCGCCACGCAGATCCTGGCCGAGCTCGGCGCCACCGTCATCAAGGTCGAGCAGCCCGGCAGTGGCGACGAGACCCGCAGCTACGAGCCCGTCGTGCACGGCAGCGAGGGCGACGTCTCGGCCTACTACTTGGCGTTCAACCGCAGCAAGCGCTCCGTCACGGTGAACCTGCGCTCTCCCGAAGGCCAGGAGGTGGTGCGCGGGCTGGCCGCGTCGGCCGACGTGCTGCTGGAGAACTTCCCGGTCGGCACACTCAAGAAGTACGACCTCGACTACGAGAGTCTGTCGGCGCTGTATCCGCGCCTGGTGTACGTCTCGTGCACCGGCTTCGGCATGACGGGCCCCTACGCCTTCCGTAAGGGCTACGACACCATCTTCCAGGCCATGGGCGGGCTGATGAGCCTGACCGGCGAACGCGGCGGCGGCCCGGTCAAGCCAGGGCTGCCCATGGGCGACCTGACCTCCGGGCTGTGGGTGGCGATCGGCATTCTGTCCACTCTGCTGGGCCGCCAGAAGACCGATGCCGGCTGCCACGTGGACTTTTCCATGCTTGACGGCCAGGTGGGCCTTCTGTCGCTGGCGGCGGCGCGCTGGTTCACGCTGGGAGAGGTGCCGCCCCGCATGGGCACCGAGCACCCGGGTCGCATTCCGTCGGCCGCCTTCGTCTGCAGCGATGGCAAGTGGGTGCAGATCACGGGCGCCGACCAGCACTGGGCGCCGCTGTGCAACCTGCTGGGGCTGGAGGCCTGGGCCACCGATACCGGCCTGGTGCGCAACGCCGACCGCGTCGCGCGCCGCGAGGAGGTCATGGCGGGCCTGTCGCGCGCCGTCGGCCAGCTCACGCGCGATGAGGTCTGCCGCCGCTGCGACGCGGTGGGCGTTCCCGCCGGCCCCATCCTGAACGTGGACGAAGTGCTGTCCGACCCGCACGTCACCGCGCGCGGCATGGTCAAGCAGTACGAGCACCCCCTCATCGGCAGCTTCAGCGGCCTGCGCATTCCCTTCCGCTTCCAGGGCTTCGACGACCCCGCCATGGGCCGGCCACCGCTGCTGGGCGAACACACCACAGCCGTCCTGCAGGAGCGGCTGGGGCTGACAGAAGAGCGGATCGCTCAGCTGCAGGCCCAAGGCGCCATCTGAACCCCCCTACTTTTTCCAAGGAGACAGAGATGAACCCGATCAAGACCCAGGCCCTGCGCACGCTGTGGGCCGTCACGCTGGCCGCCCTGCCGTTGGCCGCGGGCGCACAGGCCTTCCCCAGCAAGCCCATCGTCCTCATCAACCCCTATGCGGTCGGCGGCCCGGCCGACCAACTCGCGCGCGTGCTGGCCAAGGGTATGGGCGACCAGCTCGGCCAGCCGGTCGTCGTCGAAAGCAAGGCGGGCGGCGGCGCGGCGATCGGCGCGGCCTTCGTCGCCAAGGCGCCGGCCGACGGCTACACCCTGCTGCTGGGAACCTCCGCGGCGCACGTCGTCACACCCACGGCCACCAAGGTGACCTACGACGGTATCAAGGACTTCGACTTCCTGGGCATCGTCGCCAACGTGCCCAACGTGCTCACGGTGCACCCGAGCGTCGAGGCCAAAACGCTGCCCGAGTTCATCGCGCTCGCCAAGGGCCAGCCGGGCAAGCTCAACTACGCCTCGGCCGGAATGGGCAGCTCGCCGCACATCGGCATGGAACTGTTCAAATACAAAACCGGCACCTCCTTGCTACACATCCCCTACCGCGGCGCGGCGCCCGCGACCACCGACATGGTGGCCGGCACCGTACCCGTGGGGCTGCTGAATGTCTCGAGCGTTCAGGGCTTTATCAAGTCCAACCGCCTGCGCGCGCTGGCCTATGGCGGCAGCAAGCGCTCGGCCGGACTGCCCGACGTTCCCACCTTTGCCGAAGCCGGCCTGCCCAACCTGGTCACCGGCAGCTGGTACAGCCTGGCAGCCCCCGCAGGCACGCCGGCCCCGGTCCTGGACCAGCTGACCAAGGCCCTCGTCAAGACGCAGGCCAGCCCCGAATTCGTGAGCGCGGCCGCGCAGCAAAATGCCGAGATCTATCACCTCACTCCTGCACAGACCGTCGACTTCGTGCGCGACGACGCCAAGACCGTGCAGGAGCTCGTCAAGGCCATGGGCATGAAGCTCACGGACTGAGCCAAGCCCATGGAACACGCGATGAACTACGACACCCTCACCCTGCACGTCGCCGACCACGTGGCGACGCTGACACTCAACCGTCCCGACAGCCGCAACGCCCTGAACCTGCAGATGTGCCGCGAGATCACGCACGCCTGTGAGCGCATGAGCGCAGACCCCGACATCCACGTCCTGCTGGTCAAGGCCCAGGGCAGCGTGTTCTGCGCCGGCGCCGACCTCAAGGAGCGCAAGGATATGTCCACCGCGGATCTGGTGGCGCGGCGCGTGGAAGGCTTCACGGCCTACGCCGCGATCGAGGCCCTGCCCATTCCGGTCATCGCCGTCGTGCAAGGTGCGGCCTATGGGTCCGGCGGCGAGATCGCCGCCGCCTGCGACTTCATCCTGGCCAGCACGCAGGCCGCGTTCAAGTACCCCGAAGTGGGCTGGGGCACAGTCGGCGCCACGCAGCGGCTACCGCGCATCGTCGGCCCCCGCATGGCCAAGGAGCTTCTGTTCACCGGGCGCGTGGTGGACTCCGAAGAAGCCCGGGCCCTGGGGCTGGTCAACCACGTGTATGCACCCGAAGCGCTGGACGCCGAGGCCCAGGCCATGGCCGAGGCCATCGCCCGCAATCGGCCCCTGACCGTGCGCCTGACCAAGCACAGCGTCGATACGGGACTGGAAGCCACGCGCCAGGGTGCGATGGCCGTCGAACTGCTGGCCATTCAGGAAAACCTGCGCCACAGCGACTGGAAAAGCGCGATCGCCACGTTCGGCGGCGCCAAGACGGAGGCGCAGCAACATGCGGCCTGAACTCGAACCCGCCACGGCAGCCGCCGTGCTCGCCCGCACAGTGGCTGCCTGTGGCGAGCAGGAGGCTTATGTCGGCCCCGGCGAACGCCTGGCCTGGAAGCAGATGGCCGAAGGCGCGCGCCGTACGGCCGCAGCCCTACATGCGGCGGGTGTGCGTAAAGGCGATCACGTCGGCCTGATGCTGGGCAACAGCGGCACCTGGATCCAGACCTTCCTGGGAATCGCAAGCATCGGCGCCGTCACGGTTCCGGTCAACACACGCTTTAAGGCCGACGAACTGCGCTTTTGCCTACGGCAGGCCGACGTGCGGCTGCTGATCTTCTCGGACGAGTTCCTGGGCATCGACTTTCGCGCGCTGCTGCAGGGCGCCGAGCCCGCGTTCGCCACCGCCCTGCCCGGCACCGAGCTACCCGAGCTGCGCCATGCCGTGATGCTCGGCCAGAGAGCGCTGCCCGCAGGTTGCCAGTCGTACACCAACTTCCTGCGGGCCGGCAAAGCCGTGCCCGCGCAGGCGCTTGACGCCCTCGCCCTCGCCGTCCAGGCCGACGACGTGCTGCTAATCCAGTTCACCTCGGGCACGACCTCCTTCCCCAAGGGCGTGATGCTGAGCCACGCCAACATGCTGCTGGACGCGCAGGCCGCAGCCAGGCGCATGGGAGTGCGTGCCGATGACCGCTACTTCAGCATCCGGCCGTTCTTCCACGTCGCCGGCAGCACTCTGTCCATCCTTGTCAGCCTCTCGACCGGCTGCTGTCTCCTGTCGCTGCCCAAGTTCGACGTCACTGAGAACCTGGCCATCCTCGACCAGGAGCGCTGCACGCTGATTTCGGGCAACGACACCATCTTCCTCATGCTGATGGGCCACCCCGACTTCGACCCCGACCGCCTGCACCTGCGCGGCGGCTGGGCGGCCGCGGGCCCCGAGGTGATGGAGCAGATCCATCGACGCATGCGCGTGCCCGGTCTGTGCAACGCCTATAGGCAGTCCGAGGCCGCGCCGAACGTGCTGCTCTCCGCCCACGACGATCCGCTGGAGTTGCGCATCCAGGGCTTCGGCCTACCCCACCCTGGCGTCGAAGTGCGCCTGGCCGACCCCGCTACCGACGAACCCTGCGGCCCGGCCCAGTCTGGCGAGATCCAGGTGCGCGGCTGGAACGTGATGCGCGGCTACTACAAGATGCCGGAGGCCACGGCCAAGGCGTTCAGCCGCGACGGCTGGCTCAAGACCGGCGACCTGGGCGAGATGAATGCCGAGGGCCGCGTGCGCATGCTGAGCCGCCTCAAGGACATGTACCGCGTCGGCGGCGAGAACGTGGCCCCGTCGGAGGTCGAGGAAGTGCTGCACGCCCACCCGGCGGTGCGCCAGGCCCAGGTCATCGGCGTGCCCGACGCCCGCCTGGGCGAGGTGACCGGCGCCTTCGTCCTGCTCAAGGAAGGCCAGGCAGCCAGCCGCGAGGAACTGATTGACTGGTGCAGGGCCCGCGCCGCGAACTTCAAGGTGCCGCGCTACCTGGAGATCGTCGATACCTTCGAAAACATCGGCATGACCGGCAGCTCCAAGGTGCAAAAGAACAAGCTGCGCGAGCACGCCCTGCGGTTGTGGGGACTGGAGCGCACGGAGGCTGCCGCATGACGAGCACAGCCGCCAGGACACCCCTGCCCGCCGATCGCGACGTGGTGCTGTGCGAATGCTTTGCACGCGACGGTCTGCAGCATGAGACCGTGATGCTGACGAGCGCACAGAAGGTCGCGCTGATCGAGCGTTTCGCCAGCATCGGCTTTCTGCGCGTGGAGGCCACCTCGTACTCCAACCCCAAGGTCATCCCGCAGTTCGGCGACGCCTCCGAGGTGCTGCGCGCTCTGCTGCGCAGGCCCGGCATTTACTACAAGGCGACCTGCGCCAACGTGCGTGCCGTCGAGCGCGCGCTCGCCGATCAGGCCGCGGGCTTCGGTGCCAACGAGGTGAGCCTGCTGGTCAGCGCCACCAACACGCATTCGATGAAGAACCTGGCGCGCTCGCGCGAAGACCAGTGGGTCAACATCGCCGCCATGGTGGCCGCGGCGAACGGGCGCTTTCGGCTGATCGGCACCATCTCGATGGCGTTCGGCTGCCCGTTCGAGGGACAGGTCGATCCCGACGAAGTGATGCGCGATGCGGCCCGCTTCGCAGCCCTGGGCGTGCGGCACGTCGCGCTGGGCGATACCACGGGAGTGGCGACGCCGCAGACCACGCGCGCTCTGTTTGGCCGCATGCTGCAGGAACTACCCGAGGTCGAGGCCATCGCGCATTTCCACGACACGCGGGGCACGGGCCTGGTGAACTACGTCGCGGCGCTCGAGGCCGGTGTGCGCTACTTCGACTGCGCATTCGGCGGCGTGGGGGGCCACCCGGTCAAGGTCAGGTACGGGGGCGGGCACACCGGCAACGTCGCGACCGAAGACCTGGTAGACCTGTTCGAGGCGATGGGCGTGCGCACCGGCATCGACCACGCCGCGCTGCTGGATGTCGCCCAGGCCTGCGAGGAGGCGCTGGGCCGCGAGCTTCAGGGCCGCGTCACGCGCAGCGGCCTCAATCCGCTGTACCTGGCGTCCCAGGCTGCCAGCGCATGAGCAACGGCGGCAGCACGGCCAGCGCGCCCGGCGCGCTGGCCGAGGTGGCGCCTTTCGCCGCGTGGATGGGGATCGAGGAAGTCTCCAGTCAAGCCGGCGAAGTCTGCCTGCAGCTCGCGCAGCGCCCGGAGCTGAACAACCGGCGCGGCGTGGTCCACGGCGGCGTGGTTGCCACCCTGGTGGACAGTGCCATGGCGCGCGCCGCACGCACGTTGGGCAAGGGCGTGGAACTGCACGGCACCACCGACCTACACGTGCAGTTCCTGCAGCCGGTCGCCGGCCGGCTCACCGCCACGGCGCGGGTTGAGTCGGCGGGGCGCACGCTTGCCTTCTGCCGGGCCGAGGTGCGCGACGAGACCGGGCAGCCGGTCGCCTGCGCCATGGCCACCCTGCGCCTGCGCCGGCCGCGCTGAGCCCCTGAGGCATGCCCCCCGACCTCTAAAATCGTGGATGGAATCCACCCTGGGAACGCACTTAGCATGAGCATTGCGAAGAAAAGCGCACCGGCACCGCGCGTCATGAGCGACCTTCTGTCAGCGCGCCTGCACGCGCTGGCCAACCTGTCGGCCGCGACGACCACGCTGCGTGTGGAACGCAAATTCGGCCTGAGTCTGCTGGAATGGCGCTCGCTGGGCCAGTTGGGTGGCTTCGCCCCGCTGTCCCTGAAGGAGCTGGCCGCGCGCGCGGGCCTGGACAAGAGCTATGCGAGCCGCACGGTGTCGAGCCTCATTGACCGCGGCCTAGTGGCCAGCGAGCGTAACGATGCCGACGGCCGCGGCGTGATGCTCAGCCTGACGGCCCAGGGCCAGGAACTGTACGAGCGGGCATTCCAGGACGCCGTGGCGCGCAACGAGAAGCTGCTCGCCCCACTGCGCGCAGAACAGCGCCTGCTGCTCATCGAGATGCTGAGCGCGCTCACCGTCAGCGCCCGGCAGGCGCTGCACGACGAGCGCAGCGCCGCCGACACCAACGAGCTCCCCGAAGAGCCACCGCCGGCCCTCAAGAAGAAGGCCGGCAAGGCGCCTGCCGCAGGCAGCAGCCCCGACCTCATCGAGATGCGCTACCTGGTTTCTCGGCTCAGCGAACTGCTGAAAAGCCACTGATCGCCCGAGCCCCGATCGTCCAGGGCCCGAGAACCTTTGCCTAGAGCGTGAACGCGCCCACGGCCTGCCGCACCAGGGCGGCGTTGTGCTGCGTGGCACCATCCATGTGGGCAACGGCCTGGTTGACGTGGGCGATGCCCTCGCTCTGCTCGCCCAAAGCATGAGAGATCTCCCCCAGCAGGCCGCTGGCCGAGCGCGCGCGCGGCGTTCTGGCACACCGTGGCGATGAGCTGCTCCATGCTGGCCACGCCCACCTGCTCCTCGGTGCGGCGTGACAGATCGCCGCTGCCTGAATCGATCTCGCCGGCGGACACGCCGATGGCGTCGGCCGATTGCTTGATGCGCCCGACCAGCTCGGTCAATGTGTCCTCCATGGTGCCCAGCGCGCTCAGCAGGCGGCCGAAGTCACCCTGCAGCTCGGTGCTGAGCTCCTGGCCCAGGTCGCCCGCGGCCACGGTCTCGGCGATCAGAATGGCCTGGGCCAGCAGCTGCACGATACCGCGGCGCAGCGACAGCTGGAACAGCAGCGCCACCGCCGTGCACCCCAGCCCCAGACCCAGGCGGTGGCCGCTTCAGCCTCGCCCGCCGGCTGCGGCAGCCCCCACAGAGCCGCCCCCCATGAGCGCCCACACCGCCAGCGATCTGAACGCCAGCGCGAGGCGCACTCCAATCGTCATTCTGAAGTTGCCCCGGTTTGACGGACACCTTACGCTGTAAAGCAAGGAGTTCGAGATGGGCAAGACAAGGCTGCCGTATCCGGCGGAGTTCCGAGAGCAGATGGTGGAGTTGGTGCGAGTCGGCAGGAC
>NZ_JBTNEH010000032.1:0-41324 GCF_054512775.1 Alicycliphilus sp. T452
CGTGCGCCTGACGCTGCGCAGTAACAGCTCTATCTCGGCAAACTTCTCTCGGCTGATGTCGCTCGGGTATTGCTTTCTTTTCACACCCCTATTGTCTGAGGTCGGAAGATCGCAAACAGGCTCTTAGGCTTATTCGGCCACCGAGCCGGGGCCGGCGATGAACCATGCGCGCCCGCGCAACCGCGCCACGATGGCATCCAGGAAGGCCAGCGCAAAGGCAATGCAGCCGATGGCCATGGAGAGCTGCGGAATCCACAGGGGCGTGGCGTCCGCCGCCGCAGAGACGTCGTGCGTGACGTAGGACAGCCACACGGCGCGCACGGCAAACCAGGCCAGGTACCCCGCCAGGCCCAGCGCAGCGACCAGCCCGCCCCACTCGAACACAGCACGCGCGCGGCTGCCCAGGCGGTCGAGCACCAGCGTGACGCGGATGTGGTCGCCGTGCATCAGGGCCGTGGGCAAGGCGAAGAACAGCGCCGCTGCAATGGCATAGCCGGCATAGGCATCCAGCCCCTGGATGTCGATGAACGACACCTGCCGCGCCAGGATGCCCAGCATGACGATGACGAACGCGGCCACCATGGACACGCAGGCAAGCCCGATGAGCAGGCGGTAAAGAGGACGGAAGAGCTGATCCATGGCAGGTTCCAGATGTGCACGAAAGAGGGGCGGGAAGCAGGAGCCAAGGCGCGTGCGCCCTGCGCCTTGCCTCCCGGCGGGGCTTAGCGCTTGTGGTAGGCGTCCACGATGGCCTTGCCGTCGGCGCCCGCCGTCTTCACCCATTCCTCGGTCATGGTGGCGCCGATGCGGGCGAACTCCTTCTTCAGCGCCTCCGACGGCTCGGCGACAGTCATGCCCTTGGCGGCCAGTTCCTTCAGGTACTCCTTGTCCAGGCGTTCGCTCGATTCCCAGCCGCGTTTTTCAGCCGCTGCGGCAGCCTTCATGACGGCCTCCTGCGTAGCCTTGTCCAGGCTGTCGAAGGCTTTCTTGTTGACCACGGTGGCGTTGCGCGGGAACCAGGCATTCACCGGGTAGAAATATTTGATCTGCTCGTACAGCTTGCTCTCCACGCCGCTGGCGCTGGAGGTAAGAAAGTTGTTCACCGTGTTCGTGGCCAGCGCCTGCCCCAGCTCGGACAACTGGATCGTCACCGGCTGGGCCTTGAGCAGTTGTGCAATGCGCGTGGAGGTCGGGTTGTACGCACGCATCTTCGTTCCCACCAGATCCGCGGGCGTCTGGACGGGCTTGCTGGAGTAGAGCGACTGGCCCGGCCAGGCGACGCTGTACAGCAGCTTCATCCCCTGGGAGGCCAGCAGCTTCTCCTGCGCCGGCCTGGCCGCCTGATACAGGCGCCAGGCATCGGCGTACGAGTTGGCCAGGAAAGGGACGGAATCCACTCCATACAGCGCGTTTTCATTGGCGGCGCCGGAGAGGATGAACTCGGCCGCCGGCACCTGGCCCGTCTGCACCGCGCGCTTGATCTCGTTGGCCTTGTAGAGCGACCCTCCCGGATGCAGCGTGATCTTGAGCTTGCCGCCGGTCAACTCGTCCACTTCCTTGGCGAATTGCTGGTTGTTCTGCGTCTGGAAGGTATTGGCCGCATAGCCCGTGGGCAGGTCCCACTTGACCTGTGCCTGGGACAGGCCTGCCGCCAGGCAGGCAACCGACAGAAGAATGCGTTTCATGGAATGGCTCCTTGGAATGAAAGAGGAAACGGGCGATCCGACAAAGATTGAACCCTCATGTGCAGAGCAGATTGACGAACCATTTACCGCACATTGTTCAACAATCATCGGGTAAAAACAGGGCAATCTGCATCCTGGGAAACCCTGAGCGGCGGCCCCTGCGCGCCGGGACGTGCACGGGGGCGCGCTGGATACACTTGCCCTTCCCGCCCTGCTTGCCCGCCCCATGCCCCAAGCCACCGACCCGCAACCCAACCTCTCCGACCGCATCGCGGCATTGGTCCGGGAAAAAATCATCCACGGGGAATTCGCCCCCGGGCAGCGCCTGTCCGAGGCCGCGCTGAGCGAACGCCTGGAGATTTCGCGCAACACGCTGCGCGAGGTCTTCCGCCTGCTGACCAAGGAAGGCCTGCTGCGGCACGAGCCCAACCGCGGCGTGTCGGTGGCCATCCCCAGCATCGCGGCCATCATCGACATCTACCGCGTGCGCCGGCTCATCGAGTGCCAGGCGCTGGCCCAGGCCTATCCGCGCCACCCGGCCAAGAAACACCTGCGCGAGGCCGTGGAAATGGCCCTGCGCTGCCGCGATGCGTGCGACTGGCGCAGCGTGGGCACGGCCAACATGGCGTTCCACCAGGCCATCGTGGAACTGGCCGACAGCGAGCGCCTGAACGAAATGTTCTCGCACCTGCTGGCCGAGCTGCGCCTGGCCTTCGGCCTGCTCAACGACCC
This sequence comes from Alicycliphilus sp. T452, assembly GCF_054512775.1. NCBI lineage: Bacteria > Pseudomonadati > Pseudomonadota > Betaproteobacteria > Burkholderiales > Comamonadaceae > Alicycliphilus > Alicycliphilus sp. T452. The sequence goes on from NZ_JBTNEH010000032.1 coordinate 2,418, forward strand.
CGAGTTCCTGCACGCGCCCTACGTGGACAGCAACGTGAAGATCGTGGAGCTGTTCGAGGCCGGCAAGCCGCAGGAAGCCGCCGCCGCGCTCAACGACTACCTGGTGCACTCCGAGCGCATCGTGCTGGCGGCCTACGCGCGGCGCATCTCCGACGCCGGCGCGGGCAAGTGATCGTCACCGGCCGGCGTCTGCGGCCGGCTTTTCGGCAGAGTCGCCCGCGGTGATCTGCTGCAGCGTGCGGGTCAGCGAGGACGTGCTGGGGTTCTCCACGAAGACGCACTGCTTTCCGGTGCGCTTGCAGAAGTCTTTCACGCGCCAATACGCGTTGTGGCTGATGCAGCCGGTCTGGCAGATGACCAGGTCCGCCGCGGCAAGCACCGAGTCGAGCGCTCCCTGCTTGTCCTCCAGCCCGCCATCGTGGTGCGCGAAATGCCCGCCCGCCTTCTCGACGACGTCCCGGTAGCTGGACACATTCCCGTTGCGGCCGCCGACGCACAGAACCGTCTTTTCCTTGAAATGGAACGTGACGGGGCTTTCCCTGGGCGCATCGCCCCGATGCTCCGCCGCAGGAGCGGGCGCGGCCTCGCGCAGCCCCTGCAGGTATTGCGCTTCGCCGAGCTGCTGGCGCAGCCGCGCGTTCTGCGCCTCCAGGCCGGCCAGCCGGGCGCCGAGCTGTTCGAGCTTCCTGCGCAGTTTCGAGGTGTCCTCGTAGTCCGGCAGCGACGCCCTGAGCCGTTCCAGGTCCTGGGTGAGGAACGCAATCCGCGAGTCCTTGCCGATCGCAATGGCGCGCTGCTGCACCAGCTGGGCGTTGAGCCGTTCGATTTCGGCCGACTTCTCGCCGATCACGCGGGTGCAGCGCTCCTGCACCCTGCCCAGCTCCCGGCCCAGGACCCCGTTTTCCTTGACCAGTTCGTTGACACGGGCGACGTCCACCCGCACCGCAGCCCCGGCCTGGTGCTGCAGCATGTGCATGTCGCGCAGGACGACCTCCTGCAGCGTCTCGTCGCAGCGCGGATGGGTCAGCACGGCCCAGAACGCGCCCGGGACATCCCCGCTTCGGACCGCTGCCGTCCACATGTCCGCGACCGCCTTGGCATCCTTGGCGGCACGCGATACCTGCACCATGCCGGCGTAGCGGGACTCCAGGTCCTTCTGCAGCAATTCGGACAGCCGGTTGCGCTTCATGCATTCGGCCACTGCGCCAAGGTGGATCTCGTAGTCGTCCGCGACGGCCTTGCCGCCCAGCGCCCTGCCGACCAGCTGGCGCAGCACCGGCAGCGGGAAGCAGACACCCACCACGGGACAGTGGCATCGGTGCGGCAGGTCCCAGAGCCGCCTGCGGCGCGACCCACGGGTGGCCGCCAGAAAGCGGAAGCATTCATCACACATGCGACCTCCTTGCTCTGCGCGCCCGGGGCTTCAGTGAACGGCACCCGCCCGGCCGTCGTGGCTGCGGCTCTCGCGCAGCTGGATGCCGTGCAGGCGCTTGTGCGCCTGGGACAGCATCTCGGCCAATGCCAGGAAGGCGCCCACCTCCAGCCGCACGGAGACACAGTCGAGGGAAAGATGCACGACGCCGCAATCGGGGCAGACGGACACATGTCCGACGGGGCTATGGGCCAGCAAGGCGTGCTGGCAGCTGGACGAAGTAGGCGAGCGCTCCATGCGGTCCTCCTGTGAGTGGCTGGAGCACATATTGTAGATAAGAATCATTCTCATTAAAAGAGAGCGAAACGTAACGAACCCCAGCGGCATCCCCAAGGGCGAGGGCAGATTGCGGCCCATGCCACCGGGCCGCCAGCGCGCGGCGGGAAACCTCGGAAAACGGCTTCAGCCCCCGCGCGGCGGCTGCCGGCCAGGCGTCACCACCGCCCCCGGTTGGGCTGGCGCCGGCGCACGGCCTGGGCCACCAGGTCCACCATGTCGGCGCGGTCGGCCTGGCGGGCGAAGTCGATGGCCGTCATGCCCAGGTCGTTCTTCAGCGTGGGATCGGCGCCTTCCTCGATCAGCAGACGCGCCACGTCGCCCGAGCCGTAGCGCACGGCCATCATCAAGGGCGTGGTGCCGTTGGGCGAGGCGGCGTCGATGTAGGCGCTCTCCTCCAGCAGCAGCGCCACCATGGCCTTGGCCTCCGCCGTGGTGCCGGAGGCGGCGTAGTGCAGCGGCGTCCAGCCGGTCTTGTTGACGTCGGCATCCAGCGCGATCAGCGTGCGCGCCGCGCTCAGGTTGCCGCGCAGGGCGGCCAGCATCAGCGCGCTCTCGTCCTTGGCGTTGCGCTCCTCCACCTTCAGGCCCCTGGCCGCGATCAGCGCGGCCGCGGCCTTGCGCGAGTCTCCGCGCAGCGCCACGATGAGCGCGGGCTGGCCCTTGGGGTCGCGCGCGTTGGGGTCGAAGCCACGGCGCAGCAGGTCGGCCACGGCGGCGCCGTTGTCGAGCTCTATGGCCTTGAAGAAGTCCTCGTAGGCGCCGGCATGCGCCAGGCCGGCCACGGGTGCGGCGGCGGCCAGCGCCAGCCATGCCAGGGTGCGGCGGCGGCTCGTCATGCGGCGCTCCCCTGCAGGAACAGCCGCTCGAAGTTGCGGCTCGTGGCCCGGGCCACCTCCTGCACCGGCAGGCCCCTGATGGCCGCGATCTGCTGCGCCACGAAGGGCACGTAGGACGGGTTGTTGGTCTTGCCGCGGTAGGGCACGGGGGCCAGGTAGGGGCTGTCGGTCTCGATGAGCAGGCGGTCCATGGGCACGAAGGCGGCCACGTCGCGCAGGTCCTGCGCGTTCTTGAAGGTGATGATGCCGGAAAACGAGATGTAGTAGCCCAGGTCCAGCGCCGCGCGCGCCACCTCGGCCGTCTCTGTGAAGCAGTGGAACACGCCGCCGGCGCGGTTGCCCGCGCCGTCCTCGCCCTCCTCGCGCAGGATGGCCAGGGTGTCGCCCGAGGCGCTGCGCGTGTGGATCACCAGCGGTTTGCCGCAGGCGCGCGCGGCGCGGATGTGGGTGCGGAAGCGCTCGCGCTGCCACTCCAGGTCGGCGATGCTGCGCCCGCCCTTGCGGTCTTCCATGCCGTAGTAGTCGAGCCCGGTCTCGCCGATGGCCACCACGCGCGGCAGCGCGGCGCGCTCCAGCAGGTCCTGCACCGAAGGCTCGGCCATGTCCTCGGTGTCGGGGTGCACGCCCACGGTGGCCCAGAAGTTGTCATGGGCCGTGGCCAGGCCGTGCACGGCGGGGAACTCCTCCATGGTGGTGCAGATGCACAGCGCGCGCTCCACCTGCGCCGCCGCCATGGCCTGGCGGATCTGGGGCAGTTGGCTGGCGAGCTCGGGAAAGTTCAGATGGCAGTGGGAATCGACGAACATGGCGCAATGGAAAACGAAAAGCCGGCCGGAGAGGCCGGCGGCAAAAGCGGGACCGCGCCGCTCAAATGGTCTGCGTGGGCCGGTCGGCGGCCAGGGCCGTGCCCAGGATTTCCTCGATCTTGAGCTTGAGCTGGCGCGACTTCTCGTCCTTGGGGAACTGTATGCCCACGCCCTGCGTGCGGTTGCCGACGGCGCGCGCCGGCGTCACCCAGGCCACGCGGCCGGCCACGGGGTAGCGCTGCGGGTCATCGGGCAGCGTGAGCAGCACGTAGACGTCGTCGCCCAGCCTGTACTCGCGCGTCGTGGGCACGAAGATGCCGCCCTCCTCGAAGAACGGGATGTAGGCTGCGTACAGAGCAGCCTTTTCCTTGATGTTCAGCTGCATGACGCTGGGGCGCGGCGCTGTGGACGGACTGCTCATAGGTGGCCTGGGGGAATCAATGGCGCGAGTTTAGTGTCTGGCGCGCCTGGGCTACAAGCGACTCCAGCATCAAGCCCGCGTTGAAAGGGTGGTCGGCCGTGCGAGCCTCCTGGATGAGCGCGCGCGACCAGCGCGTGAGCGGCCCCAGGCCGGGCGGCCGGGGCAGGTCTGCCGCGTCGAAGTAGCGCGGCTGCGCGCCCACGCGCTGCGCCAGCAGGTCGTGGCAGAGCTTCTGCAGCGCGTCCACGGCCTGGGCGGGTTCGAGCGCGGACAGCGCCGAGACGTCTCCGCGCGCCATGGCCTTGGGGATCAGGGCCCAGGCCTGGGGGCTGCGGCCCGCGCGGGCCAGGGCCAGCGCGTCGTCGGGCCGCCCGCCCGCGGCGCGCAGCAGGGCCTGGGCCGCATCGGGCGCCACGCCCTGCCCCGCGAGCCAGCCGTGCGCCTCGTCGGGCCTGGGCCACAGCATGGCGTGGCCCAGGCAGCGGCTGCGGATGGTGGGCAGCAGCTCGTGCGCGGCCTCGGTGGCGAGCACGAAGCGCACGTCGCCCGGCGGCTCCTCCAGCGTCTTGAGCAGGGCGTTGGCCGTCACGTGGTTCATCTGCTCGGCCGGGAACACCAGCACCGCCTTACCGCGCCCGCGCGCGCTGGTGCGCTGGGCGAACTCCACGGCGTCGCGCATGGCCTCCACGCGGATCTCGCGGCTCGCCTTGCGCTTCTTGTCCTCGATCTCGGCCTGGGCCTTCTCGGGCAGGGGCCAGCCCAGGGCCAGCGTCGTGGTCTCGGGCATGAGCACGCACAGGTCGGCATGGGTGCGCACGGCTATGCCGTGGCAGCTCGCGCACCGGCCGCAGGCGCCGTGCTCGCCGGGCGCGTCGCACAGCCAGGCGCGCACCAGCTCCAGCGCCAGCGCGTACTGGCCCAGGCCCGACGGGCCGTGCAGCAGCCAGGCGTGGCCGCGCTGCGCGAGCAGCTGCGCGCGCTGGGCCGCGATCCAGGGCGCCACTGCGTTCATGGCGCGGCCCCCGGCAGCCAGCCGCGCGCGGCCACCGCGGCCAGCATCTGCGCGGCCACCTGCTCGCGCGGCTGCGCCCCGTCGATGCGCGCGAAGCGCCGGGGCGCGCCGGCGGCGCGGTCGGCATAGCCGCGCGCCACGCGGGCGAAGAATTGCGTGGACTCGGCCTCGAACCGGTCGGGCGCGCGTGCCGTGGCCAGGCGCGCGGCGGCCACCTCGGGCGGCACGTCGAACCACAGCGTGAGATCGGGTTCAAGCATCGAATCGGGCTCCAGGCCAATCCCCGTCTGCGCAAGCTGCTCCATATATAAGAGCGCCTGCAGATCGAAGCCGCGGCCCGCGCCCTGGTAGGCGAAGGTGGCGTCGGTGAAGCGGTCGCACAGCACGGCCTCGCCGCGCGCGAGCGCCGGCCCGATCACGCGGCACAGGTGGTCACGCCGCGCGGCGAACGCCAGCAGCGTCTCGGTCAGCGCGTCCATGGCGTCGTTGAGCAGCAGCGCGCGCAGCTTCTCGGCCAGCGGCGTGCCGCCGGGCTCGCGCGTCAGCGTCACGCTGCGCCCGGCCGCGCGCAAGGCGCGCGCCAGCGTCTCAATGTGCGAGGACTTGCCCGCGCCGTCTATGCCCTCGAAGGTGATGAACAGGCCTGTCGTCATTTGCGTTGATACCGGTTGACGGCGCGGTTGTGCTCGTCGAGCGTGGCGCTGAAGTGGCTCGTGCCGTCGCCGCGCGCCACGAAGTACAGCGCGCGCGTATCGGCGGGCTGCACCGCGGCCAGCAGCGCGGCCCGGCCCGGCATGGCGATGGGCGTGGGCGGCAGGCCCGCGCGCGTGTAGGTGTTGTAGGGCGTGTCGGCCTGCAGGTCGCGCTTGCGCAGGTTGCCGTCGAACCTCTCGCCCAGGCCGTAGATCACCGTGGGATCGGTCTGCAGCAGCATGCCCGCGCGCAGGCGGTTGCTGAACACGCCAGCGATCTGGGCGCGGTCCTCGGGGCGGCCAGTCTCCTTCTCGACGATGCTGGCCAGGATCAGCGCCTGCTCGGGCGACCTCAAAGGCGTGTCGGGTGCGCGCAGGGCCCAGGCGGCCTCCAGGCGCCGGTCCATGGCGTGCAGCGCGCGGCGCAGCACGGCCAGGTCGCTGCTGCCCTTGGCGTAGGTGTAGGTGTCGGGAAAGAAGCGCCCCTCGGCGGGCACGCCCGCACGGTCCAGGCGGGCCATGATGTCGGCGTCGCTCAGGCCCTCGGTATCCGGCCTGAGCTGCTCGGCGCGCGCCAGCGCCTGGCGCAGCTGGCGGAAGTTCCAGCCCTCCACCAGCGTGACGGCGCGCAGCGCCTCCTCGCCGCGCACGAGCTTCTGCAGCAGCGCATGGGGGCTGGTGCCCTGCGCGACCTCGTAGTTGCCGGCCTTGATGCCGCGGTCCTTGCCCGACAGGCGGAACCACAGGAACAGCAGGCGCGCATCGGTGTCGAAGCCGGCCTGCACCACGGCGCGCGCCACGCCGCGCGGCGTGGTGCCGGGCTCTATCTCCAGCTCCAGCGGCTGCCCAGCGCCCACGCCCGCGCGCACGGGCATGGGGGCCTGCAGCCACCAGGCCGCGCCGGCGGCCATGGCCAGCGCGACGAGCAACACCAGAACGAGGAACCTGCGCACAACCCTGCAGCCTGTATGAAGGAAAGCCGGGCATCATAATTCAGCCATGACCGACCCCAAGCCAGTACCGCCGCCCCTGCCCGCGGGCGGCGTGACCCGTTTATCCCACCTCGGCGTGATCCGCGTCGCCGGCGAAGACGCCGCCAGGTTCCTGCACGGCCAGCTCACCCATGACTTCGCGCTGCTGGACCTGCAGCATGCGCGCCTGGCGGCCTTCCTCACCGTCAAGGGCCGCATGCTGGCCAGCTTCATCGCCTTCAAGCGCAGCGATACCGAGGTGCTGCTGGTGTGCGCGCGCGAGCTGCTCGCGCCCACGCTCAGGCGCCTATCCATGTTCGTGCTGCGCGCCAAGGCCCGGCTGAGCGACGCGACGGGCGACTTCGCCCTGTACGGCCTGCTGGGCGACGCGGCCCGCGCCGTGCTGCCCGAAGGCGGCGAGCCCTGGGCCAAGGCCGACCAGGACGACGCCAGCGTGGTGCAGCTGTATCCGGCCGACGGCCAGCCGCGCGCCCTGTGGCTGGCGCCCGCCGCGGGCAGCGCGCCCGCCGGTGCGCCGCTGGACGAGTCGCTGTGGCTGTGGAGCGAGGTGCGCAGCGGCATCGCCACGCTCACCGCGCCCGTGGCCGAGGCCTTCGTGCCGCAGATGCTGAACTACGAATCCGTGGGCGGCGTGAACTTCAAGAAGGGCTGCTACCCCGGCCAGGAGGTGGTGGCGCGCAGCCAGTTCCGCGGCACGCTCAAGCGCCGCACCTACCTGGCGCACGCGCCCTCGGCCATCGCCGCGGGCGCCGAGGTGTTCGCCGAGGGCGATGCCGAGCAGCCCGTGGGCACCGTGGTGCAGGCCGCCGCGGCGCCCGGCGGCGGCGTGGATGCGCTCGTGTCGCTGCAGATCGCGGCCGCCGGCGGCACGCTGCGAGCGGGCGCGGCGGACGGCGTGCCGATCGCGCTGCTGCCGCTGCCCTACGCGCTGCTGGCAGACATCTGAGCACCTGAAACAGCCTGAAAAGGCTGCCAGGCATTTCCAGAAAAGTGCCAGCAGCTATGATTTTTGTGTTGGCACAACGCAGCCCGCGTCGGCCCGCACACTCCGTCACCCCAGCATGCCCACCATCTTCCAAGGCGCCGGCGTCCTGTTCGCCATCGTTGCCGTTTTCGGCGTCATCAACCTCAAGTACCTCAAGCGGCTCGGCCTGCCGGACACCCTGGGCATCACCCTGACGGGCCTGGTGGCCTGCCTGGCCGTCTCGCTGATCGGACTGACGCGCCCGGAGATGTCGGCCTACGCGCAGAAGCTCGTCACCCAGATCAACTTCAGCGAAGTGGTGTTCCACGGCCTGCTGAGCTTCCTGCTGTTCGCCAGCGCACTGCACGTCGATTTCTCGCGCCTGCGCGAGCACAAGGTGGCCATCATTTCGCTCTCGACGCTGGGGGTGCTGATCTCCACCGCCGTGGTCGGCGTGGGCATGTACTACGCCACGGCGGCGCTGGGCCACCCCATCCCGCTGCTGTGGTGCCTGGTGTTCGGCGCGCTGATCTCGCCGACCGACCCCATCGCCGTGCTGGCGGTGCTCAAGAGCGCGGGCGCCCCGCCCTCGCTGGAGGCCAAGATCGCCAGCGAAGCCCTGCTGAACGACGGCACAGCCATGGTGACCTTCCTCACGCTGGTCGGGCTGGCGACGGGGGCCTCGGAGTTCTCGGCCGCGCACGTCGGCACCCTGCTGCTGCGCGAAGTCGCCGGGGCGCTGGTGTTCGGCGTGGCCGCGGGTTATGCGGCCTGCTGGCTGCTCAGCGACATCGACAGCTATCCGGTGGAGATCCTCATCACGCTGGCGCTGGCCACGGGCGGCTACAGCCTGGCGGAGACCCTGCACGTCTCGGCGCCGCTGGCCGTGGTGGCCATGGGCCTGGTGGTGGGCAACCACGGCGCGGCCAGGCACATGTCGGACAAGACCCGGGAGCACCTGTTCAGCTTCTGGGGCCTGCTCGACGAGCTGCTCAACCTGATCCTGTTCGGGCTCATCGGCCTGGAGGTGATCGCGCTGGCCTTCGACTTCTCGGGCCTGTGGGTCGGCGTCGCCGCCATCCCGGTGGTGCTGCTGGCGCGCGGCGTCAGCGTGGCCCTGCCCATGGCGGCGCTGCGGCGCTTCCGCCAGGTCAGCCCGCATGCGGTCAAGATCATGACCTGGGGCGGCCTGCGCGGCGGCATCTCGATCGCGCTGGCCCTGTCGCTGCCGGAGTTCCAGGGGCGCGACCTGGTCATCGGCGTGACCTACGTGGTCGTGGTCTTCAGCCTGCTGGTGCAGGCGACCACGCTGGGCCGCCTGGTGCGCCGCTACGCACAGACGCAAGCCTGACGGCAGGGCGCCCCGCCAGGCAAAAGCGGGGCGCTTCATACCGATGGACGATGCGGCTCCTTTCGCGCAAACGCAAAGGGCTTTGTTGCACAAGCCTGATCAGGCCCAGGTAAAACTGGAGGCCGCGCATCCGTGAACCCTGGTCAATCCAGCGTACGCTGCATGGTGATGTGGGCAATGCCCGCCTCCTCGAAGCGCTCGCCCACGGCCTCGAACCCCGCGCGCTGGTAAAAGCCCTCGGCGCTGCACTGCGCGTGCAGCGTCACCGCACGGTCGCCGCGCGAGCGCGCGGCCTGCACCAGGGCGTCGAGCACCATGCGGCCCCAGCGCTGGCCGCGCACCACGCGGTCCACGGCCATGCGGCCTATGCGCGCGTCGCCCGGGGCCTCGTACAGCAGGCGGCCCGTGGCCACGGCCTGGCCCAGGCGGTTGTAGGCCACGGCGTGCACGGCCGTGGCGTCGTGCGCGTCGAGTTCGATGGCAGGGTCGATGCCCTGCTCCTGCACGAACACCGCCATGCGCAGCCGGGTGGCGTCGCGGCCCAGGGTGGCCCAGTCGCCCACGCGCAGCTCGACCATCTCGCCGCCGTCCTCGAAGTGCTCGACCATGGCGCGCAGTTGGGGCGGCACGGCGCGCTTGGTCTGCGTGGCCGGATCGGCGAAGACGTAGACCAGCTCGATGGCGGCCAGCAGCCGCTCGCCCGCAAAGACGCCGCACTCGAACACCAGGGAAGTGTTGCCCACGCGCGCGCAGCGCATGCCTACGTCCAGCAAGTCGTCCAGGCGCGCCGAGGCGTGGTACTCCACGCTGGCCTTCTTGAGGTACACCTCGCCGCCCAGTGCCTGCATGCCGGCCTCGTAAGGCAGGGCCAGCGCGCGCCAGTATTCGGTCATGGCGCAGTCGGCGTAGGTGAGGTAGTGGGCGTTGAAGACGATTTTCTGGATGTCCACCTCGGACCAGCGCACGCGCAGGCGGTGGCAGCAGCGGAAGTCTTGTCGTTGCATGGCTCGTTTTCAGTCGGTGAGAAAGGCGGCGCGCAGGGCGCGCGCCGCGTCCCGGTGGGCCTGGCGCGCCTCGGGAATGGCGCGGCCCATCTTGATGAATTCGTGCGTGACGCCGCGGTAGATCTCCAGGTCCACGGCCACGCCGGCGGCGCGCAGCTTGTCGCCGTAGGCCACGCCCTCGTCCACCAGCGGGTCGCACTCGGCCAGGCCGATCCAGGCGGGGGCCACGCCATCCACGTCGGGGGCGAGCAGCGGAGCGAAGCGCCAGTCCTCGCGCTCGGCGCGGCTGGGGATGTACTGGTCGAAGAACCAGCCGATGGCCGCGCGGTCGAGCACCGGGCCGTGGGCGAACTCGGTGTGCGAGGGCGTGTCCTGGTGCGCCGTGGTGCCGGGATAGATCAGCAGCTGCAGCGCCAGCGGCAGGCCGGCGTCGCGCGCCAGGATGGCGTTCACGGCCGCCAGCGTGCCGCCCGCGCTGTCGCCGCCCACGGCCAGGCGCGCCGGGTCGGCGCCCAGCCGGGCGGCGTTGGCGGCCAGCCAGGCCAGCGCGTCCCAGGCGTCGTTGCTGGCACTGGGGAATGGATGCTCGGGCGCCAGGCGATAGTCCAGCGACACCACCATGCAGCCTGCCAGGCGCGCAAGCTCGCGGCACAGCACGTCGTGCGTGTCCACGCTGCCGATGGTGAAGCCGCCGCCGTGCAGGTACAGCAGCACGGGCAGCGCCGGCGCGGTGCCGGGCGCATACAGGCGCGCGGGCAGCTGCGCGCCATCGCGGCCGGGGATGCGCAGGTCTTCGATGCGGGGCAGGTCGGCCCTGGGCACTTCGAGCACGCCCGCGCCCAGCTCATAGGCCAGGCGCGCCTGCGCGGGGCTCAGGGTGTGCAGGGGCGGACGGCCGGCGCGCGCCATGCGCTCTATGACGCTGCGCATCTGCGGCGTCAGCCGCGCGTGGGCCTGGGAGGCGATATCGGCCGTCGTCAACGCTCAAGCCCTCACTTGAAATGCACCTGCACGGGCTGCGCGCCGGGCAGGCCGGCATAGGTGGCCGTGACGCTCAGGCCGGCGCGCGGCGGCAGCAGCGGCGAGAACGAGCCCAGGCTGATCAGGTCGCCCGGCTGCAGCGTGATGCCCTCCTGCTGCAGCGCCTGGGCGATCCAGACCACGGCGTTGAGCGGCTGGCCCAGGATGTCGCGGCCCTTGCCGCTGGCCAGCAGCTGGCCCTGCTGGTTGGTGAGCTGGACGTCCATGCGCTCCAGCGCGTCCAGCAGCGCATAGCGCTCGCCGCGCGTCGCGGGCACGGCGATCGGCTGGCCGGCCACGCCCAGGCGCGCGCCCACGTTGATCGCGGCCACGCCGGGGCCGTTGAGCTGCGGCGGCGCCTGCACGACCAGGTCGGGCAGCTCGATGAACGGGATCACCTGGTCGATGTGCTGCAGCACCTCATAGGGCGTGCGCGCGTGGTTGATGGCGGCGTCCCTCACGCGCACCAGCATGTCAGCCTCGTACAAGGGGCGCGCGCCGAAGGCGGCGGGCACGGCGGCGCCGCTGGGCTGGACCATGCCCTCGTACAGCTTGCCCCACACCGGCTTGTCGGTGTTGAAGCGCTTTTGCACCGCGGGGTTGGTCAGACCGGCCTTGTAGCCCACCACCTTGCCCAGGCTGGAGGCCAGCAGCACGTTGAGCTTGGCGCGCGTGCAGGCGCCGTCGGCATCCGACAAGGCGGGAAAGTTGGGCGCCGGCGTGCGGGCCGAATAGTGCGAGGCGAGGACGCCCACGTCGCCATCGCTGAGGCATTGCGCCTGCGCGCCCATGGCCCCCGCGATGCCCGCCGCCAGCGCGACGATGGTCTGCTTCATGCTCATGCCGGTCTCCTGCTTGGTTGTTGCAATGGCAGCCGATGGTAATGGCCCCGGCCGGCCACGCGCATCAGACAGGGTCCCCGGCGTCGTCGGGACGCGCCTTCCAGTCGATGGGGTCCTGCTGCAGCACCATGTCGATGTCCAGGCCCAGGGCCACGCCCACCTCGTCGGGGAAGGACACGGCCAGCTCGCGCGCGCCCAGCCCCGCCTCGCGCGCGCGGGCGCGCCAGGTGGCAAGGTGCAGCACGCCGGCCAGGGGTTCGCAGACGTCGTTGTCGAACGGCGCATGGTGGTGGCGCAGCGCATCGACCACCACATCCGGCAGTTGCCAGCGCCAGGCCAGGCCCGCGCTGACCTGCGCGTAGCAGTAGCCCAGCAGGTGCTGCTCCAGCTTGGCCCGGCGCGGGTCCAGCGGCCCCACCAGGGTGTTGACGGACTGCATGCGCGCCGCGTCGGCCATGTGCAGCGCGAGCTCGCCCACGCCATGCAGCAGCCCCGCCGTGTAGGCCGCGATCTGGTTGTGGTGCACCAGGCCCGCCAGCGCGCGCGCGAGCTTGGCCGTGTAGAGGCTGTAGCGCCAGAAATGCTGCAGGTTCACGCCCGGCACCGAGCGCGACGTGGTGCCCGGCGGAGCCGCGGCCACCAGCGCGCGCAGCCGGCCCACGCCCAGCAGGGCCAGCGCCTCGGGAATGCCGCTGACCTGGCGCTGCGCGGCAAAGGGAGCGGAGTTGGCTTCCTGCAGCAGCCGCGCGGCCAGCGCCGGGTCGGTGCCGAAGAACTGGTTCAGGCGCCGCAGGCTCGGCTCGGCGCTGCCCAGCTCGTTCATCAGTAGCGCCACGGCACGTGGCAGGCTGGGCAGCACGAAGGGCTGTTCCAGCAGTGCATTCAACTCCATCGGTTGCATTGCCCGGACAGGAAGGTGCGGGGATTATCCATGCAACGATTGTTGCTGCTTGCCGCGCCTCCGGCTCCGCCGGGTTGCCCGGTCGGCCGCGCCCCCATGATCCAATCGGGCAGACAGGCCAACGCGGTCCGGCCGTGGATCGCAACCTTCAAGCAGCAGGAAATCGCATGAACACGACAGCGAACGACGTCGGCCAGGTGCAGCAAGCCGTCCAGGACTGGTGGCGCACCTCCATCATCGACATGGCGCCGGGCAGCATCCGCTACAGCGGCTACCCCATACAGGAGCTGATCGGCCGCGTCGGCTTCGCGCAGATGGTCTGGCTGATGACGCGCGGCGAGCTTCCAAGCGAAGGCGAGGCGCGCCTGCTCGACGCCGCGCTGGTGGCCGCGGTGGACCATGGCCCCCAGGCGCCGAGCATCGCCATCGCCCGCATGGCGGCCACGTGCGGCGTGGGGCTGAACAACGCCATGGCCTCGGCGGTGAACGTGCTGGGCGACGTGCACGGAGGCGCGGGGGAGCAGGCCGTGGAGATGTACGCCGGCATCGCGCGGCGGCTGGACCGGGGCGAGGACCTTCGCGCCGCCGCGAGCGCGGGCCTGGACGAGGCGATAGCCCGCCACGGGAAGTTCGTCTCCGGCTTCGGCCACCGCTTCCACCCCATCGACCCGCGCGCTCCGCGCCTCCTGGAGCTGGTGGACGAGGCCGCCCGGGCCGGCGTGGTCGGCGGGCGCTTTGCGCGCATAGGGCGCGCGGTGGAGGAGGAGCTGGCGGCGCGCAAGAACGGCAGGCGCATCCCGATGAACATCGACGGCGCCACCGCGGTGATCTATGCCGAGCTGGGCTTTCCCGCGGCGCTCGCGCGCGGCCTGTTCTGCCTGTCGCGCTCGGTGGGCATCCTGGCCCATGCCTGGGAGCAGACGCTGCAGGGAGGGCGCAACAAGGGCCCCCTGCCCCGCGAGTACATCTGGAGCTACGACGGCCCCCCGCAGCGGGCGGTGCCGGACACCCCGGCCTGACGGCGCCTCAGCGCCGGCCCTGCAGCTTGGCGAACGCCGATGCCATGGCCGACTGCGGCGCGCTCTCGCTGCCCCGGCGCTGCGGCTGGGCGTAGCCGCGGCCCGCGCCCTCGAAGCGGTTCTCGCGCGGGCCGTCGCGGCGCGCGGGCGCCGCGTCCAGCTTCATGGTCAGGCTGATGCGGCCGCGCGCCACGTCCACCTCCAGCACCTTGACCTTCACGATGTCGCCGGTCTTCACCACCTCGCGCGCGTCCTGAACGAACTTGTGCGCGAGCTGGCTCACGTGCACCAGCCCGTCCTGGTGCACGCCCAGGTCCACGAAGGCGCCGAACTGGGCCACGTTGCTCACCGTGCCCTCGAGCACCATGCCTTCCTTGAGGTCGGAGATTTCCTCCACGCCCTCGTTGAAGCGCGCCACCTTGAAGTCGGGGCGCGGGTCGCGGCCGGGCTTTTCCAGCTCGCCCAGGATGTCGCGCACGGTGATGGCGCCGAACCGCTCGCTGGCGAACTGCTCGGGTTTCAGGGTCTTGAGCACTTCGGCGCGGCCCATCAGCTCCTGCACGGGCCTGCCGGTCTTCACGATGATCTGCTCGACGACCGGGTAGGTCTCGGGGTGCACGCCGGTCATGTCCAGCGGGTTGTCGCCGCCGCGTATGCGCAGGAAGCCCGCCGCCTGCTCGAAGGTCTTGGCGCCCAGGCCGCCCACCTCCATGAGCTGCTTGCGGTCCCTGAACGCGCCATGCTGCTCGCGCCAGCGCACCACGGCCTTGGCCACGCTGCCCGACAGGCCCGAGACGCGGCTCAGCAGCGGCACGCTGGCGGTGTTCAGGTCCACGCCCACGCTGTTCACGCAGTCCTCCACCACGGCGCCCAGCGTGCGCGCCAGCTCGCCCTGGTTCACGTCGTGCTGGTACTGGCCCACGCCGATGCTCTTGGGCTCGATCTTCACCAGCTCGGCCAGCGGGTCCTGCAGGCGCCGCGCGATGCTGGCCGCGCCGCGCAGGCTCACGTCCACGTCGGGCATCTCTTGGGATGCGTATTCGCTGGCCGAATACACCGAGGCGCCGGCCTCGCTCACGACTACTTTTTCGATAGCTTCTGGCGCTTGCCCCGCCTGCGCTGGAGCCTGTTTCTGCATCAGCTTGATGAGCTCGGCCGCGAGCTTGTCGGTCTCGCGGCTGGCCGTGCCGTTGCCGATGGCGATGAGCTGCACGCCGTGCTTCATGCACAGGCGCCCCAGCACGGCGAGGCTCCCGTCCCAGTCGCGGCGCGGCTCGTGCGGGTAGACGGTGGCGGTCTCCACGAGCTTGCCCGTGGCGTCCACCACCGCCACCTTCACGCCCGTGCGGATGCCGGGGTCCAGCCCCATCACGGCCTTGGGGCCGGCGGGGGCGGCCAGCAGCAGGTCGCGCAGGTTGTCGGCGAAGACCTTGATGGCGACCTTCTCGGCCTCCTCGCGCAGGCGCGAGAACAGGTCGCGCTCGGTGGAGAGGGACAGCTTCACGCGCCACGTCCATGCCACGCACTTGCGCAGCAGGTCGTCGCACTTGCGGCCCTGGTGGCTCCAGCCCAGGTGCAGGGCGATCTTGCCTTCCGCGATGCTGGGCTGGCGCGGGTCGGGCTGGGATGTGGAATTCGCCTCTGGCTCAGGCGGCACCAGCTTGGCCTCCAGGATCTCCAGCGACCGGCCGCGGAACACCGCCAGCGCCCGGTGCGAGGGCACGCGGCCGATGGGCTCGTCGTAGTCGAAGTAGTCGCGGAACTTGGCAACCTCGGGATCGTTCTCGTTCTTGCCGTCCACCTTTTTGCTGCGCAAGAGCCCCTCGGCCCAGAGCCATTCGCGCAGCGACTGCACGAGCTGCGCGTCCTCGGCCCAGCGCTCGGAGAGGATGTCGCGCACGCCATCGAGCACGGCGAAGGTGGTCGAGAAATCGGGGCCGGGCTTGCCGTCGTCGAGCGTCGTCGCGGGCTGGCAGAAGGCCCTGGCCTCCTCGTGCGGGTCGAGCGTCGGGTCGGCCAGCAACTTGTCGGCCAGCGGTTCGATGCCGAACTCCCTGGCGATCTGGCCCTTGGTGCGGCGCTTCTGCTTGAACGGCAGGTAGATGTCCTCCAGCTCCTGCTTGGTCGGCGCGGCGGCGATTTGCGCGCGGAGCTGCGCGGTCAGCTTGCCCTGCTCGTCGATGGCCTTGAGCACCGCCACGCGCCGCTCCTCCAGCTCGCGCAGGTAGGACAGGCGGGCTTCGAGCTCGCGCAGCTGCACGTCGTCCAGCCCGCCCGTGGCCTCCTTGCGGTAGCGCGCGACGAAGGGCACGGTGGCGCCGCCGTCGAGCAGCTCCACTGCGGCCAGGACCTGGGTTTCGGTGATTTTGATTTCTGCGGCCAACTGCCGGACGATCTGCTGCATGTGCCTGGAAAACGCAAGGGAAAACGAAGCGCGGGAGTTTGCCATACGGCCCGGCGCACCCGTGGCGGCCGCCCCATAATCGAACGCCAGCCATGTCCGCCCCGCCCTTTCCCATCCGCACCGAATGCCCGCCCGGCAGCTGCGTATGCGAGCGCGACGCGCTCATGCGCGCGCCCGGCGGCGACGTGCGCATCCTGCGCCTGACGCGCGAGGAAGAAAAGCGCCTGGTGCAGCGGCTGGAGAACCTGACGAGCCTGGCCGACCTGCGCCACATGGAGCAGCGCCTGTTGGGGCAGCTCGGCGTGCGCCTGTCCATCACCACCAGCCCCAACGAGGTGCGCACGCTGCGCGGCATCGCCATCCTCGTGCACGCGCAGCCGGGCCTGTGCCGCAAGACGCGCAAGGCCATTCCCGAGGCCATCCGCAAAAGCATGGAGCGGCGGCCCGAGATCGCCTACGGCCTGCTCGACGAGGGCGGCCTGTTCGAGGAGATGTAGGTGCAGGACGATCTGTTCGGCGGCCCGCCGCCGCCCTCGGCCCCGGCCGCACCCGATAAAGCCCCCGCGCGCCGCACCGGCGTGCACCCCGCCACCTGGAGCGGCGACCTGCACGCCCTGGCCGCAAGGCTGCCGCCCCGGCTGCGCCTGGGCACCTCGTCGTGGAGCTACCCCGGCTGGCAGGGCCTGGTATGGGAGGGCGCGCATTCCGAGCAGACACTGGCCAAAAAGGGCCTGCCCGTCTACGCCCGGCACCCGCTGCTGCGCACGGTGAGCATCGACCGCAGCTTCTACCGCCCCCTCACGGCCAGCGACTACGCACGCTACGCGGCCCAGGTGCCGGGGGATTTCCGCTTCGTCGTCAAGGCGCCCAGCCTGGTCGCCGACGCCCTCGTGCGCAGCGAGGATGGACGCGCACGCGAGCCCAACCCCGCCTTCCTGAACCCGCAGCTGGCCGCGCAGGAGTTCGTGGCGCCCGCGCTCGAAGGCCTGGGCGCGCGCACCGGCGCCCTGGTGTTCCAGTTGAGTCCCCTGCCCTGGCGCCTGCTCGACCGCCTGCCCGAGGTGCTGGAGCGCCTGCGCGCCCTGCTGCAGGCCCAGCCGCCCCAGGGCCAGCCGGACGCCGTGCTGGCCGTGGAGGTGCGCGACCCCGAGTGGCTGGCGCCCGAACACCTGGGGCACTTCGCCGACGTGCTCAGGAGCAGCGGCGCCACCTACTGCCTGGGCCTGCATGCGCGCCTGCCGCCGCTGGCCGAGCAGCTGCCGCTCCTGCGCCTGCTGTGGCCCGGCCCGCTGGTATGCCGCTGGAACCTGCACCCCGTGCACGGCCCCCACGGCTACGAGGACGCGCAGAAGCTGTACGCCCCCTATGACCGCATCCACCACCCCGACCCGGACACCCATGCGCTGCTCGCGCGCACCCTCGCCGGCGTGTGCGGGCGCGGGCAGAACGCCTACGTCACCATCAGCAACCATGCCGAGGGCTGCGCGCCGCTCACGGTGCGCCGGCTGGCGGAGCAGGTGGCCGCGCTGAATCCGACATGAAAAAACCCGGCAATGCCGGGTTTCTCGTGCGCGCGGGGGAAGGGGCCGTCAGGGCGCCAGCACCACCTCGACACGGCGTGCCTGGGCATTGCTGCCGCTGCCCTGCGTGACTTCGGGCTTCTTGAGCTCCACCTTCTCTTCGGGAACGCCCAGCGCCTTGAGCGCGTCGCGCACGGCCAGGGCGCGCTGCTTGGAAAGCTCGGCGTTCACCGCGGCGTCGCCCGTCGCATCGTGAAAGCCCGAGACCACGGCCGTCTTGCCGCCTTCGAGCACGCCCTTGACTGCCTCGGCCAGCGCCTCGCTGGCGCCCGCGGCCAGGTCGGCCTTGCCGGTGGCGAAGAAGAACTTCACCACGCCGCCCTCGACCACCACGCTGGCAGCGTCTTCGGCCACCACTTCGACCGCGGTCGTCACCACGGCGGCAGCCGGCGCCTTGGCCGGCGCGTGCGCGATGCCGCGCTTGTAGACCACCACGCCCACGACGGTGGACACCACCAGGGCGATGAGGGCGAAGAGGAACCCGAGTGCGAAGCGCTGCTGGCTGTCGTCGTCGGAGCTGCTGAAGGACATGATGGAGACTCCCGTGAATAATCCGTGCGTTGGACAAAACCCGCCGATTGTAGAGTCTCGCCATGCCTGCGCCTGCCGCCCCACTGCGCGATCCCGCCCCCATGCTCGAACGCACGCTCGAAGAATGGGGCGGCGCGGACGACCTGTGGATCTTCGGCTACGGCTCGCTGATCTGGCGCCCGGACTTCCCGTTCGCCGAGTGCCGCGCCGCCAAGGTGCACGGCTGGCACCGGGCGCTCAAGATGTGGAGCCGCGTCAACCGCGGCACGCCCGAATGCCCGGGCCTGGTGTTCGGCATGCTCTCGGGCGGCAGTTGCCGCGGCATGGTGTTCCGCGTGGAGCAGGCCCATGCCCGCCAGGTCATGGCCAACCTGTGGCAGCGCGAGATGGTGCTGGGCGTGTACGACCCGCGCTGGCTCGACTGCCGCACCTCCGCCAGCCCGGTGCGCGCCCTGGCCTTCACCCTCTCGCGCAAGAGCCCCAGCCACACGGGCGTGCTGGCCGACGAGGAGTACCGGCGCATCTTCGCGCAGGCCCGCGGCATCTACGGCACCACGCGCGACTACGCCGAGACCACCCACGCCGAGCTGCTGCGCATGGGCATCCACGACCGGGCGCTGGCGCGCCTGCTGGCCCTGTCGCGGCCGCGCGCTTGAGGGGCACAATCGCCGCATGAGCCACAGCCCCCTCTCCTCCTCCATCGCCGACCTGCGCAAGAGCTACGAGCGCGCCGAGCTCAGCGAAGACGCCTCCCACGCCGATCCGCTGCAGCAATTTGACCAATGGCTGCAAGAGGCCGTCGCCGCCCAGGTGCCCGAGCCCAACGCCATGACCGTGGCCACCGTGGGCAGCGACCTGCGCCCGAGCACGCGCGTGGTGCTCATCAAGGGCTACGACGCGCAAGGCATCGTCTGGTACACCAACTACGACAGCCGCAAGGGCCGCCAGCTCGCGGGCAACCCCTATGCCGCGCTGCAGTTCCACTGGGTGGAGCTCGAACGCGTGGTGCGCATCGAGGGCATCGTGGAGAAGGTCGGCGACGAGGAAAGCGACGCCTACTTCCACACCCGCCCGCTCGACTCGCGCATAGGCGCCTGGGCCAGCCCGCAGAGCCAGGTGATCGCCAGCCGCGGCGTGCTGCTGGCCAACGCGGCCAGGTACGGCGCGCAGTTCCTGCTCAAGCCACCGCGCCCGCCGCACTGGGGCGGCTACCGCCTCAAGCCCGACCAGTGGGAGTTCTGGCAGGGCCGCAAGAGCCGGCTGCACGACCGGCTGCGCTACCGGCTGGAAGGCGGCGCCTGGGTGCGCGAGCGCCTTGCGCCCTGATCACAGGATCACATGAACAGCCGCGCCGCCGCGAGCGCCAGCGGCACGGTCGCCAGCGCCAGCGCCGTGGAGATGGCGATGGCCGACGACACCTCCTCCTGCATCACCCCGTAGCGCTGCGTGAAGTACAGCACGTTGGCGCCCACGGGCAGCGCGGACGCGGTGAGCATCACCGCCACGGCCGGCCCCGAGAGGCCCAGCGCCCAGGCCAGCGCGGCCAGGGTCGAGGGCATGGCGAGGTTCTTGACCGCCGCGATGCGCAGCGCGCCGCGCCAGTGCGCGCCGATGCGCGCATGCGCCAGCGCGATGCCCACGAGCAGCAGCGCCATGGGCCCGAGCGCCGCGCCCAGCATCTGCAGGGGCTTGTCGACCACCTCGGGCAGCGGCAGGCCCGTCTGCGCGAACAGCAGGCCCGCGAGGATGGGCAGCGGCACCGGATGCACGATGCTGCCCCGCACCGCCTGCCACACCGTGCGCGCCATCGAATGCCCGTCATCGGCGCCCGCGCGCGCCTGCGCCAGCTCGAACACCAGCGTGGTGGCCGTGAGCAGCACCAGCGAGTGCAGCGAAACCAGCGTGAACAGCGTCACCAGCCCCGCGGGGCCATGGACCAGGCTGATGAGCGGCACGCCGATCATCACCGTGTTGCTGAAGGTGTGCGCCAGCGCCCGCGCCGCTGTCGCCGTGGTGAACGGCGCCCAGGCCAGCGTGGCCCCGAACAGCAGCGCCACCGAGGCGAAATACAGCCCCACGGGCCGGAAGTCCAGCTCCTGCAGGTGCACCTGCCCCATGGTGCGGAAGAGCAGCGCGGGCGTGAGCACGAGGAAGACGATGTTCGACAGGTCGGGCACGCTGGCCGCGCGCACCCAGCCCACGCGGGCGATGGAGAAGCCCAGGCCGATGCACAGGATGACGGGAACCAGGGGCAGGAGGATGGAAGAAAACACGGCGCGCGCACGGAGGGGGGGCGGGCGCAAGTGTAGAGGCTGGAGCACGAGTGCCGCGCAGACTATGCATTTGATAGCTCGTTGCGCTTTCCCCATGAGCGCTGGAGGCCGATTTCTCTTGCAATCCAGCGCGCTACCCCAGCCACCACCCCGCGGCGCCGCACAGCGGCACCACCAGCCAGGCGGGGGCGCGCCAGGCCATCAGCGCCACGGCCGCGCACGCCGCGAGCGCCGCATCCGCCAGCCCGTGGATGGCGCTGGTGCACACCGGGTCGTAGAGCGCCGCCAGCAGCAGGCCCACCACGGCGGCGTTCACGCCGGACAGCGCCGCCCGCGCCCTGGCGCCATGCCGCAGCCGCGCCCAGAACGGCAGCGCGCCGGCCACCAGCAGGAAGGCCGGCGCGAAGATGGCCGCGGTGGCCACCAGCGCCCCCGGCCACCCACCCATGCCATGGCCGGCCGCGGCCCCCAGGAAGGCCGCGAAGGTAAACAGCGGCCCCGGCACGGCCTGCGCGGCGCCGTAGCCCGCCAGGAAATCGTCCGCCGACACCCAGCCGCGCCCCACCGTCTCGGCCTGCAGCAGGGGCAGCACCACGTGCCCGCCGCCGAACACCAGCGCGCCGGCGCGGTAGAACGCATCGGCCAGCACCACCCAGGCCTGCGGCCAGGCGTGCGCCGCCAGGGGCAGCAGCACAAACAACCCCGCGCACAGCGCCAGCAGCGCCGCGCCCGTCCGCCGGGGCACATCGCCGCCATCGTTCTCTCCGGCCACGGGGACAGGCGGCACATCCCTCCCCCACAGCCAGACGCCCGCCACGGCGGCAACCAGCATGGCGGCCAATTGGCCCTGCACGCCCGGCCGCCACAGCGCCGCGCCGCAGGCCAGCGCCATCAACGCCAGCCGCGCCGGCCCCCGGCACAGGCTGCGCGCCATGCCCCACACGGCCTGCGCCACCACGGCCACGGCGGCCAGCTTCAGCCCATGCAGGGCGCCCGCGGGCAGCGCGGCATGGCCCGAGGCCAGCCCCAGGCCCAGCAGCCCCATCGCCAGCGCCGACGGCAGCGTGAAGCCCAGCCATGCCGCCAGCGCGCCCGCCATCCCCGCGCGCCGCAGGCCCAGCGCCATGCCCACCTGGCTGCTGGCCGGCCCCGGCAGGAACTGGCACAGCGCCACCAGGTCGGCGTAGGCCCGCTCGCCCAGCCAGCGGCGGCGCGCGACGAACTCGGCGTGGAAGTAGCCCAGGTGCGCCACCGGCCCGCCGAACGAGGTCAGGCCCAGGCGCAGGAAGACGCAGAACACGCGCCAGGCGCCATCCCGCGCGGGGAGGGCGTCATGGGGCGCCGGCATGGGAAGAAGCGGGGTGCGTCATGGCCCGCAGTGTCGCCGCTGCGCGCGAAGCATGCATGGGCGGCACGCATCGGGCCATCAGGCGGCGCAGGGCCCCATCCACACGCCGCTGCGCAGGCCCGCGGGCAGGTCCCGCGCCCAGACCTGGGCGCTGGTGTCCCAGGCGTCCTCCTGCACGTTCAGGCCGGCGAAGATGCCGTAGCCCTCGCCCGCCCGGATCGCATCGCGCGCGATCAGGCTTTCGCCCGCCTTGATGGCGCCATGGGCCTCGATGGACTCCCCGGCCTTGATACCCCAGCCCGCCTCCACGTGCATCACGCCGCCAATGGCGCCGCCCACGACGATGCCCTGCCCCGCGCGCAGGCTGTCCGCCCCGCTCAGGTGCCCGCCCACGCGCAGGCTTTTGCCGCAGTCGATGGGCCCCTGCACGACCAGGTCCTGGCCGATGGAGGCGCCCGCGCCCACCCTCAGGGCGCCCTGGCAGACCACGTCCCACGCGGCGCGCAGCTCGCCCCCGCAGGTCACCGATTCCTGCGCCTCGACGCCCCAGTCGGTGCGCAGGTCGCCCCCGCAGTGCACGGCGCCCTGGCTGCGGATGTGCGCGCCCGCGCGGATGTCCTCGCCCGCGACGAGCGCGCCGCCGGCGCGGATGCCGCCGCCCGCCTGGATGGAGCGGCCCGCGTGGAGCACGCCCTCCACGTCGATGCCGGCGCGCACCAGCACCGTGCCCGCGAACACGAGGTCCTGCGCCTCCAGGCTGTCCACGCTGAGCACCGTGTTCGTGGGGCCGAACTGCCGCAGCAGCCACAACGCGTCATCCACCCGCCCGGCCTGCACCAGGGTGTCCAGCGCGTGCTGGTAGCCCACGCCGTCCTCGATGTGGCGCACGAACCAGCGAAAGCCGTTGGCGCACGGGTTCTTGGCCCGAAGAAACTGTTTGGTGAATTCCATGCGGCAGCCCGGTCCTTTCGAGGGAGGCCGCGCCTGCGCCCGCTCGGCCCCCGCCATCGCGCATCGGAGAGATGCCCGGCGATGGTGGTGGTGCGCGTGTGGAAGAAGAAAGGGGTGTTATCGCCGGGCGTGGGAATGTGCGACCGGCTTGTATGGCCAGATCTCGCGCACCACGGCACCCCCGCCCGCGCGGCGGCGCGGGCATGTGCGAAGCGGGAGTGCGGCGAGAGGCATGGCCGCGCATGGTAGCCGCGCGCCGCGGCGGCGGCAACCTTGCCGCACGGCGGCGCGCGGTCTTTCTCAGAACGACACGCGCACGCCCAGCGTCACGTTGCGCCCGGCCAGCGGCGCCGCGTCCTTGATGAACGAGGTGTGGGCGTAGGCCAGGCGGTCGGTGAGGTTGCGCGCCTTCAGGTACAGCTGCCAGGGCGTGCCGCCGCCGGTGCGGCCGTTGTAGGCCACGCCCATGTTCAGCATGCCGTAGCCCGGGGTGGCTGCCTCGAACTGCGCCACGCGGTCCTGGCACGCCACCTGCACCCATTCCACCTGGCCTTCCCAGGCCTGCCAGCTGGCGTCCAGGCGCAGGCCGGCCCGCATGGGCGCGATGCGCGGCAGCAGGCCGCCGCCGTCCAGGCGCGCGCGCACGCTGTCGCCGAACAGCGTCACGCCCAGGCGGGGCGTGATGCGCTGGCGCACGCGGCCTTCGATGCCGGTGAAGGTGGCGTCCGCCTGGGCATACTGCAGCAGTTGCAGGCCGTCGTGCTCGTCGAGCGTGCGGCCGTAGATGTAGTCGCGGATGCGGTTGCGGAACACGGTTACGTCGAAGGTGGTGTCGCCGCTGGTCTTGCGCAGGCTCAGGTCGATGTTGCGCGCGCTTTCCGCGCGCAGGCCGGCGTCGCCGCGCTCGTAGGTGGAGGTGGCCATGTGCAGGCCGCGCGCGTACAGCTCCTCGGCCGTGGGCGCGCGGCTGGCGCGCGTGAGGCTGATGCCCGCCGCGTAGCCGGGCGCGAAGCGCCACACGGCGCCCAGCGACGCCGAGGTGCCGCCGTGGCGGCGCCGGTCCGTGCCGTCCTCCAGCTCGGCCGTCTGCCGGTCGTGGCGCAGCGCGCCCTCCAGCCGCAGGTTGCCGATGCGGTATTCCTCCAGCATGAAGACGCCCCACTGGCGCGTGAGCGTGGGCAGCACGTAGGCCTCCTCGCCCACGGCGCTGAACCTGCGCTGCGCGGTCTGCACGCCGAACATGCCGCGCAGGCCCGCGACGGGCGCGTGCTGCAGTTCCACGCGCAGGTCGTGCGCCTTGTTCCTGAAGGTGGTGGAGACGGCGCCGTCCTCCACCTCGTCGTGCCGGTAGTCCGTCACGCCCCCACGCAGGCGCAGCGCGGTGAAGCCGGCGAACGGGTCGCGCAGCTCGCCGCGCACGTCCATGCGCTCGCTGCGCAGGTCCACCACCGGCACGCCGCCATGGTCGTGGTCATGCTCGTCGTCATGGTCGTGGCCGTCGTGGCTGCCGCAGTGCAGGTGGTCGCCATGGGTGTGGCAGCCCTCGAAGCTATGGTTGTGGCCCGGCAGGCCGTACTTGGCGTTCTGGCGCGTGAGGGCCATGCCCAGGTAGCCGCGGCTGCCCACCCACGACAGGCCCACGCTGCCCGTGTCGGTGCGGTTGAAGCTGCCGGGCACGCGGCCGCCGCCGGCCCAGCCGCTGCCCACGCGGTAGTCGCCCGCGTCGCGCCCCGCGGCCTCCACGTGCACGGCCACGTTGCCGGCGCCGCCGGTCAGGGTCACGGCGCCGGCCTTTTCGCGCGCGGCGCTGCCGGCGCGCAGCTCGGCGCTGCCCTCGTAGCCCTTCTGCGGGATGGCCGTGGGCACCCTGCCGTCCAGCACGTTCACCACGCCGCCCACGGCGCCGGCGCCGTAGACCAGGGCCGATGGGCCGCGCAGCACCTCGACCTGCGTGGCCAGCAGCGGCTCGGCGGCCACGGCGTGGTCCGGGCTGACGGTGGAGGCGTCCTGCAGCTGCGAGCCGTCGGACAGCACGCGCACGCGCGCGCCGTCCATGCCGCGGATCACGGGGCGGCTGGCGCCCGCGCCGAAGTGGCTGCCGGTGATGCCGGGCTCGCCCTCCAGGGTCTCGCCCAGCGTGGCCTCGCGCCGGCGCACCAGCTCGTCGCCCTCCAGCACGGAGACGGGCTGCGTCATCTCCGACGCGCCCAGCTGCAGGCCGCTGGAGGACACGGTGACCTCGGGCAGGCTGGCCTCGGCCTGCGCCCAGGCGGGCGCGGCGCCGGCCAGGCTCAGCAGCACGGCCCAGGCCAGCGGATGGCGGGCGCCGGGCGCCCGCGGGGAAGAAGCAAAGGAATTCATGGATGGATTCGTCCAAAGAGGCGGCGCGCGCGCACGCACAGGCCGCGCGCGGCCGCACTGGAATTTCAATGAAAAACGCCACAAGCGCTTATGCAGCAAGCGCTGGCAGCTATCGAAATGGAACTGATCGGGCCGGCGCGCGATGCGGCGGCCTCATGAGGCAGGGACTGCCTCAGGCGCGCAGCGGCGGGGCGCGCGCGTGAAACGGCGCCGCGCCGCCCGTGCCGGGCGCGGGCGCGGGTACGCAGGCGGGCGGCAGCTGCGGCGCGGCCTGCAGCAGCGCCGGGGCCTGGCCGAGCGCCGCGCCCACCAGCGTCTGCTGGTCCAGCACCTGGCAGTCGGCGTTGCCGTGGCCGGCAAACAGGGCATGCAGCGCGTCGAGCGCCTGCCCCGCCCCGTGCGCGTGCGCCTGGGGGGCCGCGCCGCCGGGCAGGTGCAGCACCTGGTGCATGCGGCCCAGCGTGGGCGCGAGCACGAGCGCCAGCAGCAGCCACGCCAGCGCAAGGCGGCGGCGCAGCAGCGGCAGGGCGTGGGAGTGCGGTGGGCGCGGCATGGGCCCGGGAGGATAGCGCAGGATTCAGGCCCCGGGCTTCAGGTGGCGCGCGAAGGTCTTGCGGAACTTCGCCACCTTCGGCCCCACGACGAAGGCGCAATAGCCCTGTTCAGGGTGGCTGGCGAAGTAGTCCTGGTGGTAGTCCTCGGCCGGCCAGTAGCTCTTCAGTTCCTGCAGCTCCGTCACCACGGGTACGTCCCACTGGCCGCCCTGCGCCAGCTCGCGCAGCAGGTCCCCGGCCACCTGCCTGTGCGCGGGGTCGGTGTAGTAGATGCCGCTGCGGTACTGCGTGCCCACGTCGTTGCCCTGGCGGTTGCGCGTGGTGGGGTCGTGGGTGGCGAAGAAAATCTCGAGGATCTCGCGCACGCCGATCCGGTCCGGGTCGAAGGTGACGCGCACCACCTCGGCATGGCCCGTGTCGCCCGAGCACACCTGCTCGTACGTGGGCGCTGCCACATGGCCGTTGGCGTAGCCGCTTTGCACGTCGGTCACGCCGCGCACGCGGTCGAAAACGGCCTCGGTGCACCAAAAGCACCCGCCGCCCAGGGTGATGGTCTGCAATGCCGGGGACATGGGCACACTCCTTGAAACACGGGCGCACATGATAGGAAGGAATCCATACACAGGTCCATGCCCGGGCAAACGCGGCGCGTTGACACACGGGCCGCGCGATCGCTACCATCCGGTCGCCGCCATTACTAACCGGCCAGTCAGTAATTCCATGAGCGCCCTCCCCATCCTTCCCGACCAGCCCGAAGCCCCCCGGCGCGGCCGCCGCAAGGAGGCGCGCCCCGGCGAGCTGCTGGACGCGGCGCTGGACCTGTTCGTGGAAAAAGGCTTCGCCGCCACGCGCGTGGAGGAAGTCGCGGCGCGCGCCGGCGTGTCCAAGGGCACGCTGTTCCTCTACTTCCCGAGCAAGGAAGACCTTTTCAAGGCCGTGGTGCGCAAGAACATCGCCGGGCGCTTCGCCGAGTGGGACCTGGAGCTCGAGGCCTACGAGGGCACGAGCAGCGAGCTGGTGCATTACTGCTTCCAGACCTGGTGGGAGCGCGTGGGCTCGACCAAGGCCGCGGGCCTGGGCAAGCTCATGCTCAGCGAGGCCAACAACTTCCCCGAGATCGCCGGCTTCTACCGCCGCGAGGTCATCGAGCCCGGCCACCAGCTGATCCGCCGCATCCTGCAGCGCGGCATGGACCGCGGCGAGCTGCGCCCGCTCGACCTGGACCACGCCGTCTATTGCGTGCTCGCGCCGCTGATGTTCCTGATGATCTCGCAGCCCTCGCCGTCGCTGTGCATCCTCGATCCGGAGCGTTTTTCGCCGGAAAAATACATCCGCCTGCAGGCCGACAACGTATTGCAGGGCCTGTGCGTGCGGCCGACCTAAAATCGCGGGTTTGTCCGATTCCCCAGTCCGCCTTTCGGAGTACCTCCCATGAACATGCCCCTGAACACGTCCGCCGACATCCACGATCCCGTCGAGCAGGCCCGCTACAACATGGTGGAGCAGCAGATCCGTCCGTGGAACGTGCTCGACGCGGGCGTGCTGGAGCTGCTGTCCGTCGTGCGCCGCGAGGATTTCGTCCCGCCCGCCTACCAGGGCGCGGCCTTCACCGACACGCAGATCCCCCTGAACCCCGATGCGCAGGAAGCCGAGCGCCTGGGCCAGGTGATGCTGGCGCCGCGCGTGGACGCGCGCATGCTGCAGGACCTGCAGGTGCAGCCCACCGACCGCGTGCTGGAGATCGGCGCAGGCTCGGGCTACATGGCCGCCCTGCTGGCCGCCCGCGCCGAGCGCGTGGTGTCGCTGGAGATCGACCCCGACCTGGCCGAATTCGCCCGCGAGAACCTGCGCGGCGCCGGCGTGGAGAACGCCCAGGTGCGCCAGGCCGACGGCGCGCTCGACCCCATTCCCGACGGCCCGTTCGACGTGATCGTGCTCAGCGGCTCCGTGGCCGAGGTGCCGCAGAAGCTGCTGGCGCTGCTGCGCGACGGCGGCCGCCTGGGCGCCTACGTGGGCGACCAGCCCATGATGCGGGCCACCTTCGTGCGCCGCAGCGGCGAGCGCTTCGAGACCAGCCAGCCCTGGGACGTGGTCGTGCCGCGCCTGCGCAACTTCCCCGAGCCCTCGCCCTTCAAGTTCTGACCCGGCCCTGCACATGATCGACCACATCCGCCCGTCCCAGCTGGCCGACTGGCTCGCCGCCCACGCGGGCGATCAGCCCCTGGTGCTGGACGTGCGCGAGCCGTGGGAGCTGCAGACCGCCAGCGTCACGCCGCGGGGCTTCGAGCTCGCGGCCATCCCCATGGGCGAGCTGGCCGCGCGGCTCTCCGAGCTCGACCCCGCCCGCCCCGTCGCCTGCCTGTGCCACCACGGCGTGCGCAGCCTGCACGTGGCCGGCTTCCTGGCGCACCAGGGCTTCGACCGGGTGGCCAACATCACCGGCGGCATCGATGCCTGGTCGCACGAATGCGACCCGGCGGTGCCGCGGTATTGAACGACCCGGCCCGACCATGCGCATACCCCAACGGCTGCTCTGCTTATCCCTGGCGGCGTGCGCCGCCCTCGCCACGGCGGCCGGCCCCGCGCAGGCGCAGAGCCTGTCGGCGCTGGTGGAACTGGCCCGCGGCTATGACGCCCCCTGGCAGGCCGCCCAGGCGCAGCTGCAGGCGGCCGCCAGCCGCGCCGAGCAGGCCCGCGCCGGCCTGCTGCCCAGCGCGGGGCTCAGCGGCGGCGTGGCCTACGCGCGCAACGACGTGACGCGCCCGCCCCTGCCCGGCGTGGACGTGAACGGCCCCACGCAGAACCTGAGCGTGCAGGCGTCCCAACCCCTGTACCGCCCTGCCAGCCGCATCGGCTTCGAACAGGGCCAGCGCGGCATCGACCTGGCCAGCGCACAGCGCGACGCCGCCGAGCAGGACCTGCTGGTGCGCGTGAGCCAGGCCTACTTCGACGTGCTGGGCGCGCAGGACACCCTGGCCTTCGTGCGCGCGCAAAAGGCCGCCGTGGCCGAACAGCTGGCCGCGGCCAAACGCAACTTCGAGGTCGGCACCGCCACCGTGACCGACGAACGCGAGGCCCAGGCCCGCCACGACCTCGTCTCCGCCCAGGAAATCGCCGCCGAAAACGACCTGCACGTCAAGCGCCTGGCGCTCGACCAGATCGTCGGCCGCCCCGGCACCAACCCCCAGCCCCTGGCCCAGCCCGTGCAACTGCCCGGCGTGCGGCCCGCGGA
Source organism: Alicycliphilus sp. T452 (assembly GCF_054512775.1). Lineage (NCBI taxonomy): Bacteria > Pseudomonadati > Pseudomonadota > Betaproteobacteria > Burkholderiales > Comamonadaceae > Alicycliphilus > Alicycliphilus sp. T452. The sequence continues at coordinate 31,223 of NZ_JBTNEH010000032.1, forward strand.
CGTCGACCACTGGGTGCGCACCGCCGAAGACCGGCAGCCGCAGGTGCGCCAGGCCGCCCTGGCCCTGGACGTGGCGCGCCTGGAGACCCGCAAGGCCGAGACCGGCCACCTGCCCACGGTGGACCTGCAGGCCAGCTACGGCGTGCAGCGCACGCCCAACGGCACCGTGCTCATGCCCGGCATCCACTCGCGCGCCAACGTGGCCAGCGTGGGCGTGGCGCTCAACCTGCCGCTGTTCGCGGGCTTCGCGGTGCAGAACCGCGTGAAGGAAACCCTGTCGCTGGAGGACAAGGCCCGCGCCGACCTCGACAACGCCCGCCGCACGGCGGCCCAGGCCGCGCGCGCCGCCTATTTCGGCGTGCAGTCGGGCCTGAGCCAGGTCGGCGCCCTGCAGGCTGCCGAGGCATCGAGCCAGAGCGCGCTGGACGCCAACCTGCTCGGCTACAAGGTGGGCGTGCGCATCAACATCGACGTGCTCAACGCGCAAAGCCAGCTCTACCAGACCAAGCGCGACCTGGCCACCGCACGCTACAACGTGCTCGTCGGCACCCTGCGCCTGAAGCAGGCGGCAGGCACGCTGACGGCCGACGACGTGGCGGCGGTGGATGCGCTGCTGGCGCGGTAGACATACGCCCGAACCTCACCCCTCGGAACAGTCCTGGAGCGACACCACGCGATCCGCATGGCGGATGGTCGATGGCCTGTGCGCGATCAGCACGACCGTCCACCCGCGGCGCTTGAGCAGGCCGATGGCCGTCCCGATCGCCGCCTCGCTCCGCGCATCCAGGCTGGCCGTGGCCTCGTCCAGCACCAGAATGGGCGCGCCCACCAGCAAGACGCGCGCGATGGCGATGCGCTGGCGCTGGCCGCGCGAGAGCTGCGCGCCGCGCTCCCCGCAGCGCGTGCCGTAGCCCTGCGGCAAGGCGGCGATGAAGCCGTGCGCCTGGGCCAGCCGCGCGGCCTCCTGCACCTCGGCCATCGACGCGCCGGGCCGCCCGAGGCGGATGTCGTCCGCCACGCTGGCATCGAACAGGTGCAGGTCCTGCGGCACCACGGCCACCAGCGCGCGCAGCGTGGCCAGCGGCAGGTCGCGCAGGTCGGTGCCGCCGATGCGGATGGCGCCCGCGTCGGGCTCCACCAGCCGCAGCAACAGGTGGACGCAGGTCACACGTCGGCCACGGCGGGCATCTCGGCCCGCCCCGCGTCGCGCACGCGCGCCGGCTGGCGCAGGATGGCCAGCACCCGCTGCGCCGCGGCGCGCACGTCGCCCAGCCGCCGCGCGGCCTGGGCCACCTCGGCGATGGGCGCCAGCGCCAGCCGCTGGCGCTGGCCGCCGGACAGGCGGCCGCCCCCCTCGCCCACGGGCGTGGCGTAGCCCTGCGGCAAGCCCTGGATGTGCTCATCGATGCCGGCGGCCCGCGCGGCGGCGCGCAACGCGTCCATGCCGGCATCGGGCCTGGCCAGGCGCAGGTTGCCCGCCACGCTGCCGGCCAGCAGCGTGCAGTCCTGCGGCACCCAGGCGATGCGTGCGCGCAGGACGTCCAGCGCCAGCGTGCGCAGGTCGGCGCCGCCGTATGCGCACCGTGCCCGCCTCGGGATCGAAGAACCGCAGCAGCAGCGCCGCCACGCTCGATTTGCCCGCGCCCGAGGCACCCACGAGCACGACGAATTCACCCTCACGCACTTCCAGCGAAAAATCCCGCAGCGCCCAGGACGCCGATCCGGGATAGAGAAAGCCCACCCGCTCGAAAGCGAGCGCGAAGCCCTCGGGCATGGGCTGCGGCGCAGGCGCCTCCCGCACGGCGGGCCGGGCCGCCATCAACCGGCGGATCGGCGCCCAGGCGCCGCCCGCCGTCCAGGCCGCGTGGAAGGCCTTTTCCAGCCGGTCCAGCGGGCGGAACACCTCGCGCGCGAGGAACAGCGTCAGCAGCAGCGCCTGCGGCGCGAGCTGCCCCCCGGCCACGCGCCCGGCGTTCACCGCCAGCACGGCGGCCATGCCGCCCAGGCCGATCAGCGTGGTGAGACCCGTGCGCGCCAGCGTGGTGCGCAGCGTGGCCGCCTGCCACGCCAGTCCGTCGCGCCAGCGGCCCGCCGCGCCGAAGGCCTTGAGCGTGACCAGCCCTTGCAGCGCGTCGAGCAGCGCCGCGCCGAACGCGCCCATCGCGGCGAACACGCCCGAGGTGGCGGGCATCTGGCGGCGCAGCCACAGCAGCTCGATCAGCGGCGGGCCCAGCGCGAACACGGCCAGCAGCGCCGCCGTGGCCGGATCGGCGCAGGCCAGCAGCGCCAGCACGCCGCCCGCGCCCAGCACCGCGATCCACACGGCGGGCAGGTAGCGGCTGTAGTAGCTCTCCAGCGCCTCCACGCCGCCCACGGCCGCCTGTTGCAGTGCGCCGGTGCGCTGGCCCGGCACGCCCGCCGGCCCCAGTCGCACGATCTGCGCCAGGATGGCGCCGCGCAGGTGCGCCTTGAACCGCTGCGCCACGCCTTCGGCCGCCCGCTCGCCGGCCCACACGCAGGCCGCGCGCAAGGCCGCCGACAGCAGCGCCAGCAACAGCCAGGGCAGCGCCTGCGCAAAAGGCGCCTGCCGCAACAGCGCGGCCAGCGCCAGGGCCAGGCCCGCGCCCTGCGCCACGTGCAGCGCCTGCACCGCCAGCCCCCAGGCCACGCACTGCGCGATGCGGCCGCGCACCGCGCGCGCCGGCTGCAAGCCGTCCATCACAAGGCCCCCGCCACCGCCAACGCCGGGCGGCCCGCCAGCAGGCCGATGGCGGCATCCACGCGGTACACGCGCGCCAGCAGCGCGGCGTCGATCACCTGCCCCGGCGGCCCGGCAGTGATCAGCGTGCCGCCGTCGAGCACCAGCACCTGGTCCGCGCAGGCCAGCGCCAGGTGCAGGTCGTGCAGCACCGCCAGCACGACCAGGTCCTGCGCGCGCGCCTCGTGCCGCACGCGGTCGAGCACCAGGTGCTGGTGGTACAGGTCGAGCGCGCTCGTGGGTTCGTCCAGCAGCAGCGCGCGCGGGCGGCGCACCAGCGCCTGCGCCAGGCCGACGAGCTGGCGCTGCCCGCCCGAGAGGCTGGCGAGCGGTCGGTCGGCCAGCGCCAGCAGATCGAGCCGCCGCAGCGCGGATTCGACGCCGGCGAGCGCCTCCTCGCTCCGCTCGCCGCCTGCCATCGCGGCGCTCAGCACGGCCTCGAACACCGCCAGGCCCGTGCGCGTAGGCAGGCTCTGCGGCAGGTAGACCAGCCGCCGCGCGCGCCGCGCGGTCGCCCAGCCGCTGATGTCCTCGCCGTCGAGCCAGACCCGGCCCTGCGCGCGCTGCAGGCCGGCCAGCCCGCGCAGCAGCGTCGATTTGCCCGCGGCATTGGGGCCGATGAGCGCGTGCACACGCCCCGGCGCCAGCAGCGGCAGCGACAGGTTGCGCAGCACCGGCTGCGCGCCGTAGCGCATGCACAGCCCCTCGGCGCGCAGGCCGCTTGCCAAAGAAGCGCTCATGCCGATGCCTTGCGCGTGCGTGCCACGATGGCGAGGAAGAACGGAATGCCGACCAGCGAGGTGACGATGCCCACGGGCACCAGCACGCCGTCGATCAGCGTCTTGCTCGCCACCGAGGCCATCGACAGAATCAGCGCCCCCGCCAGCGCCGAAGCGGGCAGCAGCACGCGGTGATCCTCGCCCACCAGCATGCGCGCGATGTGCGGCGCCACCAGCCCGACGAAGCCGATGGTGCCGACGAAGGCCACTGCCACGCCCGACAGCAGGCTGATGCGCAGCAGCGCCGCCGCGCGCAGCCGCCCGACCGGCACGCCGAAGCTGCGCGCGCGGTCTTCGCCCAGCGTCAGCGCCGTCATGGCCCACGACTGGCGCCAGGCCAGCGGCAGGCACAGCGCCAGCACGGCGGCCAGGATGGCGAGCTTGTCCCACGAGGCGCGCGCCAGGCTGCCCAGCGTCCAGAACACGAGCTGCTGCAAGGTGTCCTGGCTGGCGACGAACTGCAGCAGCGCCACCAGCGCGTTGAAGCTGAACACCAGGGCAATGCCGAACAGCACCAGGCTCTCCACGCCGAAGCCGCGCCACAGCGCCAGCAGGTAGAGCAGCCCCACCGAGGCCAGCGCGAACACGAAGGCATTGGCCGCCACCACGTAGGCGGGCGGCACGCCCGGCAGCGCCAGTCCGAGCACGATGGCCAGCGCCGCGCCCAAGGCGGCGGCGGCCGAGACGCCCAGCGTGAACGGGCTGGCGAGCGGGTTGCCGAGCACGGTCTGCATCTCCACGCCGGCCAGCGCCAGCGCCGCGCCCACCAGCACGGCCATCAGCGCATAGGGCAGGCGCACGTTCCAGACGATGACGGCCTCCACGCGCGGCACGCTGGCCGGGTCGCGCAGGATCTGCAGCAGCCGCCCCAGCGCCATGCCCGAGGGGCCGGTCGCCACGTCCAGCGCCACGCTGGCGGCGAGCGCCAGGGCCAGCGCGGCCAGCAGGCACAGGCGCTGCTTTCTGCGCCGCCGGTAGTGCGCGGCCGCCGATGCGGGCGCGTTCATGGCGCCTCGTCCACGAACAGCACGCCGGTCATCGGGATCGGCAGAAAGCGCCGGTACAGCTCCGCGCGCGTGCGCTGCGGGTCGATGTCGGCGAACAGCTCCGGGTGCAGCCATTTCGCCAGCGCCTCGACGGCGACCAGGTGCTCGGGCGAGTCGTAAAAGACGTGCCACAGCCCATGCGCGCGGCCCAGGTGCACGGCAGTCAGCTCGCGCGTCTCGGGCCGGCGGGCCACCGCGCGCAGGCTGGCGCGCGCCTCGTCGGGCGTGGCCTGGTAGCCCAGCGCCACGCCGCCCTGCCCGGCCGCGAACACGCCGGTGGCCACGTAGACCTGCGGGTCGCGCGCCAGGATGTATTCGGGGTTGAGCTTGCCGACCGGCCCCGGAATGCGGCCCGCGCCGATGTTGTCGCCGCCGGCGAGTTCCACCATCTCGCCGAAGTTGCCGCGCCCCGGCGAGCCGCAGCACTCCTGCAGCCCCGCCAGCATGTCGATGAACACGCTGGGCCGCTGGAAGCCCGGCCGGGCCGCCGCCCGCGCCACGCGCTCGCGCACGCGGCCCACGTGCTCCTCGTAGAAGCGGATGTATTCCTCGGCCCGCGCCTGCCGCCCCAGCACCTGGCCCATCAGGCGCAGGCTGGGCACGGTGTTGGCGAGCGGATGGCTGCTGAAATCGACGAACACCACGGGCACGCCCGCCGCCTCCAGTTGGCGCACGGCCTCGCTGCCGGGGGCCGGGCCGTGGCCGCCGGACAGGGCCATGAAAGCCACGTCTGGCCGCACCGACAGCGCCTTCTCCACGCTGAAGCTCTCGGACGTGGCGCCGCCCACCACGGGCACCTGTGCCGCCTGCGGAAACGCCTGGGCGAACGCCGCATAGCCCTGCACATCCAGCCCGCGGAAGTCGCCCTGCCAGCCGGCCACGCGCGCGAACGCCTGCCGCCCTTCGAGCAGCGCCAGCGTGTAGATCAGCCGCCCCTCGCCCAGCAGCACGCGCTGCACCTGGTCGGGCACCTGCACGCTGCGGCCCGCCACGTCCTCGAGCTGCGCGGCCTGCGCGCCCGCGCAGGCCAGCAGCGCCACGCACGCGGCGCGGCGCAGGAATGTCTTGAGTTGGTTCATGTTCATCAAATAAGTGAGCTGGTGGCGCTTGCTGTGTAAGGTTTTCATATGGTTTTTCATTTGGAAACCTTGTATGACAAGCGCCAGCAGCTATGGTTTCGATAGTCTCCGCGCCCACATCACCAGCCCGGTGGCGTACAGCAGCGGCAGCGCCAGCCCCGCCGCCAAGGCCAGCGCCTGGCCTGCCGTGCCCAGCATCAGCTCGCCATGCAGCGCCGACAGCACCGGCTTGAAGCCGCTGCGCTCGCTGGCGCCGAACCAGCCGGGCCGCGCCAGCCACACGCCGGTGGCGGTGATCACCAGCAGCGGCAGCAGCAGCCAGCCCGCGCTGGCGTTGTGCAGCCCGCGCCAAAGCGCGGCGCCCCGCAATCGCGGCAGCAGCGCCGTTCGCCAGGCCTTGGCCGAAAGCTGGCGCGGCCACCACAGCCAGATGCCGCTGGCCAGCGAGGCCAGCAGCGCCAACCCGCACAGCGCCACGGCCACGCTGCCCGCGCCGGGCGGCAGCAGCAGGCCGCGGTGCAGCGCCACGGCCTTGGCGAGCCACAGGTCGTCGTAGACGAAGAAACCGCGCGGCGCGGCGCTGTACGGGTCGAGCATGGCGATGCCCATCGCCCGCCGCCCCTGCACGGGGCCGAACACCAGCGCGTTGTCCGAGGTGAGGAACCCCGCGCACGGCGGCGCGGCGCCCTGGATGCGCGCGAACTGCGGGTACGCCTGCCGCGCAGCCTGCTTCCACGCCTCGGGCAGCGCCATGGGCGTGCCCGGCGCGGGCCGCGCCTGCAGCGTGAGCACCGCCGCGCCCACCTCCCACTTCAGCAGCGGCGCGCGCAGCACCAGCACCGCGCCGCTGGCGCCCAGCAGCGCGAACACCCAGCCCAGCAGCAGCGCCAGCCACAGGTGCGCCTTGCGCCACAGCGCCCGTCGATTCATGCGCGTACTCATCCGCTCAGTGCTCCAGGGCGCAGCGCATGAAACCGGCGCGCCCCAGGCCAGGGCAGCCGCGCAAGGGCCGCCCCGCCGCACGGGCGGCGTCCCCCTGCCCGCAGCGCGCAGCGCTGCGAGAGCGGGGGGAAGCGGCGCAGCCGCTCAGGGGGGTGTTCAAAACCTCCCACGCAGCGTCACCTGCACGTTGCGCGGCTCGCCATAGACGTTGCCGAAGTTCGCCGGGCCGAAGTTGCCGCTGCCCAGGCGCGTGTAGTACGTGCGGTCGAACAGGTTGCCCACGTTCAGCGCCGCGCTCCAGTGGCTGTCGATGCGGTAGCCCACGCGCAGGCTGGCCACGGCGTAGCCGCCCTGCGTGGCGCGCACGGCCGGGCTGCCGCCCTCGCTGTAGATGCCGCTTTGCGCGTTGATGCCCGCGCCCAGGTCCCAGGCGTTCAGGCTGCCCGGCAAGCGGACGTTCGTCCACAGCCGCAGCAGGTGCCTGGGCGCGATGGTGCGGAAGGGCTGGCCCTGGTTCTTCGGGTCTTCCTTGTACTTGCTGGTGTTCCAGGTGTAGCCGGCCATGAGCTGCCAGCCCGGCAGCAGTTGGCCCGCGGCCTCCACGTCGATCCCCTGGCTCTGCACCTTGCCGTTGGTGGCGTAGCAGCAGTTGTCGATGATGGTGGGCGACACCTGCACGCCCCGGTTGCGCTCGATGATGCGGAACACCGACAGCCCCAGGTTGAGCCTGCCGCCGTACAGCGCGCCCTTGATGCCGGCCTCGTAGTTCGCGCCGATGACCGGCGGCAGGCCGTTGCCGCCTTCGTCCTTGAGGTTGCTCTGCACGCGGAAGATCTCGGCATAGCTGCCATAGACCGACCAGGTGGAATCGAGGTCGTAGACCAGCCCACCGTAGGGCGTGAACTTGCCGCTCTGCTTGTAGGCGGACGTGACCGCGCCGGTGCGCACGTTGGTGTTTTCCACGTCCCACCAGCTCCAGCGCCCGCCCAGCAGCAGCGTCAGCGGATCGGCCAGCTTCAGGCGCGTGGCGCCGTAGATGCCGTGCTGGCGCGTGTCGGCGCGGCTGTCGCTGGTCCAGTTCACCGCGCCGGGGTCGGCGTAGGCCGCGGGGTCGAAATGGAACACATCCACCGCCGTGCCGCCGAAGCCCGGCAGCGCGCCGCCCTGCGAGCCGGCCTTGCGGTCGTACCAGTTGGCGCCCAGCACCAGCTCGTGGCGGCGGCCGAAGGCCTGGAAGACGCCGCTGAGCATGGCGTCCAGCGCGAGCTGCTTGTTGTCGTAGGCGTTGGCGCCGCCCAGGATGCGCGGCCCGGCCAGCGTGGCGCGGTTCACCGCGCCGGAGACGTAGGCGTACTTGAGGTCGCTGGTCTCATGGTCCGACACGGCCGCGAGCTTGAGCTGCCAGTCGTCACCGAAGCGGTGCGTCACGTCGGCGAACACCTGGGTGGTCTCGAAGTCCCAATGCGTCCACGGCGTGCTCAGGAAGGTGCTGCGCGGCAGCTTCAGGTCGCCACCGTCGGCGTAGCGCGGCACACCCATCATCGGCGGCAGCCAGTCGCGCTTCTGGTAGCCCGCGCCCAGCGCCACGGTGGTCGCCGCGCCCAGGTCGGCCTCGACGATGCCGTAGAGCGAGCGGCGGTCGCTGTTGGCGTAGTCCACGTGGGAATCGCGCTTGTCGATCGCGCCGGCCAGCCGCGCGCGCACCGTGCCGCTGGCGTTGAGCGGGGTGCTGAAATCCACCTCGGCGCGGCGCGTGTTCCACGAGCCCAGGCCCAGCGCGCCGGAAAAGCGCCGCTCGCCCAGCGGGCGCTTGCGCACCAGGTTGATGACGCCGCCGGGCTGGCCCGCGCCGTTGAACAGGCCGGCCGCGCCGCGCAGCACCTCCACGTGGTCGAACATCACCATGTCCGGCTGGCTCCACGAGGCGCCGCCGGTCTGCACCGGCAGGCCGTCGTACTGGAAATACTCCACCGGATAGCCGCGCGAGTAAAAGGCCGGGATCACGCCCGTGCCCGACAGGTCCACGCTGACGCCGGGCGTCTGCGCCATGATCTGGTCCAGCGTGGTCAGGTTCTGGTCCTCGATCTGCTGGCGCGTGATGACGGACACGGCGTGCGGCGTCTCCTTGAGCGTAGCGGGCAGCTTGGTGCCCACGGTCACGCCGCGCGGCGTGTAGCCCTCGGACACCTCGGTCGGCATGTCCTTGGGCTGCTGGCCCTGCACCTGCACGGTGGACAAGGTCTGTTCGGCGGCGCGGGCAAGTCCCGCCCCCGCCAGCGCCGCCACGGCCAGCGCCACGGGCGCCAGCGCGGCCGCGCCGGGCACACGATGATCGAGCATTTCGGCAATCTCCAGAGCAATTGAGAACGAATCTCAATCACTGTAGGAAATTGCCGCGTCCCACGCTTTCGCTGGCGGCGCGAAGACTTTCGTTTACGGGCCGCCCTGCCCGCGCACCTGCGCTCAGCGCAGCAGATCGCGCGGCGAGATGCCGAACCGCTGCCGGAACACCGTGGAGAAATGCGCCACCGCATAGCCCACATGGGCCGCCACCTGCGTGACCGTGCAGCCGCCGCTGGACAGCATGCGGTAGGCCTCCTCCAGCCGGTGCTGCTGCAGGTACTCGAAGACGCTCATGCCGAAAAGCCGGCGAAAACCCGCGGTGAGCTTCTTGGCGTTGAGGCCCGCCTCCCGCGCCAGTTCGGGCAGCGACGGCGGCTCGTGCGCCCGGGCGATCAGCAGGTCGCGCGCCCGCCACAGGCGCTGCACCTCGCCGGCCGGCAGGGCGTCGCCCGCGCCGGGGCACTGCGCCAACGGACGCGCGAGCGCCGCGGCCGCCAGTTCCATCCCCTTCGCGCCCAGGAACAGATCGCGCACGGCCCCGTCCTTGAACGGGCAATAGAGGATCTGCATGGCCGCAGCGCGCAGCGCCGAGGTCAGCGGCTGGTGCAGCACCAGCACCTCCTGGCTGTGCAGGCGGCGCCCGCCGCTCCTGGCCACCAGATCCAGGCCGAAGCCGCTGCGCTCCGCCACGTCGGCATCGATGCCGATGCGCACATGGCGCTGCAGCACGTGGGCCTCGAAGCGGTCCAGGCCGTCATGCTCGCCGGTGCACAGGACGAAGTAGGCGCCGGACTCCTCGATGTCGAAGGGCGCATAGCCGTCCACGCCGCCCTTGAGGCGGCTGCTGAGCGACACGATCACCTGCAGCCCCTGGAAGATCGGGGCCCGCACCTCCAGGCTTTCCTGCAGCACCGCGCTTCCCGCGGAAACCATCAGGCCGCCTCCCACCTTGCGTGGCCATGCAAACATTCCGAGGAATCACCATTAATTGCAAATGATTCTCAATCATAACTTGAGTCATCCATCAAGTGTTGATTCATTTCCAAATCTGGGCCATTTCGGGACGCGTTCACGTTGAAATCTGAGCCACGTTGCCGCTCTATCGTGCTGAATTTTTCAGCACGGGGGAGCAGGAGTGATCAACGTGAGCACATT
>NZ_JBTNEH010000033.1:0-41309 GCF_054512775.1 Alicycliphilus sp. T452
GTGCGCCTGACGCTGCGCAGTAACAGCTCTATCTCGGCAAACTTCTCTCGGCTGATGTCGCTCGGGTATTGCTTTCTTTTCACACCCCTATTGTCTGAGGTCGGAAGATCGCAAACAGGCTCTCAGACAGCGGGATCATCGCCAGTAGCTTCTTCCGATTGATGAGCGTCTTGCTTGTCGTTGCTTGTATCCTGATGTTGCCCCCGAAAAACGTACCCCTTGCTGAGTGTTTCAATTCAGGCAAGGAAGACGTAAATGACAAAGACGACGAGAGCGCGCTACACGCTCGAATTCAAGCAGGAGGCAGTGCGGCTGGTCGCTGGCGGCCAGAGCATCGCGGCTGCGGCACGCACGTTGGGCGTGGTTGAGCAAACGCTGTTCAACTGGGTCAAGGCGCAACGCGAAGACAAGCTCAGCGGCGCTGACAGCAAGCCCGTGAGCGCGGAGCAGATGGAGATCAGCCGGTTGCGCGCAGAGTTGGCGAGGGTGAAGATGGAGCGCGACATCCTGGAAAAAGCGACGGCGTACTTCGCGAGGCCGCAGCGGTGAAGTACGCCTTCGTCCAAAGTCACCGCCGAGTGTGGCCGATCTCGGTGCAATGCCGGGTGCTGCGTGTGAGCTTGGCGGGTTACCACGAGCACTTCGTTCGCAGGGCCTGCGGTGCTCGGCGGCGCCACCTGAGCGACGATGCCTTGCTGGGGCACATCAAGGCCGTCCACGCCGAGACGCGAGGCAGCTACGGCTGGCCGCGCATCTGGAAGGAGTTGGTGGCCCGAGGCCTGCAGGTGGGCAAGGAGCGGGTGCGCAAGCTCATGCAGTTGCATGGCATCCGGGCCAAGGGCAAGCGCCGCTTCAAGGTCACCACAGACAGTCGCCACGACCTGCCAATCTCGCCCAATGTTCTCAAGCGCGAGTTCGCTGTGAGCGAACCTGACAAGGTCTGGGTGGGCGACATCACCTACATCGCGACAGACGAAGGCTAGGCTGTTCCTGGCGGTGGTGATCGACCTGTTCAGCCGCCAGGTGGTGGGCTGGTCGCTGCGCCAGGACATGACGCGCGACATCGTGATCGACGCGCTACGCATGGCCTGGTTCAAGCGCCATCCGGGCAAGCAGGCCGGATTGATCTTCCACAGCGACAGGGGCAGTCAATACGCCAGTCACGACTTCAGGGCAGTGCTCAAAGAGTGCGGCATCACCAGTTCGATGAGCCGCAAAGGCAACTGCTGGGACAACGCCTGCGGCGAGACACTGTTCGGATCCTTGAAGGTAGAACGCCTGCACGGACAACGCTTTGAAACCAGGCGCGAAGCCAAGGATGAGATCATCGACTGGCTGCTCTGGTACAACTGCGCTCGGCTACCTTCGACGCTGGCCTACGTCAGCCCGATGCAGTTCGAGCAGGACTGGCATGCCAATCAGCTAAGGCAAGCCAACTCATGAGCTCGGCTATGGGGTTCGGATTCCAGGGGCAAGGTCACCTCCCCGAAATCCTTGCGAGCTTCACCGGCGACGAACTGGCAACCTGGCCGAGCGTGCTATCGAAGGGGGAGGTCGAGCGCCGGCGGGTTGGCCAGCATCGCTAGGTCTGACGATGCCGACTCCACCCCTTTCTTGGCGTTCGTGTATTGACCCAGCAAATCCTGCTCAGGTCAGGCCGCTAATGCAAAAGCCTCAGCGGGAGTTCTCATGTTCAGCGCCTGGTGCGGGCGCCGGTGGTTGTAGAAGTGGATCCAGTCGCCGATCAGGCGACTGGCGTGCTGCAGCTATTCGAACCGGTGCCGATGCACGCATTGCTCCTTGAGCGTGCGGATCATCCGCTCGACCAGGCCGTTCTGCTCAGGACTATGCGGCGTGATGAATTCCTGGCTCAGTCCGTAGCTCCTGACCAGCGCCGTGAAGCTGCGGCTGGTGAAGACCAAGCCATTGTCCGAACGCAGCAGGAACGGCGCCGGCACACGGCCTAGCGTGCCGAAGCGCGCGATCAGGGCCTGCTCCAGCGCCGACTCCGCCGTCTTGGACTTCCCGCTGCGCGACAGGTGCCAGCCCAGCAGTTCACGGCTGTGGCAGTCGATCACCAGCGCCATCGTCGCCCAGCCATCGCGGCCCGGCCCAGACCCGGCACATGTCCGTGGCCCAGTGCTCGTTGGGCGCCTTGGCCACCGAGCGCAGCGACTGGATCCGAGGCCTGAAGCCCACCGGGCGCTTGCGCACCTGTTCATCCATCAACATCAGGTATGGCGCCGCAAAGCTCCATTCCTCGTCTGTCACATCCGTGGGGTACACCTTGTGTCTTGCCATCGGCGCAACCTACCTCAGGCGCTATTAAATTCATAATACGCTCTAGAGTCAGGATGAGCGTTGGTACGTATCCCAATCAACAGCACCGCCACCAGCCCTGGCGGTTCCGCATGTGCTGCGCATTTTCTGGTGCAGGTTTCTGGTGGCCGTGGCTGGGAATATCAGGTGCGTCGCATTGGGACAGATCGAATCATGCAGCTCCAAGGCCACTCCAAGAGTGATGTTTCGCAATGCCCACCCCTGCGGTATCGCTCCGGTCGTGTAGCACGCCGCCTATGGCCCAAACCGTCACGTCGGGGCCTTCGGGACATGCAGGCCTGCCGGAGTGCATACAGAAAAGCCCGCAGGCAGTTGGTGCGTGCGGGCTTGTAGGAGCGTGCATCAACCCGCTCCAAGCAGCCTGCGCGAAGGCAGGCGTTGGCATGATCAGGGCACGTCGCGGCGCGGCGAGCCGGTGAACAGTTGGCGCGGGCGACCGATCTTGTACTCGGGGTCGCCGATCATCTCGTTGAGCTGGGCGATCCAGCCCACGGTACGGGCCAGAGCGAAGATGCCGGTGAACAGGTTCACGGGGATGCCAATGGCGCGCTGCACGATGCCGGAGTAGAAGTCCACGTTCGGGTAGAGCTTGCGCTGCACGAAGTAGTCGTCCTCCAGGGCGATCTTCTCGAGCTGCTTGGCCAGGGCGAACAGAGGGTCCTTTTCCAGGCCCAACTCGGCCAGCACCTCGTTGCAGGTCTCTTGCATGAGCTTGGCGCGCGGGTCGTAGTTCTTGTACACGCGGTGGCCAAAACCCATTAGCTTGACGCCGGAGTTCTTGTCCTTGACCTGCTCCATGAACTCGCCGACCTTGGCTACGCCGCCGTTGGCCTGGATCTCTTCGAGCATGTTCAGGCAGGCTTCGTTGGCGCCGCCGTGCGCCGGGCCCCACAGACAGGCCACGCCAGCGGCAATGGCGGCGAACGGGTTGGTGCCCGAGGAGCCGCACAGGCGCACGGTGGAGGTGGAGGCGTTTTGCTCGTGGTCGGCATGCAGGATGAAGATGCGATCGATTGCACGCTCGATCACCGGGTTGACCTTGTAGTCCTCGCAAGGCGTGCCGAACATCATGCGCAGGAAGTTGCCGGCGTAGGAGAGGTCGTTGCGCGGGTACATGAAGGGCTGGCCAACACCGTACTTGTAGGCCATGGCCACCAGCGTCGGCAGCTTGGAGATCAGGCGGATGGCCGAGATGTGGCGGTGCTCGGGGTTGTTGATGTCGGTGCTGTCGTGATAGAAAGCCGACAGCGCGCCGATCAGGCCCGTGAGCACGGCCATCGGGTGGGCATCACGACGGAAGCCGCGCAGGAAGAACTGCATCTGCTCGTGCACCATGGTGTGCTTGAGCACCAGCTTGTGGAAGTCGTCGCGTTCACCGGCGTTGGGCAGTTCGCCGTTGAGCAACAGGTAGCAGGTGTCCAGATAGTCGCACTTGGTGGCCAACTGCTCGATGGGGTAGCCGCGGTACAGCAGCTCGCCCTTGTCGCCGTCGATGTACGTGATGGCAGACTGGCAGGATGCGGTGGATAGAAAGCCCGGGTCGTAGGTGAACATGCCCGTCTGGCCGTACAGCTTGCGGATGTCGATCACATCCGGGCCTATGCTGCCCTGGTACACGGGAAGCTCGACGCTCGGGCTGCCGTTGCTGAACGAGAGCGTCGCTTTGTTGTCTGCCAGTTTCATTTCCAGTTTCCTTGGGTTGGTTGCTCAGTGGGAGGGAGGGGCGGCCTCATGTCCGCTGGCGCATTTGCTCCAATACGGCCTTGACTTGGTCGGTGGCGATTTCACCTTCCGGTTCCTTGCGCCGCAGCAGTAAATCCAGCAGATCGTTGTCGGGCAGATTCATCAGCATCGTTACCGCGCGCCCCTGGCCGACCGTCAGTTGCGTGCCATGGTGCTCAAAAAAACGCTCGATGAACAGATCGTTCTCGACCAGGCCGCGCCGGCTGCGCCAGCGCAGAATGGCGACATCGCGTGTATCGAGCAGTGCGTCGTCGGTCATGGTTCGTGCGGCTGGCGCCCCGGTGCAGATCAGATGGCGCGGCGCACCATCAGCTCCTTGATCTTGCTGATGGCAGCCGCAGGCTTGAGGCCCTTGGGGCATACGTCCACACAGTTCATGATGGTGTGGCAGCGGAACAGCCGATAGGGGTCTTCCAGGTTATCCAGGCGCTCGCCAGTGGCCTTGTCGCGGCTGTCGGCGATGAAACGGTAGGCTTGCAGGAGGCCAGCGGGACCGACGAACTTGTCCGGATTCCACCAGAAGCTGGGGCAGGAGGTGGAGCAGCTTGCGCACAGAATGCACTCGTACAGGCCGTCGAGTTCTTCGCGCTCCTCGGGGGACTGCAGGCGTTCCTTGGAGGGCGACGTCGGCTCGCTGTTCTGCAGGTAGGGCTTGATCGAGTGGTATTGATTGAAGAACTGTGTCATGTCCACGATCAGGTCGCGGATCACCGGCAGGCCGGGCAGGGGCTTGAGGACGATATCGCCCTGCAGCGACTTCATGTTGGTGAGGCAGGCCAGGCCGTTCTTGCCGTTGATGTTCATCGCGTCCGAACCGCACACGCCTTCACGGCAGGAGCGGCGATACGACAGCGAAGGATCCTGCTTCTTGAGCTTGAGCAGGGCGTCCAGCAGCATGCGCTCATGGCCGTCGAGCTCCACCTGCAGCGTCTGCATGTAGGGCTTGGCGTCCTTGTCCGGGTCGTAGCGATAGATCTTGAAAGTGCGTTGCATGGTGTATTTCTTTCGTGGGACTGCGCAGTCTTAGAACGTGCGAACCTTCGGAGGAATGCTGTCCACCGTCAGCGGCTTCATGTTCACCGGCTTGTAGGTCAGGCTATTGGTCTGGCTGTGCCACAGCGTGTGCTTGAGCCAGTTGACGTCGTCGCGGCCCAGCGGCGCGGTGGGGTGGTCGGCGGGATGCTCGTAATCGTCCACCGTGTGGGCACCGCGGCATTCCTTGCGCGCAGCGGCCGAGACCATGGTGGCCTGTGCCACCTCGATCAGGTTGTCCACCTCCAGTGCCTCCATGCGGGCGGTGTTCCAGACCTTGGACTTGTCCTGGAGTGTGATGGAGCCCACGCGCTTGCGGATGGCGGCGATCTTCTCCACACCTTCGTCCATGCCCTTTTGCGTGCGGAATACGCCGGCGTGGGACTGCATGGTCTGGCGGATCTCGTTGGCCAGATCCTGTGCATAGATGCCGTCCTTGGAGTTTTCCAGCTGGTTCAGGCGCGCCATCGTGCGGTCGGAGGCATCGGCCGGAACGGCGGCGTGGTGGCCACCAAAGCCCTTCACGAATTCGACGATGTGCTTGCCCGCGGATTTGCCGAACACCAGCAGGTCCAGCAGCGAGTTGGTGCCCAGGCGGTTGGCGCCATGCACCGACACGGCGGCGCATTCGCCCACGGCGTACAGGCCGTTGACCACGTTGTTCTTCTCGCCGTCCCAGGTGACGACCTGGCCATGGACATTCGTCGGGATGCCGCCCATCTGGTAGTGGATGGTGGGCACCACGGGGATCGGCTCCTTGGTGATGTCCACGTTGGCGAAGTTGTGGCCGATTTCCTCCACCGAGGGCAGGCGCTTCCTGATGGTGTCTGCGCCCAGGTGGTCGAGCTTCATCAGGATGTAGTCCTTGTTCGGGCCGCAGCCACGGCCTTCCTTGATCTCCTGGTCCATGGAGCGCGAGACGAAGTCGCGCGGCGCCAGGTCCTTCAAGGTGGGGGCGTAGCGTTCCATGAAGCGCTCACCATTGCTGTTGAGCAGGATGGCGCCTTCGCCGCGGCAGCCCTCGGTCAGCAGCACGCCCGCGCCGGCCACGCCGGTGGGGTGGAACTGCCAGAACTCCAGGTCCTGCAGCGGAATGCCGGCGCGCGCCGCCATGCCCAGGCCATCGCCGGTGTTGATGAACGCGTTGGTCGATGCCGCAAAAATGCGGCCCGCGCCGCCCGTGGCCAGCAGCACGGCCTTGGCGTGCAGTTCGTACAGGTCGCCGGTTTCCAGTTCCAGCGCGGTCACGCCGACTACGTCGCCGGTGCTGTTGCGGATCAGGTCCAGCGCCATCCATTCCACGAAGAAGTTGGTCTTGGATTCGACGTTCTTCTGGTACAGCGTGTGCAGCATGGCGTGACCGGTCCGGTCGGCCGCGGCGCAGGCGCGTTGAACGGGCTTCTCGCCGTAGTTGGCGGTGTGGCCGCCGAAGGGGCGCTGGTAGATGGTACCGTCGGGGTTGCGGTCGAACGGCATGCCGAAGTGCTCCAGCTCGATCACCACGTTGGGCGCTTCGCGGCACATGAACTCCACCGCGTCCTGGTCGGACAGCCAGTCACCGCCCTTGATGGTGTCGTAGAAGTGGTAGTGCCAGTTGTCCTCGCTCATGTTGCCGAGCGATGCCGACACGCCGCCCTGGGCGGCAACGGTGTGCGAGCGGGTGGGGAAGACCTTGGACAGGCAGGCCACGGAGAGGCCGGCGCGCGAGAGTTCGAGCGAGGCGCGCATGCCGGAGCCGCCGGCGCCGACGATGACGACATCGAATTTGCGAACGGCAATGTCTTTTTTGGTGTAACTCATGGTCGTGGGGAATGGGGGCTAAAGGGGAGGCAATGGAGGGCGCTATGGCTATGGTCTACAGGCGCCACAGCACCTGCACGGCCCAGCCGCCGCAGCTGACCAGCCAGATGGCCGACAGGGCTTGCAGCACGAGGCGCAGGCCCGCCGGCTTGGCGTAGTCGTACCAGATGCTGCACACACCCACCCAGGCATGCCAAATCAAGGCAACGATGACGGAAAACGTGAGCGCTTTCATCCATTGCGGCGCGAAGATGCCGGCCCAGGCGTCGTAGCCGATGGGGCCCGAGGTGAAAAGCAGCTTGCACAGCACCAGCAGGGTGAACACACCGATCAGCACGGCGGTGATGCGTTGCACCAGAAAGTCGCGCCAACCGTAGTGGGCGCCGACGACGGTGCGCTTGTAGCCGTAGGTTGCAGACATTGTTTTTCTCCTTGGTTTCTCGAATCAGTACAGGCCAAACAGCTTGGCGCCCAGGACCAGCGTCAGCACGATGCTGAAGACCAGCGTGGCCACGGCAGAGTGGCGGCCAAATTCCTTGGTCGTCTTGTGTGTCACGTCCAGTACCAGGTGACGCACGCCTGCGGCCAGGTGGTGCAGATAGGACCAGATCAGCGCCAGCACGACCAGCTTGATGAACCAAGCGGGCAGGAAGCCGATTCCGGTGCTGAACGCGGAGGTGAAGCTGCCGAAGGAAATTTCGGAGGACACCGACTTGTCGAACAGCCAGATGATGAAGGGCAGCAAAACGAACAGCAGCATGCCGCTGACGCGGTGCAGGATGGAGACCAGACCAGCCAGCGGCAGGCGGTAGGTTCTGATGTCGGTGAACAGGTTCAGGTTGCGGTACTGCGGCCGTTTTTTTGCGATCTCTGTCATGGCTGGGTCTTTCGTGGATGTAACTGCGTTGTAATCGTGTCGATGCGGACAGCCCAAAATTCTATTGCAATGCACCACGGCACTGTTGCGGCAGCTGCATATTCTGGCCTGCATTGCATCGCGATGCGGCTGCGTTGGATCAGTGGCGGGTCAATTCAGCTCGTTGTAGTAGTGGTGTGTATCGGTTCGGTACAGGCCCCGGCGCAACTCCATCGGGGCGTCGTTGTAGGTGTACGCCAGCCGCTCCACGCTCAGCAGCGGCGTGCTGCAGGTCACATTCAACCACTGCGCCTGGGTTTCGTCCGGGAGTATGGCGCGTATCTTTTCTTCGGCGCGCACCATGCGAACGCCAAAGTCGATCTCGAACATGGCATAAGTGGGGCCCTGATAGTGGGCCAGTTGCTCGGCCGTCAGCCCCTTGAACGCCTGGCCGGGCAGCCAGATGTCCTCCAGGATGGTGGGCACGCCCGTGAACGAGAGAATGCGCTTGATTTGGATCACCGGATCGCCGGCGCGCAAGGCGAGTATGCGCGCGACCTCCATGCCGGCGCGTGCCCGGCGGCATTCCAGGATGGTGCGCTGGGCTGGGCCTTCCACGCTGGCGTCTCCCTGGTCGGGCAGCAGCTTGAGGAAACGGTACTGTACCTGGCGTTCGGTGTGGGTGGCCACGAAGGTGCCCTTGCCCTGGCGGCGGGTGACGAGGTTCTCGGCGGCCAGTTCATCGATGGCCTTGCGCACGGTCCCCTGGCTTACGCGAAAGCGTGCCGCGAGTTCCATTTCGCTCGGAATGGCCTCGCCGGGCTTCCACTCGCCATGCTGCAGGCTATGCAGGATGAGGCCCTTGATCTGCTGGTACAGCGGGCTGAAGGCCGGCGTGACAGTCCCCGCGCTGCCGCTCACGGGTGGCGGGTCTTCGGCGCTGGGCGGGAGTGAGGGCGGCATGGCGATGCTGTCGGTACTGTTGAGGTGATCATATCTTATATAAGACATAAGACAAATTGACCCTGTGCAGGAATCGGCAGTAAAATCGCCCTCTGTTTTGCGGGGCACGGGCTGCTGATGACTGGCGCTGGTGCTACCTTGCACCAACGCCATTTTTCTCACACTTCCCTTCTGGAGTTTTTCATGAGCAAGAAGCCCGTTCGCGTCGCAGTTACCGGCGCCGCCGGTCAAATCGGCTACGCCCTGCTGTTCCGCATCGCCTCCGGTGAGATGCTGGGCAAGGACCAACCCGTCATCCTGCAACTGCTGGAAATCCCCGACGAAAAGGCGCAGAACGCCCTCAAGGGAGTGGTCATGGAACTCGAAGACTGCGCCTTCCCGCTGCTCGCAGGCATCGAGGCCCATGCCGACCCCATGACGGCGTTCAAGGACACCGACTACGCCCTGCTGGTCGGCGCACGTCCGCGCGGCCCCGGCATGGAGCGTGCCGACCTGCTGGCCGCCAACGCCCAGATTTTCACGGCCCAGGGCAAGGCGCTGAACGCGGTGGCCTCGCGCAACGTGAAGGTGCTGGTGGTCGGCAACCCCGCGAACACCAACGCCTACATCGCCATGAAGAGCGCGCCCGATCTGCCGCGCGAGAACTTCACCGCCATGCTGCGCCTGGACCACAATCGCGCCGCCAGCCAGATCGCCGCCAAGATGGGCATCGCCGTGGGCGATATCGAAAAGCTGTGCGTCTGGGGCAACCACTCGCCCACGATGTACGCCGACTACCGTTTCGCCACGGTGAACGGCAAGTCCGTCAAGGACACCATCAACGACCATGACTGGAACGCCAACGTGTTCCTGCCGACCGTGGGCAAGCGCGGTGCGGCCATCATCGCCGCGCGCGGCCTGTCCTCGGCCGCCTCGGCCGCCAACGCCGCCATCGACCACATGCGCGACTGGGCCCTGGGCACCAACGGCAAGTGGGTCACGATGGGCATTCCCTCCAACGGCGAATACGGCATTCCCAAGGATGTGGTGTTCGGCTACCCCGTGACCTGCGAAGGCGGCAAGTACACCCTCGTGAAAGATCTGCCCATCGACGCCTTCTCGCAAGAGTGCATCAACAAGACCCTGGCCGAACTGCAGGGCGAGCAGGACGGCGTCAAGCACCTGCTGTAATCCGGCTCTTCCATGCTCGACTGGAATCCTGCGCTCTACCTGCGCTTTGCCGATGAGCGCACGCGCCCTGCAGCTGAGTTGCTGGCGCGCGTTCCCTTGGCCCGAGCCCGCCATGTGGTGGATCTGGGCTGCGGGCCGGGCAATTCCACCGAGCTGCTGGCGCAGCGCTTTTCTCAGGCGCGCGTCACCGGCATCGACAACTCCCAGTCCATGCTGGCCGCCGCGCGCCAGCGCCTGCCGCAGGCCGTTTTCGCGCTGGCCGACATTGCCGCCTGGGCCCCCAATTCCGGCGACGCTCCGGACCTGATCTACGCCAATGCCTCCCTGCAATGGGTCGGTGCGCACGAGACGCTGCTTCCCCGCCTGTTCGCCCTGCTGGCGCCAGGCGGCGTGCTGGCGATCCAGATGCCGGACAACCTCGACGAGCCCGCGCACCGCCTGATGCGCGAGGTGGCGGGCCAGCCGCGGTTCGCCAGCCACGTCGGCGACGCTGCCCGCATGCGCACCGGCATCCTGCCCGTCGGCAGCTACTACGACCTGCTGGCAGCGCCCCGGGCCGGCGCTGCCTCGGTGGATGTCTGGCACACCGTCTACCAGCACCCCATGGACTCGGCCACCGCCATCGTGCAGTGGCTGCAGGGCACGGGGCTCAAGCCCTTCGTGGAGGGACTGCCGCCCGCGCTGCGGGACGATTTCCTGGCCGAATACGAGCGGCGCGTGGATGCCGCCTATGGCGTGCGCGCCGACGGCCGGCGCCTGCTGGCCTTTCCCCGTCTCTTCATCGTCGCCCAGCGCCAGCCATGACCACATCCTCCACCGCTCATCCCGCCCAGGTGCTGCTGGGTGCCCAGGCCGGCGCCCAGAGCATCCCCGTGTGCGACCACTACAGCGGCGTCGAGGTGCGCATGCGCAAGAGCCTGCAACTGCAGCAGGAATTGCAGGCCGAGTTCGGCCATTGCGTGTTCGATGTCACGCTCGACTGCGAGGATGGAGCCCCCGTGGGCCGCGAGCGCGAGCACGCCACGCTGGTGGCGGCGCTGGCAACCCAGGCAGCCCCGGGCGCACGCGTGGCGGCGCGCGTGCACACGGTGGACCATCCCGCGTTCGCGCAGGACATGGCCATCATCGCCGGCGAGGCCGGCCAGCGCCTCACCCACATCATGATCCCCAAGGTCGAGTCGGTGGACGACGTGCTGCTGGCCGAGCGCGCGCTGGTCGCGGCCGGGGCGGGGCACCTGCCGCTGCATGCGCTGATCGAGTCGCCTGCGGCCGTGCACCGTGCGTTCGAGATTGCCGCCCATCCGCGCATCCAGAGCCTGAGCTTCGGGCTGATGGACTTCGTCTCCGCCCATGGCGGCGCGATACCTGCCTCGGGCATGACGTCGGCGGGGCAGTTCGAGCATCCGCTCGTGGTGCGCGCCAAGCTCGAGATCGCCGCCGCCTGCCATGCCAACGGCAAGGTGCCGTCGCACTGCGTGGTCACCGAATTCAGCGACGCGGCCGCCATGCAGGCCGCGGCCGCCCGCGCCGCGCGTGAGTTCGGCTATACGCGCATGTGGAGCATCCACCCGGCGCAGATCCGCCCCATCCTCGCCGCCTTCGCGCCCGAGGAGGCCGAGATTGCGCGCGCCGCCCGCATCATTTCTGCCGCCATGCACGCTGACTGGGCCCCGATCAGCGAGGATGGCGTATTGCACGACCGCGCCAGCTACCGGTATTTCTGGCAGGTGCTCGAGCGTGCGCACCAGACCGGCCGCATGCTGCCGCCACAGGCCCAGGCCTGGTTTGCAAAGACTGACGACGCCGAGCCCTGACACGGGTATTCTTGCCGCTACCGCAGTCCTACCGTTCTCTTTCGTTGGAACCATCATGAAAACCCTCATCGCCTCCGCACTCCTGCTGGCCGTCCCCGCATGGTCCCTGGCCCAGACCGCGTCGCAGCCGGCCGGCAAGCCTGCCGCCCAGGCAGAGGCGAAGAAGAGCGTCGGCAAAAGCAGCGCCAAGCCGGCGGCCGCCAAATCTGCCGCCGCCAAGTCGAACAAGAAGGCTGCGGGCGAGGCGCACAGCGTGGTGGCCAAGGCGTCGCCTACCAGCAGCCGCACCCGGCTGCACAGCGGCGCGATGCAGGTGGCTGCCGGCATCAGCGCGGCCGAGGCCGCGCTCACGCCGCAAGAACTGGCGATCGCCGAGAGCGTATACACCGGCCGCATGGCCTGCGAACTCGGCGCCTTCGTCGAGGTCGAGGCCGATGCGCAATCGCCCGGGCGTTTTTACGTGCATGGCAAGGGCTTCAAATACCACATGTCTCCCGTGGTCTCGGCCACCAGCGCCGTGCGCCTGGAGGACCAGCGTGCCGGCGCCGTGTGGATCCAGATCGCCAACAAATCCATGCTCATGAACCAGAAACTGGGTCAGCGCATGGCTGACGAGTGCATGAGCCCGCAGCAGGTGACGGTGGCCGAGGCCATCAGGAAGAACCCGCCGCCGAGCCTGCTCGAGAACCCCGCCGCCAAGTAGCCCCCAGCGCCCGCCGCCCGGGCCATGGGCACGACCGCCAGCGCGGCGGGTGTGCGCGCGACCGGCAGGCGATCGCCCCCACTTTGAAAACCTAGACCATTCCGGAGAAAGAAGACATGCTGCAAGCCTACCGCGACCATGTGGCCGAGCGCGCCGCCCTGGGCATCCCGCCGCTGCCGCTCGATGCCAAGCAGGTGGCCGAGCTCATCGAGCTGATCAAGAACCCGCCCGCCGGCGAGGCCGAGTTCCTGCTCGACCTGCTGACCTACCGCGTGCCACCGGGCGTGGATGACGCAGCCAAGGTCAAGGCCAGCTTCCTGGCCGCCGTGGCGCACGGCGACATCCAGGTGGGCCTGATCAGCAAGGCCCGCGCCACCGAGCTGCTGGGCACCATGGTGGGCGGCTACAACGTGCATCCCCTGATCGAACTGCTGGACGACGCCGAAGTGGCGGGCGTGGCCGCCGAGGCGCTCAAGAAGACGCTGCTCATGTTCGACTACTTCAACGACGTGGCGGCCAAGGCCAAGGCCGGCAATGCCAAGGCCAAGGAAGTGATGCAGAGCTGGGCCGATGCCGAGTGGTTCACCAGCCGCCCCGAGGTCGAGAAGAAGATCACCGTCACCGTGTTCAAGGTGCCCGGCGAGACCAACACCGACGACCTGTCGCCCGCGCCAGACGCCACCACGCGCCCGGACATTCCGCTGCACTACCTGGCGATGCTCAAGAACCAGCGTCCCGATGCAGCCTTCAAGCCCGAGCAGGACGGCGTGCGCGGTCCCATGCAATTCATCGAGGACCTGAAGAAGAAGGGCCACCTGGTCGCCTACGTGGGCGACGTGGTGGGCACGGGCTCCAGCCGCAAGTCGGCCACCAACAGCGTGATCTGGGCCACGGGCGCCGACATCCCCTTCGTGCCCAACAAGCGCTTCGGCGGCGTGACGCTGGGCGGCAAGATCGCCCCCATCTTCTTCAACACGCAGGAAGACTCCGGCGCGCTGCCCATCGAGGTGGATGTGTCCAAGATGGAGATGGGCGACGTGCTCGACATCTTCCCCTACGATGGAAAGATCGAGAAGAACGGCGCCAAGATCGCCGACTTCGCGCTCAAGAGCGACGTGCTGCTCGACGAAGTGCGCGCCGGCGGCCGCATCAACCTGATCATCGGCCGCTCGCTCACCGCCAAGGCGCGCGAAGCGCTGGGCCTGGCCGCATCGACCGCCTTCCGCCTGCCCCAGGCGCCCGCCGAATCCAAGGCAGGCTTCACGCTGGCGCAGAAGATGGTCGGCCGCGCCTGCGGCCTGCCCGAAGGCCAGGGCATCCGCCCCGGCACCTACTGCGAGCCCAAGATGACCACCGTGGGCAGCCAGGACACCACCGGCCCCATGACGCGCGACGAGCTCAAGGACCTGGCCTGCCTGGGCTTCAGCGCCGACATGGTGATGCAGTCCTTCTGCCACACCGCCGCGTATCCCAAGCCCGTGGACGTGAAGACCCACCGCGAGCTGCCCGCCTTCATCAGCAACCGTGGCGGCGTGGCGCTGCGCCCCGGCGACGGCGTGATCCACAGCTGGCTCAACCGCCTGCTGCTGCCCGACACCGTGGGCACGGGCGGCGACAGCCACACGCGCTTCCCGATCGGCATCAGCTTCCCCGCAGGCTCCGGCCTGGTGGCCTTCGGCGCCGCCACGGGCGTGATGCCGCTGGACATGCCCGAATCGGTGCTGGTGCGCTTCAAGGGCCAGCTGCAACCCGGCGTGACGCTGCGCGATCTGGTGCACGCGATTCCGCTGTACGCCATCAAGGCCGGCCTGCTGACCGTGGCCAAGGCCGGCAAGAAGAACATCTTCTCGGGCAAGATCCTGGAAATCGAAGGCCTGCCCGACCTGAAGGTGGAGCAGGCGTTCGAGCTGTCCGACGCATCGGCCGAACGTTCTGCCGCAGGCTGCACGATCAAGCTCAATCCCGAGCCGATCAAGGAGTACCTGCGCTCGAACATTGTTCTGATGAAGAACATGATCGCCGACGGCTACCAGGACGCGAAGACCCTGCAGCGACGCATCGAGAAAGTCGAGGCCTGGCTGGCCAAGCCCGATCTGCTCGAGGCCGACAAGGACGCCGAGTACGCCGCCGTGATCGAGATCGACATGAGCGAGATCAAGGAGCCCATCGTCTGCTGCCCCAACGACCCGGACGACGCCAAGTTCCTGTCCGAAGTGGCCGGCACCAAGATCGACGAGGCCTTCATCGGCTCGTGCATGACCAACATCGGCCACTTCCGCGCCGCGGCCAAGCTGCTGGGCGGCCAGCGCGACATCCCGGTCAAGCTGTGGGTGGCGCCGCCGACCAAGATGGACCAGAACGAGCTCATCAAGGAAGGCCACTATGCCGCCTTCGGCACGGCCGGAGCGCGCACCGAGATGCCCGGCTGCTCGCTGTGCATGGGCAACCAGGCGCAGGTGCGCGAGGGCGCGACGGTGATCAGTACCAGCACGCGCAACTTCCCCAACCGCCTGGGCAAGAACACCAACGTGTTCCTGGGCTCGGCCGAGCTGGCCGCCATCGCCTCGCGCCTGGGCAAGCTGCCCACCCGCGAGGAGTACCTCAAGGAAATGGGCGTGATCGACGCGGACAAGGCCAGCGTGTACCGCTACATGAACTTCGACCAGATCGAGGAATACGCCGAGGTGGCCAAGGGCGTGACGGCCTGACGCGCGCAAGGCGTTGCTGAGACGGGCCCGCTTCGCGCGGGCCTGTTGCATTTTTGAAGGGGCAGGACATCGCCCGTGGGCATGGCGCAGTACACTTCGAGTGGGGGCCGATAGCTCAGCTGGGAGAGCGCTGCGTTCGCAATGCAGAGGTCGGGAGTTCGATCCTCCTTCGGTCCACCAATCACAAGGGCCTGGATATTTTCCAGGCCCTTTTACATATCCAGCGTCTGAACCGCCTGCTGCAAATGCGCGAGCAGCGCCTGCACCAGCGGATTGGCCGGCGCGCTGCGCCACATGGCCAGCATTTCCGAGTGCGGGTGCTCGCCCCGCAGCGGGCGGAACACCAGGCGCGGCAGGCCCACGCGCTCCAGCGCCGCGGGCACCAGGGCGACGCCCTGGCCCAGCGAAACCAGCGAGATCACCGACAGCCAGTGGCGCACCTCGTGGCGCACCTCAGGTGCGAAGCCGTGGGCCAGGCACATCTCGTAGATGCGCTGGTGGTAGGTGGGCGAGACCAGGTTGGAGAACAGGATCAGCCGGTCGTCGCGCAGCTCGGCCAGGTCGATGCTTTCGCTGGCGCACAGCGGGTGGTGGTCGGGCAGGCAGACCACGAAAGGCTCCTCCACGATGAGCTGGCTGGAAATGCCCTCGGGCGGCTGGATGGAGTGCACCAGCGCCACGTCCAGCCGCATCTGCTGCAGGCCCAGGATCTGCTCGGCGCTGTTGGCTTCGAGCATGTCCACGCGCACCTGGGGGTGGGACAGCTGCAGTTGCGCCAGCGCCTGGGGCAGGCCGCGGTACAGGCTGGAGCCCACGAAGCCCAGGCGCAGGTGGCCGCGCGTGCCCTGGGCCACGTCGCGCGTTTCCTGCGCCGCCTGGTGGCTGAGCGCCAGCAGCTGGCGTGCCTTGCCCAGCAGGTGCTCGCCCGCGGCCGTGAGCCGCACGCCCTTGCTGCTGCGCTCGAACAGCTGGGCCTGCAACTCCTGCTCCAGCTGCTTGATGGCCACGCTCAGGGGCGGCTGGGAGATGCACAGCCGCTGGGCTGCGCGGCCGAAGTGCAGTTCCTCGGCCAGGGTCGCGAAGTAGTGCAGCAGGCGCAGTTCCATGGTGTCAAAGATACAAATTCACTATGGACAAAGATTTTAATGATATTGGACTCGAATGGACCTGCGTGCTGCAATCACGCCCAGCACCACACACAGGAGAGCCGCCATGTCCGCCAACGACCAGACCCAGATGACAGCCCTGGCCCAGGCCAGCGCCGCCGCCCACCCCGTGCCCGACCGCGGCCACGTGAACTACTACACCACCGACACCGAGCTGCAGCAGCTGCTGGCCCTGTACCTGCCTGCGGACCTGTTCGCGCACCTGCAGCCGTACTTCGAGCGCATGGGCGAGCTGGCCGGTGGCGCCGTGGACGACTGGGCGCTGGAGGCCGACCGCAACCCGCCGACGCTGGAGATGCGCAGCCGCTCGGGCAAGGAGCAGCAGCGCGTCGTCAAGCACCCGGCCTACGTCGAGATGGAAAAGGTGGCCTTCCAGCAGTTCGGCCTGGCCGCGATCTCGCACCGCGAGGACATGCTGGGCTGGAAGGGCAAGATGCCGGCCATCGTCAAGTACGCGCTGACGTACCTGTTCGTGCAGTCCGAGTTCGGCCTGTGCTGCCCGCTGTCCATGACCGATTCGCTCACGCGCACGCTGCGCAAGTATGGCGAGCAAAAGCTGGTCGACAAGTACCTGCCCAGTCTGCTGGCGATGGACTTCGATTCCGCCGTGCAGGGCTCGATGTTCATGACCGAGCAGGCGGCGGGCTCGGACATCTCCAACACCCTGACCATGGCCTACCCGCAGCCGGACGGGAGCTGGCGCCTGTATGGCGAGAAGTGGTTCTGCTCGAACCCGGACGCGGGTTTTTCCATGGTGCTGGCGCGCGTCGATGGCGGCCCGCCCGGCATGAAGGGCATATCCCTGTTCCTGCTGCCGCGCCAGCTCGATGACGGCGGCACCAACCACTACCACATCGTGCGCCTGAAGGACAAGATGGGCACGCGCTCCATGGCCAGCGGCGAGATCCGCATGGAGGGCGCCGTGGCCTACCTGGTGGGCGAGCAGGGCAGGGGCTTCGTGCAGATCGCCGACATGGTGAACAACTCGCGCCTCTCGAATGGCATGCGCTCGGCCGGCATGATGCGCCGCGCCGTGGCCGAGGCTGAGTTCATCGCCCGCGAGCGCTGGGCCTTCGGCCGCCGCCTGCAGGACCTGCCGCTGATGCAGGTGCAGTTGGACAAACTGCGCGTGCCCGCCGAGCAGGCGCGCACCATGGTGCTGCAGACTGCGCAGACGCTGACGCGCTCGGACGCCGGCGACAAGGCGGCGTATGCGCTGCTGCGCATCCTCACGCCGCTGATCAAGTTTCGCGCCTGCCGCGATGCGCGCAAGGTCACGGGCGACGCCATGGAGGTGCGCGGCGGCTGCGGCTACATCGAGGAATGGGCCGACCCGCGCCTGGTGCGCGATGCCCACCTGGGCTCGATCTGGGAAGGCACGAGCAACATCGTGGCGCTGGACGTGAAGCGCGCCATCAAGCGCGAGGGTTCGCTGCCGGTGCTGCGGGACTACCTGCACGGCCTGCTGGCCGACACCCAGGGCATCACCGCCGCCTATCGCCAGGCACTGACGGGCGCACTGGCGCGCGCCGTGGCGCTGGCCGAGCGCGCCGTCGCCGAGGACGGCGAAAGGCTGGTGCGCCAGGCCGCCACGGCCCTGTACCACTGCACCACGGCCATCGCCATGGCCTGGGAGGCGCGCAAGACCGGCTCCGCCGAGCGCCTGCGCCTGTCGCAGCTGGTGCTGGCGCACCGCGTGCTGCCGCGCGACCCGCTGGCCGAGACGGCCGTGCCGGCCGACTGGCTGCAGTAACCAGTCCCGGCTCCCTCTCCCTTCGGGGGAGGGAGTTTCAAGGGAAAACGACCCGCAGCGCCCATGGATAAAGCGCTGCAAGCTATCAAATCAATAACAGGAGACAACCCATGACCCTACCCAAGCGCAGCCTGCTCGGCCTGATTGCCGGCGCCGCCATGCTGGCGGCCCTGCCCGTCCAGGCGCAGGACAAATTCCCCGACCGCCCGATCATGTTCGTGGTGCCGTTCCCGCCCGGCGGGCCCACGGACGCCATGGCGCGCATCCTGGCCACCGAGCTGACCCGCGAGCTGGGCCAGGCCGTGGTGGTGGAAAACCGCGCCGGCGCGGGCGGCAACATCGGGGCCGACTTCGTGGCGCGCGCCAACCCCGACGGCTACACCATCATGTTCGGCACCTCGGGGCCGCTGGCCATCAACCACAGCTTGTACAAGGGGCTCAAGTACGACCCGCGCACCAGCTTCGAGCCCGTCATCTACGTGGGCTACCTGCCCAACATCCTGGTGGTGCGCCCCGGCCTGGGCGTGAACAGCGTGCAGGAGCTGATCGCCAAGGAGAAGGCCAAGCCCGGCACGCTCAACTACGCCTCCTCGGGCAACGGCGCCTCGTCGCACCTGGCGGGCGTGCTGTTCAACGGCATGGCGGGCACGCAGCTGGTGCACGTGCCCTACAAGGGCACGGGCCCGGCGCTCAACGACCTGCTGGCGGGCCAGGTGGACATGACCTTCACCGACATCCTGACCGCCATGCCCTACATCAAGAGCGACAAGGTCAAGGCCCTGGGCGTGGCGACGGCCAAGCGCTCCAGCGCCATGCCCGACATTCCCACCATCGCCGAGCAGGGCGGCAAGGAGTTGAAGGGCTACGACGTGAGCGTATTCTTTGGCGTGGTCGCCCCCAAGGGCACGCCGGCCGACCGCGTGAAGCTGCTCAACCAGGCGTTCACGCGCGCGCTGGCCACGGACAAGGTCAGGCAGACCTTCGCGGCCCAGGGGCTGGAGGCCTCGCCCGACCATTCGCCCGCCTACCTGGGGCGCTTCATCAAGGCCGAGGTCGATAAATGGGCCAAGGTGGTGCAACAGTCGGGCGTGCAACTCGACTGAACTGGAGTGAATTTCTCATGACACAAGGGCAAGACCCGCGGCAGGCAGCGGGCAGGGCGGGCGCGCTCGCGGGCGTCAAGGTGCTGGACCTGTCGCGCATCCTGGGCGGGCCGCTGTGCGGCCAGATCCTGGGCGACCACGGCGCCGACGTGCTCAAGGTGGAGCCGCCGCAGGGCGACGACACGCGCACCTGGGGGCCGCCGTTCAACAAGGATGGCGTGGCGTCATACTACTTCGGCCTGAACCGCAACAAGCGCATCCAGTTCCTGGACCTGTCCGCCCCGGATGGCCAGATGCGCGTGCGCGAGCTCATGGCCCGGGCCGACGTGGTGGTGGAGAACTTCAAGGCCGGCACCATGGAGAAGTGGGGCATAGGCTACGAGCAGGTGCGCCACGAGTTCCCGCACCTGGTCTGGTGCCGCGTGACGGGCTTCGGCACCGACGGCCCGCTGGGCGCGCTGCCGGGCTACGACGCCGCCATCCAGGCCATGGCCGGGCTCATGAGCATCAACGGCGACGCGGATGGCGACCCGCTGCGCGTGGGCCTGCCGGTGGTGGACATGGTCACCGGCATGAACGCCGCCATCGGCGTGCTGCTGGCGCTGCACGAGCGCGCCCGCAGCGGCCAGGGCCAGCTGGTCGATGCCGCGCTGTACGACTCGGGCCTGTCGCTCTTGCACCCGCACGCGGCCAACTGGTTCATGAGCGGCAAGGTGCCCGGGCGCACCGGCAACGCCCACCCCAACATCTATCCGTACGACGTGGTCCACACGGGCGGCGCGCCCATCTTCCTGGCCGTGGGCAACGATCGCCAGTTCGCGCTGCTGTGCGACTACATCGGCCAGGGCGCGCTGGCGCAGGATGCGCGCTTCGCCACGGCGGGGCAGCGGTCGGTCAACCGCCATGAGCTCAAGCCGCTGCTCACGCAGGCGTTCGCTGACCGCGACGGCCAGGAGCTGGCCGATGCGCTGATGGCCATAGGCGTGCCGGCGGCGCCGGTGCTCGACGTGGCGCAGGCCCTGCGGCACCCGCACACGGCGCACCGCGAGATGGTGGTGGCCATGGACGGGGGCTACCAGGGCCTGGGCGCGCCGGTCAAGCTGAGCCGCACGCCGGCCAGCTACCGCATTGCGCCCTTGAGCGAGGGACAGGACTTCCTGCCCGACTGAGAAGGCGCTCTCAGCGCATCGTCACGAACTCCTCCGCCGCGGTGGGGTGGATCGCCACCGTGTCGTCGAAGTCGCGCTTGGTCGCGCCCATCTTCAGCGCGACGGCGAAGCCCTGGAGGATCTCGTCCATGCCGTGGCCTATGCCGTGGATGCCGACGATCCGCTCGTCCGGCCCCACGCACACGAGCTTCATGCGGGCGCTCTGGCGGTGTCGCGTCACCGCCGAGTACATGGCGGTGAAGGCGGACTGGTACACCCGCACGGCGTCGTCGCCGTACTGCGCCCGGGCCTCGGGCTCGGTGAGGCCGACCGTGCCTATGGGCGGGTGGCTGAACACCACGGAGGGGATGTTGCCGTAGTCCAGGTGCGCGTCGGGCCTGTCGTTGAACAGGCGCTCCGCCAGGCGCCGCCCCGCGGCCACGGCCACCGGCGTCAGCTCGGCTTGCCCGGTGACGTCGCCCACGGCATGGATGCCGGGCACGTTGGTGTCCTGGTACTTGTCCACGCGCACGTGGCCGCGCTCGTCGAGCATGACGCCGGCGGCCTCCGGCCGCAGGCCGGCCGTGTGCGGCGCGCGGCCTATGGCCCAGATGACGCAGTCCGTCGCGTGGCGTTCGCCGTTGGAGAGTTCCAGCGTCAGGCTGCCGTCGGCGTTCTTGCGTACGGCCGTCGGGCTGGCGTGGGTGTGCAGCTGGGGGCCCTCGGCCCGCATTGCTTCCACGAGCGTGTCGCTCAGCAGCGGATCGAAGTTGCGCAGCGGCGCATGCTTGCGCACGAACAGGTGCGTCTGCGAGCCCAGCGCGTTCAGCACGCCGGCCAGCTCCACGGCGATGTAGCCCGCGCCCACGACGGCCGTGCGCCGGGGCAGGGCGGGCAGGGCGAAGAAGCCGTCGGAATCCAGCCCGTGCTCCGCGCCGGGGATGTCCGGGCGGACGGGGCGGCCGCCCGTGGCGATGAGGATGTGGCTGGCCGTCAGCCGCTCTCCGCCGACCTCGATGGTGCGCGCATCGACGAACCGGGCGAAGCCCCGGATCACGTCCACCTTGTTCTTCTCCAGCCCCGCCGCGTACGAGGCGTGGATGCGCCCGATGTAGGCGCTGCGGTTGCGCACCAGGGTGTCCCAGTCGAAGCGGTTGACGGTGGCGTCGAACCCGTAGTCCGGGCCGTATTGCCGGATCGCATCCGCAACCTGCGCGGCATGCCACATGACTTTCTTGGGGACGCAGCCCACGTTGACGCAGGTGCCGCCGAGCTCCCCGGCCTCGATCAGGGCGCACCGCCTGCCGTGCATGGCCGCGCGGTTGACCGAGGCGATGCCGCCGCTGCCGCCGCCGATGACGATGTAGTCGTAGTGTTTCATGGAGCTTTTCCGGCCTTTCGTGCCTGCTGCGCGGGCGCCTTGCCCGGAGTCTATTTGTACTCGGGCACAAGGGTTTTACCCAGGTGCGCCGCGCCTGCAGGTTTCAAGAATGAGAAGCTTGGCTGCCCCACCTTTGCCACGACAACCAGGAGACGCTCGCGATGCAAATCCAACTCAATGTCAATGGCCGCGCCATCACGGCCGACGTGCCGCCCAACACGCTGCTGGTGCAGTTCCTGCGCGAGCACCTGCGCCTGACCGGCACGCACCAGGGCTGCGACACCGCGCAGTGCGGCGCCTGCACGGTGATCGCCGACGGCCGCTCCATCAAGGCCTGCAACGCGCTGGCGGTGCAGATGCAGGGGGCGGACATCACCACCATCGAGGGCCTGGCCGCGGCCGACGGCACGCTGCACCCCATGCAGGCGGCCTTCAAGGAATGCCACGGCCTGCAGTGCGGCTTCTGCACGCCGGGCATGGTGATGAGCGCCGTGGACCTGCTGGCGCACAACCCCCGGGCCAGCGAGGCCGAGATCCGCGAGCAGCTGGAGGGCAACATCTGCCGCTGCACCGGCTACCAGAACATCGTGCACGCGGTGCAGACCGCCCAGAAGGCCCTGGCCGCCTGACGGCCCCGGGCAAAACGCACAAGGAGACATACCATGGGTGCCACTGAATTTGCCAAGCTGCCGCACATCGGCGAATCCGTGAAGCGCAAGGAGGACCTGCGCTTCCTGACCGGCGCGGGCAACTACACCGACGACATCGTGCAGCCGGGCCAGAAATACGCCGTCTTCGTGCGCTCGCCCTACGCGCACGCGAACATCAAGGGCGTGGACACGGCCGCGGCGGCCGCCATGCCCGGCGTGGCCGCCGTCTTCACCGGCAAGGACATCGAGGGCAAGGTGAACGGCCTGCCCTGCGGCTGGCTGATCTCCAACCCCGACGGCAGCCCGATGAAGGAGCCGCCCCACCCGGTGCTGGCCGCAACGAAGGTGCGCTACGTGGGCGACCATGTCGCCATGGTCGTGGCCGACACGCTGGAGCAGGCGAAGAACGCGGCCGAGGCCGTCGCCGTCGATTACGAGGAGCTCGCGCCCGTGATCGACATGCGCACGGCCAGCCAGGGCCCCGCGCTGCACGCCGAGGCGCCCGACAACCACTGCTACAAGTGGACGCTGGGCGACAAGGCGGCCGTGGACGCCGCCTTTGCCGGCGCGGCCCACGTCACCGCGATCGACCTGACGAACAACCGCCTCATCCCCAACGCCATGGAGCCGCGCGCGGCCAACGCCAGCTACAACCGCGCCACCGACGAATACCAGCTCTACGTGGCCAACCAGAACCCGCACGTGGAGCGCCTGCTCATGACCGCCTTCGTGCTCGGCCTGCCCGAGCACAAGGTGCGCGTGATCGCGCCCGACGTGGGCGGCGGCTTCGGCTCCAAGATCTTCCTGTACGCCGAGGACGTGGCGCTGACCTGGGCCGCCAGGCAGCTCAACTGCCCCGTCAAGTGGACGGCCGAGCGCAGCGAATCCTTCGTGAGCGACGCGCACGGGCGCGACCACATCAGCCACGCCGAGATGGCCATGGACAAGGACGGCAAGTTCCTGGCCATGCGCGTGCACACCCACGCCAACCTGGGCGCGTACCTCTCCACCTTCGCCTCGGCCATTCCCACCATCCTGTACGGCACGCTGCTGGCGGGCCAGTACGCCACGCCGCAGATCTACGTGGAGGTCGACGGCTGGTTCACCAGCACCGCGCCCGTGGACGCCTACCGCGGCGCGGGCCGCCCCGAGGCCGCCTACCTGGTCGAGCGCCTGGTCACGCGCTGCGCCTGGGAGCTGGGCCTGTCCCAGGACGAGATCCGCAAGCGCAACTTCATCGCCAGCTTCCCCTACCAGACGCCGGTGGCGCTGCAGTACGACACGGGGGACTTCCACGCCTGCATGAACGCGTCGCAGAAGCTCGCCGACGTGGCCGGCTTCGAGGCCCGGCGCAAGGCCAGCGAGGCCAGGGGCCTCAAGCGCGGCATCGGCTACAGCTGCTACATCGAGGCCTGCGGCCTGGCGCCCAGCAACATCGCCGGCGCCCTGGGCGCGCGCGCCGGCCTGTTCGAGGCCGGCGAGGTGCGCGTGCACCCCACGGGCAGCGTGACGGTGTTCACCGGCTCGCACAGCCACGGCCAGGGGCACGAGACGACCTTTGCACAACTGGTGGCGGCGCGCCTGGGGCTGGACCCGGGCCAGGTGGACATCGTGCACGGCGACACCGGCCGCGTACCCTTCGGCATGGGCACCTACGGCAGCCGGTCGCTGTCGGTGGGCGGCACGGCCATCATGAAGGCGCTGGACAAGATCGAGGCCAAGGCCAAGAAGATCGCGGCCCACCTGATGGAGGCGAGCGATGCCGACATCGAGTTCGCGGGCGGCGAATTCACCGTCAAGGGCACGGACAAGAAGGTCCCCTTCGCCCAGGTGGCGCTTACCGCCTACGTGCCGCACAACTACCCGCTCGACAAGCTGGAGCCGGGCCTGAACGAGACCGCCTTCTACGACCCGACCAACTTCACCTACCCCGCAGGCACCTACATCTGCGAGGTCGAGGTGGACCCGCAGACGGGCGTGGTGCGCGTGGACCGCTTCACCGCGGTGGACGACTTCGGCGTCATCGTCAACCCCATGATCGTCGAGGGCCAGGTGCACGGCGGCGTGGTGCAGGGCATGGGCCAGGCGCTGATGGAGCATGGCGTGTACGACCCCGATTCGGGCCAGCTGCTCACCGGCAGCTACATGGACTACACCATGCCGCGCGCGGCCGACTTCCCCGAGTTCAAGCTCGGCCACGTGTGCACGCCCTGCACGCACAACCCCATAGGCAGCAAGGGCTGCGGCGAGGCCGGGGCCATAGGCTCGCCCCCGGCGGTGATCAACGCCGTGCTCGACGCGCTCAGGCCCCTGGGCGTGACCGACATCGACATGCCCGCCACGCCGCACCGCGTCTGGCAGGCGATCCAGAAAGCCGCAGCCTGAAAGGAGCACTCTCATGTACGCATTCACCTATGAGCGCCCCGCCTCCGAGGCCGACGCGCTGAGGCTCGCCCAGGCCGGCGCCAGGCCGCTGGCCGGCGGCCAGACCCTTCTGGCATCGATGAAGCTGCGCCTGGCCGCGCCCGAGCAGATCGTGGACCTGGGCGCCGTGCCCGAACTGAAGGGCATACGCCGCGATGGCGACGCCCTGGTCATCGGCGCCATGACGCGCCACTGCGACGTGGCCGAGAGCGCCGAGGTGCGCGCCGCCATTCCCGCGCTGGCCGCATTGGCCGGCGGCATCGGCGACAAGCAGGTGCGCGCGCGCGGCACCATCGGCGGATCGGTGGCCAACAACGACCCCGCCGCCGACTACCCCGCCGCGCTGCTCGCGCTGGGCGCCACCGTGCACACCACGGCGCGCGCGATCGCCGCCGACGACTTCTTCCAGGGCCTGTTCGCCACGGCGCTGGAGGAGGGCGAACTCATCACCGCCGTGCGCTTTCCCATCGCGGCGAAGGCCGCCTACGTCAAGTTCGCGCAGCCGGCCTCGCTGTTCGCGCTGATCGGCGTGTTCGTCGCGCAGACGGCCCAGGGCGTGCGCGTGGCCGTGACGGGCGGGGGCAACGGCGTGTTCCGCCACCAGGCGATGGAGAAGGCGCTCGACGCGCGCTTCGCGCCCGAGGCGATCGCCGGCGTGCCGACCGAAGAGGCCGACATGTCCAGCGACCTGCATGCGGGCAGCGCCTACCGTGCCCACCTGGTGGGCGTGATGGCGCAGCGCGCCGTGGCGCGGGCGCTGGCCTGAGGGCCGCGCCGGCCTTCACCCCCGCTCCCTCCGGGAGAGGGCAGGGGTGGGTGGCTTGCTGACTTTTATAGAATTTTCGGGCTGTAACGCTTGTGTATAAAGCGCTGGCAGCTATCAAAAGAAGGGGTCGTCTCAGAAAACGGAAAATAAAGCACGTTAAGCTGGTTGCAGCGGCCGTAGCGACCTGAACTTGCCCGCGCCGATCTTGGCGTTGCTGCGCCAGAGGTAATCGCCAGTCAGGTTGATGTGCTCCCAACCCAGCGGCGACAGATACTGCAATAGAGAATCATCAACGGGCTTGCCGTGGCCACGCAGGGCATTCGCGGCCCGTTCCAGATAAACCGTGTTCCACAGCACGATGGCTGCCGTCACCAGGTTGAGGCCGCTGGCCCGGTAGCGTTGCTGCTCGAAACTGCGGTCGCGGATTTCGCCCAGGCGGTTGAAGAACACGGCACGGGCCAGCGCGTTGCGGGCCTCGCCCTTGTTCAGTCCGGCATGCACACGGCGGCGCAGCTCGACGCTTTGCAACCAGTCCAGGATGAACAGCGTGCGCTCGATGCGGCCCAACTCGCGCAGGGCGACGGCCAGACCATTCTGGCGCGGATAGCTGCCGAGCTTGCGCAGCATCAGCGAGGCCGTCACCGTGCCTTGTTTGATCGATGTGGCCAGCCGCAGGATTTCATCCCAATGGGCGCGGACGTGCTTGATGTTGAGCGTGCCGCCGATCATCGGCTTCAGCGCGTCATAGGCGGTTTCACCCTTGGGAATGTAGAGCTTGGTGTCGCCCAGGTCACGGATGCGCGGCGCGAAGCGGAAGCCCAGCAGGTGCATCAGCGCGAAGACGTGATCGGTGAAGCCCGCCGTGTCGGTGTAGTGCTCCTCGATGCGCAGGTCGGATTCGTGGTACAGCAGGCCGTCGAGCACGTAGGTCGAGTCGCGCACGCCGACATTCACCACCTTGGTGTGGAACGGCGCGTACTGGTCGGAGATGTGGGTGTAGAACGTCCGCCCTGGGCTGCTGCCGTATTTTGGGTTGATGTGGCCGGTACTCTCGGCCTTGCTGCCGGTGCGGAAGTTCTGGCCGTCCGATGACGACGTGGTGCCGTCGCCCCAGTGCTCGGCGAAGGGATGTCGGAACTGCGCGTTGACCAGCTCGGCCAGCGCCGCCCCGTAGGTTTCGTCGCGGATGTGCCAGGCTTGCAGCCAGGCCAGCTTGGCGTAGGTTGTGCCGGGGCAGGACTCTGCCATCTTGGTCAGGCCCAGGTTGATCGCGTCGGCGAGGATCGTGGTCAGCAGCAGGTTCTTGTCCTTGGCCAGGTCGCCCGATTTCAGATGCGCGAAGTGCCGGGTGAAGCCCGTCCATTCGTCCACCTCCAGCAGCAATTCGGTGATCTTGACGTGCGGCAGGGCCATTGCGGTCTGGTCGATCAGGGCCTGCGCGGTGTCGGGCACCGCCGCGTCGAGTGGCGTGATCTTCAGTCCCGATTCGGTGATGATGGCATCCGGCAACTCGTTGGCCAGCGCCATGCGGTTTACGGTGGTGAGCTGCGTTTCCAGCAGCGTCAGCCGTTCATACAGGTACTGGGCGCAATCGGTGGCCACAGCCAGCGGCAATTCGCTGGCCTGCTTGAGACTGGCGAATTTCGCGGGCGGCACCAGGTAATCCTCGAAGTCCTTGAACTGGCGCGAGCCCTGCACCCAGATGTCGCCGGAGCGCAGTGCGTTCTTCATCTCCGACAGCGCGCACAGTTCGTAGTAACGCCGGTCGATGCCGGTGTCGGTCATCACCAGCTTCTGCCAGCGCGGCTTGATGAAGTCGGTCGACGCGTCCGCAGGCACCTTGCGGGCGTTGTCGCTGTTCATGCCGCGCAGCACCTCGATGGCGTCGAGTACGTCCTTGGCGGCAGGCGCGGCCCGCAGCTTGAGCACGCCGAGAAGTTCCGGCGCGTAGCGGCGCAGCGTGGCGTAGCTCTCGCCGATGCGGTGCAAGAAATCAAAGTCATGGGGCTGCGCGAGCGTCTGCGCTTCGGTGACGCTCTCGGCGAAGGCATCCCAGGACATGACGGCCTCGATGGCGGCGAACGGATCACGGCCTGCTTGCTTGGCCTCGATCAGCGCCTGACCGATGCGCCCGAACAGCCGCACCTTGGCATTGATCGCCTTGCCGGATGCCTGAAACTGCTGCTGATGCTTGTTCTTGGCGGCGTTGAACAGCTTGCCCAGGATGCGGTCATGCAGGTCGATGATTTCGTCGGTGACGGTGGCCATGCCCTCGATGGCGAGCGCCACCAGGGTCGCGTAGCGGCGCTGCGCCTCGAACTTAGCCAGGTCCGCGGGCGTCATCTGACCGCCCTCGCGGGCGATCTTGAGCAGCCGATTCTGGTGAACCAAGCGCTCGATGCCCGAAGGCAAGTCGAGGGCGTGCCAGGCTTTGAGGCGTTCGATGTGTTCAAGCATGTGCCGCGAATTCGGCTTGGCCGGTGACTGGCGCAGCCAGGCCAACCAGGTTGTCTTGCCGTTGTCACGGCGCTTGAGC
This sequence comes from Alicycliphilus sp. T452, assembly GCF_054512775.1. Taxonomy (NCBI): domain Bacteria; kingdom Pseudomonadati; phylum Pseudomonadota; class Betaproteobacteria; order Burkholderiales; family Comamonadaceae; genus Alicycliphilus; species Alicycliphilus sp. T452. The sequence continues at coordinate 28,057 of NZ_JBTNEH010000033.1, forward strand.
AGATCGTCGAGGCGGCGGCGATGCACGTCCGATAGCGGTTCGGCCAGGGCATCGTAGATGCGCCGGTTGGCGCGGGTAATCGCTTCGGCGGTCGCTCGTTCGACGGCGTTGATGGCAGGCAGAATGACCGACTGCCGCCGAAGATGATCGACCAAGGCGCAGGCCAGCACGACGCCCTTGTCGGTTTGCATGGCCAGCTCAGTCAGCGTGTGGACGGCCTGCCGGTAGTGGCTCATGGTGAACGGCCGGAAGCCAAACACCGTTTGCAATTCGACCAGGTGCTCGCGCCGGGTCTGCTCCCGCTGTCCATACTCGTCCCAGCTTTCGACGCTGACCTTAAGCTGGTCGGCAACATGTTTCAACAAGGGCGGAAACGGCAGCTTGTCGGTGCCAAGGATGACGCCAGGAAAGCGCAAGTAGCAAAGCTGAACGGCGAAGCCCAGGCGGTTGGCCGGGCCGCGCCGCTGCCGAATGATGGACAGGTCGGTGTCGCTGAACGTGTACTGACGAATCAGTTCTTCCTTGGTACCCGGCAATGCCAGCAGGCTGTCACGCTCGGCAATGGACAGGATCGAACGGCGTGGCATGACAGCTCTTCTATCTGTGGCCGAGTAAATCCAGTTTCGCTAAAAAAGAAAGGATACGAGGTAGCCCATAAAAACCGCCATACCCAGAATCACCGTCAGAAACGCCACAATCATCGGTGTCCTGAACATCGACTTCAGCAAGATAACTTCCGTCAGACTAGCGCCTGCGCTACCAATGATAAGGGCAAGTACCGCCCCGATGCCCATACCCTTCGCAAGCAAAACGGAGGCTAAAGGAATCACGGCTTCGGCGCGGATATAGAGCGGTATCCCGATGACCGCACTCAAGAGAATAGCCCAGGGATTATCACCACCGGCATGATCGGCAATCCATTCAGACGGGATGAATCCATAAATGAACGAACCGATCAGGACGCCCAATGCCAGATAGGGCAAAACATCCTTGAACTGCTGCCAGGCCTCCGTGCAAGCGAGGCGCATCCCGGACGGGGCGCTGGAAACCACGGGATCGGCGGAACTGCTCTTTGTGCAGCAAGCTGCCTCGGTCGAAGGTTTGGCGGGAGTACAGCACGATTTAGCTTGCGCGGGAGAAGCGATAGAAACGGGAGGTGTACTTGTGTTGCAGCAAGCTGCTTTTGACGAAACGGGCTCCGCATCCGAAGAGGAACACGTAGACGAGCACTTGCCTTTGGCCCCGGAGTCCTCAATGACATAACGCTCGAATCCCCACTGGTCGAGCAGAAAGCTGGCAATGACCGAAACACTGGCCGCAATGACGGTGTATAGCATCGTCACTTTCCAGCCAAAGGTCACCCACATCAAGCCGACAATAATTGGATTGAGTAAAGGTGAGACAAACAGGAAAGTCAGGGTCGGTCCAAAACCAGCCCTTGCAGACAACAGCCCTCGTAACATCGGGATCGTCGAGCAACTGCAAAAGGGTGTCAGGGAACCTAACGCCGCAGCGATTGCATAGCCTTTTCCGCGCCGGCCTCCGAGCGTTTTCTGGATTTTCTCATCAGGAATTCGTTGCCTTAACCAACTGACGCCGGCACTGATGATCAAAAACAAAACCGAGAGTTCTAACGCCAAGAACAGAAACATCTTTGATGCTTCAATGAGCATCACCGTCCAGTCATTCATTGATGTTATCCAATTTCGTATGCATTTTTGGACAGTTCATTCTTCATCTCGTGAGCATGTCCGCAAACAGCGCTCCGCTCGCATCAAGTGAGACTCAGGCGCAGTGCCAGCGCTGCCAGGGTAGCCGCGAGTACGGGGACGGTCAGCACAACGCCCACCTTGAAGTAATATCCCCATGTGATTGTCATTCCCTTGCGCGCCAGCACATGCAACCAAAGCAGCGTCGCCAGCGAGCCGATGGGGGTGATCTTCGGCCCCAGGTCACTACCAATCACATTGGCGTAGATCATCGCGTCCTTCACCACGCCCGTTGCGCTCGTGGCATCAATGGATAGGGCGCCCACCAGTACCGTAGGCATGTTGTTCATGGCCGAGGACAGGAGCGCTGTGAGGAAGCCAGTTCCAAAGGCGGCGCCCCATACGCCGCCTTGTGCGAAGTAATCCAGCAGCCTTGCGATATGCTCCGTCAGTCCTTGGTTACGCAACCCATAGACCACGAGATACATTCCCAGCGAGAAAACGACGATTTGCCAAGGCGCTTCACGGATCACTTTGCGGGTGCTGATGACATGCCCGCGCGCAGCGACTACGAGCAACAGCAGGGCGCCTGCGGCAGCCACGGCGCTAACCGGCACGCCTAGCGGCTCAAGGCCGAAGAATCCGACCAGCAGCAGGGCCAGAACCACCCAGCCGAAACGAAACGTAGCCACATCGCGAATGGCCTCTTTCGGCTGTTTCAATTGATTCACGTCGTAGCGTGCGGGGATGCTGCGGCGGAAATAGATCGACAGCACGGCCAGAGAGGCAATGATGGCGACAATATTCACTGGAACCATCACCGCAGCGTAGTCATTGAACCCGATATTGAAAAAGTCGGCAGAGACGATGTTAACCAGGTTGGATACGACAAGCGGCAAGCTGGCGGCATCTGCGATGAACCCTGCCGCCATGACGAACGCGAGCGTTGCCGCCGGACTGAACCCCAGTGCCAACAACATGGCCATGACGATTGGCGTGAGAATCAGCGCTGCGCCATCGTTGGCAAAAAGCGCGGCGACGGCTGCACCAAGCAGGATGATCAGCGCAAACAGCAGACGTCCTTTCCCTCCGCCCCAGCGTGCGACGTGCAAGGCTGCCCATTCGAAAAACCCGGCCTCATCGAGTAACAGGCTAATGATGATGATGGCAATGAATGCGGCTGTGGCGTTCCAGACGATCTGCCAGACGACAGGAATGTCACCGAAGTGAACGACACCGGACAGTAACGCCACGACAGCGCCAAGCGTCGCACTCCAGCCAATGCCCAGCCCGCGCGGTTGCCAGATCACCAGAACGATAGTGGCAAGAAAAATCAGTAGGGCAGCAATCACGTCAATTCTCTCTTTTCAGAGGGTTTTCGAGTTCTTTAAGAAGGCTTAAGAGGTCAATCCGGGAGATGACGCCGATCACTTTCCCATCCTCCACGACAGGAAGGGACGTTAAGTGATGGTCCACCATCAGCCGGGCTGCAACGGAGGGATGCATGGCAGGCGCGACGCTGTGCACATCCGTGGTCATTACCTCTGCGGCAGTACGCCCCTCGGCCTTGTCGTGGTGCGACCCCTTTGGACCAAGGAAGGAAACCCAGAAATTCTCCTTCCAGATTGATTCACGGGGTTCAAGCCGTTCGTCCGCTCCCCGGTGAATCAAGTCCTCCGCAGTCACAACGCCGATCAGCCGACCAGCGCCTTCGACCACTGGAACACCATTGATACGATGGGCAAGCAGCAGCCTCGCAATGTCCTCAACCGGTGTGTCAGGTTGAACGGTTACCGGATCGGGCGTCATGAAATTTCGGATCAACATGGTCGATCTCCTATGCTTGAGGATGGATGAGCGCACGCAGTCGTTCTGCACCGATCGGTTCTTCCTTCAGCAGCGGGACAACCGCGTAACGGTCCGCGTGCTGATTCGCCACGGCGCTGATTTCGCGTAGCTCGTTGGCCGCACGCTGACGCAGTAACGGCGACTTGGCCGAAGCTGCCGCCACGCTGGTGTTGATGATCCAGGCCCAGGGCTCGATCCCGGCACGGCGCAAATCAGCTTGCAGGTTGGCGGCCTCCAGTACCGGCGTCGTCTCCGCCAGCGTGACGACGAGTACCTTCGTTTGTTTCGGATCCTGCAATTGCATCATCGGCGTCGTGAAGTGCATGCCGGTCTTGCCCATTTGTCGTGACACTTCGCGGTGATACGCACCCGTCGCGTCGAGCAGGAGCAAGGTGTGCCCGGTCGGGGCCGTGTCCATGACGACGAACTTTTTCCCGGCCTCGCGAATGATGCGGGAGAACGCCTGGAAGACCGCAATCTCTTCCGTGCAGGGCGAACGCAGATCTTCTTCCAACAGCGCACGGCCTTCGGCATCGAGTTGAGCGCCCTTGGTTTCCAGGACGTGCTGGCGATAGCGCTCGGTCTCGGCACGCGGATCGATTCGGCTTACGGTCAGATTATCGAGCGAGGACTCCAGGGTGTCGGTCAAGTGGGCAGCAGGATCGGAGGTCGTCAGATGCACCGGCAAGCCGCGATGCGCCAATTCGACCGCGATGGCGGCCGCCAGGGTCGTCTTGCCTACACCACCTTTGCCCATCAACATGACCAGCCCGTGTCCATCCGCCGCGATGCCGTCGATCAGGTCGGCCATGCCGGGCTCGTCGAGTTCGATCGGGGAATCAACCGCTGCGGGTGCTTGTGGAGGAAGGTCGGTCAGCAACTGCCGCAGTGCTTCAAGGCCGACGAGATTGAAGGGCTTGAGTTCTACATGATCACGCGGAAGCGCAGTCAACGTAGTCGGGATGTTCTTCAGCGCCGTTTGTTCCCGTTCGTGGATTGCTGCGGCCAGCGGGTCGGTAGCGGCTTCGACGTGCGGCAGGATGCCGTTGATGACGAGATGTTGCTGTTTGAGGCCTATGGCTGCCAGTTCTTCGTGGGTTCGGGCTACCTCGCGCAAGGTCGCCTGCTGGGCGCGAGCGACCAGCACCAGACGGGTTTGCAGCGGATCGGCCAAGGCTTCAACAGCCGCCTTGTACTGGTTCCGCTGCTTTTCCAGACCGGCCAGCGGGCCTAGGCACGAGGCATCGCCCTTGCCGGCTTCCAGGAAACCGCTCCACGCGCCCGGCAGTTGCAGCAAGCGGATGGTGTGGCCGGTAGGTGCCGTATCAAAGATGATGTGTTCGTAATCAGCCGTGAGTGCCGCGTTGGTCAGTAGCGCAGTGAACTCGTCAAATGCGGCGATTTCGGTAGTGCACGCGCCGGACAACGATTCTTCGATGCCCTTCACCACGTCATCAGGAAGCACGCCGCGGACCGGGCCGACCAGGCGCTCGCGATAGGCACTGGCCGCTGCCTCGGGATCAATCTCCAGAGCAGAAAGACGTGGAACTGCCGGAATCGGTGTGACGCGATTACCAATATCGACACCAAATACCTGCCCGACGTTGGATGCCGGGTCAGTACTAACCAGGAGGACGCGCTTTCCGGCTTCGGCCAACTGAATGGCCGTGGCGCAGGCAATCGAGGTTTTGCCGACGCCACCCTTGCCCGTGAAAAACAAAAAGCGGGGAGGAATTTGCAGGAATTTCATCATTATTTTCTCCATGTTGTTCAGCAGCAGCCACGCGGGCCGGAGCAGCAACCGCCCGTCGCCGGTTTGGCGGCATCTGCAGGTTGATCAATGCCGATCCAGAGGGCCAATTCAGCCCGCTTTGGATAACGCCCCGCGAGGGCCACTTCACCATCGACCAGGATCAGTGGCAGAGCATCCTGACCGGAGCGCTGCAAAAATCCTTTTACGGTCGCATTGTCGGCAAACATCTGTGGCTGCTGCGCCAGGTTGTAGCGCTCGATGTACGCGCCGTTCTGCTTCGCCCAATCGACATCAGCGGCAAAAGTCACCAGGGCTTGGTCAACATCCACGCCGCAGACGCCGGTGCTGCAACACAGCGATGGGTCAAACACTTCGATCCTCTTCATTTAAAACCTCCATCAAGTATTGAAATAACAGTCAAATAAAAACTACGCTGAAAGCGCTCCAATCCGATCCAGTTCCACCTTCAAGCGTGTCCGGTCGTGTACAAGTTGCTCCAACGGCAGCGCGAGGAAGGCTTCGATGCGACGTCGCAAGATACGGTAGGCCGTCGTGAACGCGGCTTCGATTTCCGCTTCGGTCCCTGTGGCATGAGCGGGATCGTCAACACCCCAATGCGCACGCAGTACCGGACCAAGGTAAGCCGGACAGGTTTCTCCTGCGGCGTTCGAGCAGACCGTAATGACCACATCCGGGACCAGCGGCAAGTTCTCCCACGACTTGCTGCGCAGTCCATCTGTGGCGATGCCTTCACGTGCCAAGAGCGCTAGAGAGCGTGGGTGAACAGTCCCGGTTGGTTGACTGCCCGCACTCATCGCTTTCCAACCCGTTGGAGCTAGGTGGTTGAAAGTTGCCTCGGCCAGGATGGAACGGCAGGAGTTACCGGTGCAAAGAAACAGAATATTCATGTTGTCGCTTTCGCTAGGGTGGGTGACAGTGGCGGCAATAGTTCCTCGACACATTTCGAGGCAGCACGCATTTCAACGCATTGCGCGGGGCTGCCCGAACAGCATTCTTCGGTGAGGTACGCGATTAAATCCAGCATCAACGGGATGTCCGCGCGGTAGCGCTGGAAGCGGCCCTCCTGCTCTACTGTCACCAAGCGAGCTTGTGACAACGCCTTTAGGTGAAAGGAGAGGTTGGCCGGAGGCACGTCCAGCGCGGTGGCGATCTCGCCTGCCACCATGCCTTCCGGCCCCTTCTTGACTAGCAGTCTGAACACATCCAGACGCAGCCCCGATGAGAGGGATTCAAAAATTGATGTTGCGGTTTGCTTTTCCATATTCAAATAATACTACAACTATCAAAATGATTCAACCATCCCGTCGCGTCCGATTAGGCTATGCCCTAACCGGACGTCAGGACAGCCTACCCAGAAACGTCCGGATAGACTCCATCGCTTAATTTATTGACACAAGCTGCGCAAGGTCATAGATTTATTCCTGACACTTTTCTGTTTGGGGGCATCTTGCAAGGTCAACGTATCGGCTACGTCCGGGTCAGCAGCTTCGACCAAAACCCGGAGCGGCAACTGGAACAGGTCGAAGTCGGAAAGGTATTCACCGACAAGGCATCGGGCAAGGACACCCAGCGCCCGGAACTTGACTCGCTGCTGGCCTTCGTGCGCGAAGGAGATACGGTGGTGGTGCACAGCATGGATCGCTTGGCCCGCAACCTCGATGACCTGCGCCGCCTTGTGCAAAAGCTGACCAGGCGCGGTGTGCGCATCGAGTTCGTCAAAGAATGCCTGACCTTCACCGGTGAGGATTCGCCGATGGCGAACTTGATGTTGTCGGTCATGGGCGCGTTCGCCGAGTTCGAGCGAGCATTGATCCGCGAACGGCAGAGGGAAGGCATCGCGCTCGCCAAACAGCGCGGAGCTTACAGGGGCCGCAAGAAAGCGCTTTCGCCCGAACGCGCCGCTGAACTTCTGCAACGCGTCAAGGCCGGCGAACAAAAGGCAAAGCTGGCCCGTGAATTTGGCATCAGCCGCGAAACGTTGTACCAGTACCTGCGCGAAATTGGAGCTTAACGTGCTTAATTTTCCGTTTTCTGAGACGACCCCAAGAAGAGTCCATGAACGCATCCACGCCCCCCTGCGCCTGCAACTCCATCGACGAACTGGCCGCGGCGCTGCAGGCCGTGGGCTACTTCGCCGACCGGCGCCTGGCCACGGCAGTGTTCCTGGCGCTCAAGCTCCAGCGCCCGCTGCTGCTCGAAGGCGAGCCCGGTGTGGGCAAGACCGAGCTGGCCAAGGCCCTGGCCCAGGCCTTGGGGCGCCAGCTGCTGCGCCTGCAGTGCTTCGACGGCATGGAGCAGCGCGAGGCGCTGTACGAATGGAACTACGCCGCGCAGCTGCTGCACCTGCGGGCCAACGAGGGCACGGCCAGCGCCAGCGCGCTGGAGCAGGAGGTCTACCAGCCGCGCTACCTGGTGCGCCGCCCGCTGCTGCAGGCGCTGGAGGCGCTGGAGCCCGGCGCGCTGCTGTTGATCGACGAGGTGGACCGCGCCGACGAGCCCTTCGAGGCCTTCCTGCTCGAATACCTGGGCGAATACCAGGTCAGCATTCCCGAGCTGGGCACGATACGCGCCGCTGTGCCGCCGGTGACCATACTGACGAGCAACCGCACGCGCGAGCTCAACGACGCGGTCAAGCGCCGCTGCCTGTACCACTGGCTGGACTACCCCGGGCGCGAGCGCGAGCTGGCCATCGTGCACGCCCTCGTGCCGCAGGCGGGGCAGCGGCTTGCCGCGCAGGTGGCGGCGTTCGTGCAGCAGCTGCGCAGCAGCCCCTGCGCCGACCGCTTCCAGCGCGCCCCGGGCATCGCCGAGACGGTGGAGTGGGCGCGCGCGCTGGTCGCGCTCGATACCCTGGTGCTCGACCCCGAGGTGGTGGCGGACACCGCCGGCATCCTGTTCAAGCAGCGCGACGACGTGGCGGCGCTCGATGCGGCGCTGGCGCGCGATGTGCTGCAGGCCGCGCAGGACTGAGCATGACAATATCCACCAGCCCCGCCACGCCGCGGCGCGCCCCGCAGCTGGGCGATGCGCGCAGCGGCAAGCTCGCGGCCAACCTGGTGGCCTTCGGCCGGGCGCTGCGCCGCGCCGGCGTGCCCGTCGACGGCGCGCGCATCGCCCTGGCCCAGCAGGCCATCGAGGCCGTGGGCGTGGCGCGCCGCGAGGACATGGCCGCCGCGCTGGAGGCGGTGCTGCTCAGCCGCGCGCAGGACCGCGCGGTGTTCGCCGAGCTGTTCGACGCCTTCTTTCGCGACCCCGAGCTCGCGCACAAGCTGCTCGCGCAGATGCTGCCGCGCGCCGAGGGCCGTGCCGAGCCGCCGCGCCAGCGCCCCCGCGTGCGCGAAGCGCTGGCGCCCCCGAAGCCCCAGGCACAGCAGGCTGCGGGCCCCGACCAGGCGGTGGACCTGGACGCCGCCATGACCGCCGGCGCCGCCGAGCGGCTGCGGCATGCCGACTTCAACCTGCTCAGCGCCAGCGAATACCGCCTGGTCGAACGCCTGGTGCGGGACATCCCGCTGCCGCTGCCCAGCGTCGCGTCGCGGCGCACGCGCGGCGGCGAGCGCGGCGCGCGCGTCCACTGGGCGCGCACGCTGCGCCGGGCGGCGCGCAGCGGCGGCGACCTGGTCTCGCTCGCGCGCCTGCGGCGCAGGCGCCAGCCGCTGCCGCTCTTGCTGCTGGTGGACGTGTCGGGCTCCATGGAGCGCTACGCGCGGCTCCTGCTCGCCTTCCTGCATGCCGCCACGGCGCGCACGCGGCTGGACGGCGCGAACCTGCGCGTGCGCCGCGACGTGTTCGCCTTCGGCACCGCTCTGACCGACCTCACGCCCGCGTTCGCGCAGGCCGACACCGACGCCATGCTGGCGGACGCGGGCCGCGCCATCCACGACTTCGCCGGCGGCACGCGGCTGGGCGACAGCCTGGCGCAGCTGCGCCAGCGGCATGGGCGCCGCCTGGTGGGCCGGCGCACGCTGGTGCTGATCGTCAGCGACGGGCTCGACACCGGCGAACCCGGCGCGCTGGCCGAGGAGCTCGCATGGCTCGGGCGCCGCTGCCGCCGCATGCTGTGGCTCAACCCGCTGCTGCGCTTCGATGGCTACGCGCCCAGCGCGCGCGGCGCGGCGCAGCTGCATCGCGCCTGCGACGGCATGCTGGCCGTCCACAACGTGAGCAAACTGCAGGAACTGGCGGGCGCCATCGCCGCCCTGCTCGAACGATGAAGGAGACCGCACCATGGACATGCAAGGCGCACGCCAGCTCGCCATCGGCCAGCAACAGGCCTGGGATGCATTGAACGACCCCGGGGTGCTGAAGATCTGCATCCCCGGCTGCGACAGCATCGAGGCCACGGGCGAGGGCGCCTACGCCCTCGTCAACGCGATCAAGGTCGGCCCCGTGGCCGCCAAGTTCAAGAGCGCCATCCATCTGGCCGACGTGAACGCCCCGCACGGCTACACGCTCAACTTCGAGGGCAACGGCGGGGTGGCCGGCTTCGGCAAGGGCAGCGCCCGGGTCACGCTCACGCCCCAGGAAGAGGGCTGCGAGCTCGCCTACACGGTGCACGCCACCGTGGGCGGCAAGATCGCCCAGGTGGGCCAGCGCCTGATCGACGGCGTGGCCAGGTCCATGGCCGAGAGCTTCTTCAAGCGCTTCGACGAGGAGATGCAGCGCCGCCACGGCCCGCCGCCCGAAGAAGCCGGGGAGGCCGGGGAGAAGCCCGGCGCGCTCAAGAAGATGTGGTCCCGGCTCAAGGGCGGCGACAAACCCGCCGCCGACGGGGATTGAGAGGGCACGCCATGGAAAACATCGACGTCACCGTGCTGCGCGCGCTGCGCGACTGGCGGCAGGCGGGCCACGGCGCCATCCTGGCCACGGTGGTGCGCACCTGGGGGTCGTCGCCCCGGCCGGTGGGCTCCATCATGGCGCTGCGCGATGATGGCGCCGTGACGGGCTCGGTCTCGGGCGGCTGCGTCGAGGACGACATGATCGCCCGCTACACCCAGCCGGGCGTGGCCGACGCGCTGCCGCACGCCGGGCCGCCGCAGTTCGCCAAGTACGGCGTCACGGCCGACGAGGCGCACCGCTTCGGCCTGCCCTGCGGCGGCACGCTGGAACTGCTGATCGAGTTCGACCCCGACGCCGCGAGCCTTGCGGCGCTGGTGGATCGGCTCGATGCCGGGCAGCTGGTGCAGCGCAGCGTGCGCCTGGCCGACGGCGGCGTCGCGCTGACGCCCGCGCAGGCGCCGGCCGAACTGGTGCTGGACGCGCAGCAGCTGGTCAACACCTTCGGGCCCGAGTACCGCATGCTCATCATCGGCGCCGGGCAGATGAGCGAGTACCTGGCCACGATGGCGCTGTTCTGCGGCTTCGCCGTTACCGTCTGCGACCCGCGCGAGGAATACCGCAGCGGCTTCGCCGTGCCTGGCGCGCGCCTGCTCGCCACCATGCCCGACGACACCGTCGCCGCGTTCGCCCCCGACGCGCGCTCGTGCGTCGTGGCGCTCACGCACGACCCCAAGCTCGACGACCTGGCGCTCCTGCAGGCGCTGGAGACGCCCGCGTTCTACATCGGCGCCATCGGCAGCCGGCGCAACAACCAGGCGCGCCGCCAGCGCATGATCGAGCACCTGGGTCAGACCGGGGAAAGCCTGGCGCGCCTGCGCGGGCCCGTCGGCATCTACATCGGCAGCAAGACGCCGCCCGAGATCGCGGTGAGCATCATGGCCGAGGTGCTGGCGGTGAAGAACGGCGTGGCGTTGCCGCCCGGCGTGGACGTGGCGCACGTCAAGGACAGCCAGGGCCTGGCGGGGCCGGGCTCCGCATGCCTGGCCGGCTGATGCGAGCGCGTCCGCAGCGCATCGGCGCGGTGCTCATGGCCGCGGGGGCGGGGCGGCGCATGGGCCATGTCCCTAAGAGCCTGCTGCGCCGCGACGGCGAGCCGCTGCTGCTGCGCCAGATCCGCCTGCTGGCCGAGGCCGGCGTGGACGAGGCCGTGGTCGTGCTGGGCCACCACGCACAGCGGCTGGAGCCGGTGCTGCGGCAGGCGGGCCCTGCGCCGCGGGGCATGGCGCTGCGCTGGGTCGCCAACCCCGCGCCCGACGAGGGCCCGGGTGCATCCCTGCGCTGCGGCCTGGCCGCGCTGCCCGACGGCCTGGCGACGCTGCTGGTGGTGCTGGCGGACCAGCCGCTGCTGGAGCTTCAGGATGTGCAGGCCATGCTGGCCGCGTGGCGCGTGCGCGCCGCGGGCGTTGAGCTGGCCGTGCCCCAGCACGCGGGCCAGCCGGGCCACCCGATCGTGTTCGGCCCGCTGGTGCGCGGCCAGGTGTTGCGGGCGCAGGGCGGCGCGGGCGTGCGCGAATGGCGGCGCGCCCATGGCGACCGGGTGCAGATGGTGCCGCTCGCGCATGCGCGCTGCACCACCGACGTGGATACGCCGGACGACGTGCAGCGGCTGGGCCGGGACTTCGGCGTGTGGCTGGAGTAGTGGCTGGTCAGCCCTGCTCGGCCAGCAGGTCCTGCAGGGCCTTGACCTGCTGGCGCAGGCGCTCGTTCTCGGCCTCCAGCTCGGCCACGCGCTGGCGCAGCGCGTCGGGCGATGCGGCGGGGCCGTCGCCCTCCTGCGCGGTGGCGGGGGTCTCGGCCTTGGGCTTCTTCCTGGCATCGCGCACGCGGCGCGCGGCCTGCTTGAGCTCCTGCGCGCCGCCCGCGGCCATGCTCTTCTGCTCATCCACGGGCAGGGTGGCGACCACGGCGGCGGCGTTCAGGGACAGCTCGCCCGACTTCACGGCGGCCACCACCTCGGGCGCGGCGTTCTGGTGTATGGCCTCGATCATCTTCACCTGGGCGGCGGTCAGCCGCGCGGCGCGGGCCAGGGCCTCGCGCGTGTCGAGCGCGTCCTCGGGCACCTTGGGCACGCTCGCCAGGGCCTTGGCCACGACGGGGTCGGTGTCGCCTTCCCAGGGAGCCTGCGCCTCGGGCGATTGCCCGGCCTCGGCCTTGGCGGCCACCACGGCCGCGGCGGCGGCCGCGCGGCGCTCGGCAATGATCTCGCGCTTGCGCAGCGCCAGCACGCCGCGTTGGAACTCCGACACGCTGCGCCGGCCCAGGTGCTGGTCGATCATCCACAGGTGCACGTCTTCCATGTTCTGGAAGCGCGTGTTCTGCACGGTCTGGAACGGCAGGCCGTGCTTGGTGCACAGCCGGTAGCGGTTGTGGCCATCGACCAGCACGTTGCCCCACAGCACCAGCGCGTCGCGGCAGCCCTCGGCCAGCAGGCTGCGCTCCAGCGCCTCGTTCTCGTCGGGGGTCAGGGGGTCGATGTAGGCCTGCAGCTCGGGCAGGACGGTGATGTCGGTGGAGGGGGAGGCCATAGCGGTCGAAAGAAAAAGGCCTCTGTGGGCCTTGGCAAAGTGCAACGGTGAAAAAAGGCCGCCGGAGAGCGGCGGTGCTGCAGCACTGCGTATTGTCCCTCAGACGCTTGGCCTTGGCCTGCGGCCGGATTTTGGAGTGTTTTCGGGGATTTGTACTCTCCCGAAAATGATATTTTGCTATCTAGATTATAGCAAATGATTGATGGGTCCGGTTGCCTGCACTGTAGCACTGGGCGTAGAAATTACGGACGCTAGGCCCGCGCAACCTTGCTGGCAACAGGTTTGAATGTTGCCAATTGAAACATATATCGAACCAAATCAAACAGGGCAGGAGACCAAAGGTGCCGGGCATTGATTGAATGAACTTGCCTCGTTTCCACGGACGGTTATCGGCTTGATTCTCAAGCCGGGATTTGATCTTCCTCGTTGATCTCCGTTGCCGGACGCACCTCAGCGACGATGCGGCTCTCGAACTCCACGGGTGAGTGGTAGCCCAGCGCAGAGTGACGCCGGCGCGGGTTGTACCAACCCTCGATGTAGCTGAACAGCGCGGCCTTC
>NZ_JBTNEH010000034.1:0-39363 GCF_054512775.1 Alicycliphilus sp. T452
CCTCAAGACGTTCCCATTGGTGATCTGTCAGTTCGTAGCGGCTCGGGCGAGACATTCAGGCTGGTTTCCTCCTACCTGTATCGTCTCATTTCCCATGCGCGTCGCTCTGAATGTCGATTCGCCCTAGCGCCTGGACGACCACCGCGCGCATGCAGCGCAGCATGGCCTCCGCCAGCAGCGAGGCCGGGCGGTGCGCCGGGCGCAGCGCCTGCACGGGCACGGCGATGGGCGGCTGCACGGCCAGCACGTCGACCTTGTCGCGCTCGGCCGAGGCGGCCGTGCAGGCATCGACCAGGGCGCAGGCCTGGCCATGGTGGGCCAGCGCCAGCGCCGCGTGGTAGGTCTGCACCGTGTAGGGGGCCTGCAGGCTGACCTCGGCCTCCCTGCAGGCATGGTTCACCAGGGTGCCTATGGGGTCGCTGGCCGCCAGGCGCACCAGGGGCTGCTGCGCCAGGTCGGACAGCGCGATGCTCCCGCCCGCCACCAGCGCCGGGGGCAGCATGCCGCGCGGGGCCACGCACAGCATGTGCGCGTCGGCCAGGTGCTCCTGCACCAGCGAGGGGTGGGCGGCGGCGGTGAAGACGAAGCCCAGGTCGGCCTCCTGGCGCAGCAGCGCCGCGACGATCTGCGGCGAATGCAGTGCGTCGATGGTGACGGCCACGCCCGGATACTGGGCGCGGAACGCGCGCAACGCGCGCGGCAGCAGCTCGACGCTGAGCGCGAACACCGTGAGGATGCGCAGCTCGTCGCAGCGCTGCGGGTTCTTCAGGCTGGCGGCCAGGCGCTGCACCTCATCGAGCTGTGCGAACAGCTGCTGCACCTGCGGGTACAGGGTCTGCGCCTCCTGCGTGGGCACGAGGCGGCCCTTGACGCGCTGGAACAGCGCAAACCCGAGCTGCAGCTCGGCATGGGCCAGGATGCGGCTGACGGCCGGCTGGGTGACGTTCATCAGGCGCGCCGCCGCGCTCACGCTGCCCGTGAGCATGACGGCGTTGAAGACTTCGATGTGGCGCAGGCGCATGGGGCGTCACCATGCCCGCTGCGGGGCAGCGGCGCAAGAGGGCGTGGACCTAGGCGTAGGCGCGGCGCGCCAGCGCGCGCGCAAGAATGGCCGTGGGGTCGATCAGCGTCCAGCCCTGCGCCTCGGGCGCCTGCGGCAGGGCCAGCGGGATTTCGGTGCAGGCCATGGCCAGCGCAATGTCGCCATGCTGCGCGCGCAGCGCCTGCCCCACGGCGACGAAGCGCTGCTGCGCCAGCGCCATGTCGCCGGCCTTGACGCCGTCGTAGATGCCCTGCATCAGCCATTGCCGCGCCTTTGCATCGGGCAGCACGCAGGCGATGCCCTGCACCGCGAAGGCCTGTTCGTACAGGCCGATGCGGTAGCTGCCCTCGGTGGCGAGCAGGGCCACGCGCTCCTGGCCCTGCGCGCGCAGCGCGGCCGCCGTCTCGCGCGGCATGTGCAGCAGCTCGACCTGGGGCACGCGCTCCTGCAGGGCCGCATGCCAGGCATGGGCGGTGTTGCAGGGCATGGCCACGGCGCGCGCGCCCAGGCCGGCCAGCTGCGCCAAGCCCTGCGCCATGGCTTCGAGCGGCTGGGGCGCCGCGCCGTCGGCGAGGGCGCGCGTGCGGTCGGGAATGGGCAGCTGCGCCATCCAGTGCGCGGGATAGGCCTGGTCGCACACGGCGTGGCCGTGGCTGCGCAGCCAGTCCTCGCAGGCGGCGACGAACAGGCGCGCGAAGTCCACGCCGGCGGCCGGGCCCATGCCGGCAAGGATGCCAACGGTGTGGGTACAGGGAGGCTGGTTCATCGCAATACGCTCGACATGGCGGACAGGCAGTTGAGCATGCGCACCGCGGCTTCCACGTCCGGCGCGTCGAAGCGCAGCGCGTCGCCGTCGGTGCGCACGAGCGTGGGCCACTGGCAAAACAGGTCGGCCAGCGCCGGGGTCTGGGTCTGCAGTTCGACGGCGATGGGGCCGGCCATGGCCAGCGGCGCGGTGGCGCGCGCCTGGGGAACAGCCTCGGCCACGCCGGCGCGGATGGCGGCGCAGGCGGCCTCGGGCGACAGGCTGGTGCCGCTGCCGAAACCGGTGGCGCGCTTGACCTCGATGAAGCGCGTGGCGGGCAGCAGCGCCTGGTATTCGGCAATGAAGGCGTCGTCGCCCGAGGCGGCGATCACCGGCACGCCGTACTGGCCGGCCAGCAGCCCGTAGATGCCCAGTTCGCCCAGCTCCTGGCCGTTGAAGCGCACGCGCGCGAAGGCGAAGCTGTTGATGGTGTGCGCCAGGATGCCGCGCCCCTTGGAGCGCGCGTGGTAGCCGATGCACACCAGGCCGTCCACGCCCAGCTCCACGCCGGCCACCATGCTCAGGTAGCGCGGCTTGCCCTGGATGGCCTGGGCGCGCGCGTCCAGCAGGTCGGGCGGCATGTTGCGAAAGCCCCCGTGCGAGTCGTTGACGTAGACCTCGCTGGCGCCGGCGTCGAACGCGCCGGCGATGGCGGCGCTGGCCTCCGCCGCCATCAGGCGGCGCGCGCGTTCGTACTCGGGGTTGCCGGCGCGCGTCTGCTCGGGATGGTAGACGCCGGCCACGCCCTCGATGTCCACGGAAACCAGGATCTTCATGGCCTTCCTTCGTTGATTCATAGTCAAAATGGCCTGTAACGCCTTCTGCACCTACGCTAGTAGCTCATTTATTCATAGCATGCAGCAGCGGGCGCAGCGCGTCACGGCGGTGGCCGTCGCGGCCGGTGACGGCCTGCGCGTGCCACAGCGCGTGCACGATGGCCTGCTCCACGCTGTCGGCGCCGGCCTGGAACAAGGGGTCGAGCAGCGCCTCGTGCACCAGGGCCACGGCGGGCATGGGCCCGGTGGGCAGGTGCGGCAGGGTGTAGGCCGTGGAGAACGCCAGCGCGATGTCGCCGCTGCCGTGGCCGTAGACCGACCCGGTGCGCGCCAGGCCCGCCGCGGCACGCAGCGCCAGGCGCCTGAGCTGGCGCGCGTCCAGCGGCGCGTCGGTGGCCAGCACCATGATGATCGAGCCCTTTTCCGGCTCGCTGCGCGCCGGCTGCCGCGCCGCCAGGCGCCGGCCCAGGGGCTGGCCGCCCCACACCAGGTTGGCCTGCACGCCGTAGTTGGCCAGCACCAGCGCGCCCACGGTGTGGCGGGCGCCGCCCCAGAGCAGCGCCTGGCGCGACGCCGTGCCGATGCCGCCCTTGAGCTGGAAGCTGGACATGCCGCGCCCGGCGCCCACCGCGCCCTGCTCCACCTCCACGCCCGCGCTGGTGCAGGCCAGGTCGTAGTGCCACGCCGTAACGGCCATGCGCTGGATGTCGTTGAGGTAGCCGTCGTTGCACTCCAGCACCAGCGGGTTCACCGTGGACCAGGCGCGCCCCACCTCGGGGTTGGCGGCGCAGCAGCGCGCGATCTGCGCCTGGGCGACGGCAGGCACCGAGAAGGTGTTGGTCAGCGCGACCGGCGTCTCCAGCTGGCCCAGTTCGTCCAGCTGCACCAGGCCCACGCTCTTGCCGAAGCCGTTGATGACGGCGGCGGCGGCCGGCACCTTGTGCAGGAAGGGGTCGCGCGCGTGCGGGTGGATGACGGTGACGCCGGTCTGCACGCCGCCGTCCGCCAGCGTGGCGTGGCCCACGGTGACGCCGGCCACGTCGGTGATCGCGTCGCGCGCGCCGGCGTCCAGCAGGCCGATGCGGGGGGGCTGGTCCATCATGTCTGGCGGTCGATCTTGGGGTCGAGCGCGTCGCGCAGGCCGTCGCCCAGCAGGTTGAATGCCAGCACGGTGAAGAAGATGGCCAGGCTGGGGAACAGCGCCACGTGCGGCGCGTTGACCATGTCGGCGCGCGCCTCGTTGAGCATGGCGCCCCACTCGGGCGTGGGCGGCTGCGCGCCCATGCCCAGGAAGGACAGGCTGGCCGCCGTGATGATGGAGGTGCCCACGCGCATCGTGAAGTAGACGACGATGGACGAGATCGTGCCCGGCAGGATGTGGCGCACGATGATGGTGAAGTCGCTCGCGCCTATGCTCTGCGCCGACTCGATGTAGGTCATGTGCTTGAGCACCAGCGTGTTGCCGCGCACCAGGCGCGCGAACGCCGGCACGCTGAAGACGGCGACGGCGACGATCACGTTGGTCATGCTGCTGCCCAGGATGGCCACCACGCCCAGCGCCAGCAGGATGCCGGGGAAGGCGAACAGCACGTCGGAGATGCGCATCACGATGCGGTCCCACCAGCCCTCGTAGTAACCCGCCAGCAGCCCCAGCGTGGTGCCGATGGCGCAGCCTATGGCCACCGACAGGAAGCCCGCCGCCAGCGAGATGCGCGCGCCCATCAGGATGCGGCTGAAGATGTCGCGCCCCAGCGGATCGACGCCGAACCAGTGCAGGGCCGAGGGCCCTTCGTTCAGGCGGTCGTAGTCGAAGTAGTTCTCGGCGTCGAACGGCACGATCCAGGGCGCCAGCACGGCCACCAGCACCAGCAGCGCCACGAAGACCAGCGCGGCCACGGCCACGTGCTGCTTCTTGAACTTGCGCCAGAACTCGCGCCAGGGCGTGCGCACGGCCTGGGACGCGCCGCTGGCCGCCGCGGGCATGGAGGAAATCACGGGCGTGGTCATGGGCGGCTCACTTGTAGCGGATGGTGGGGTTGATGAAGCCGTAGGCCATGTCCACCACCAGGTTGATCAGGATGAACTCCAGCGAGAACAGCAGCACCAGCGTCTGGATCACGGGGTAGTCGCGCATGGTCACGGCATCGACCAGCAGGCGCCCCAGGCCCGGCCAGTTGAACACCGCCTCGACGACGATGGAGCCGCCCAGCAGGAAGCCGAATTGCAGGCCCATCATCGTGACCACCGGGATCAGCGCGTTGCGCAGGCAGTGCTTGAGCACCACGACGCGCTCGTTCAGCCCCTTGGCGCGCGCGGTGCGCACGAAGTCCTCCTGCACCACCTCGACGAACGACGCGCGCGTGAAGCGCGCCATCACCGCCGCCACGGCCGCGCCCAGCGTGATCGACGGAAGGATGTAGTGGCGCCACGAATCGGCCCCCACCGTGGGCAGCCAGCCCAGGTTCACCGAGAAGACCTGCATCAGCATCATGCCCAGCGCGAACGCGGGAAACGAGATGCCCGAGACCGCCAGCGTCATGCCCAGCCGGTCGGGCCATTGGTTGCGGTACACGGCCGAGACGATGCCTATGCCCATGCCGAAGATGACCGACCAGACCATGCTGGTGATGGTGAGCAGCAGCGTGGGCATGAAGCGCTCGCCGATCTCGGCCGACACCGGGCGGCGCGTACGCATCGAGACGCCGAAATCACCCTGCACCATGCGCGAGAAGAAATGCACAAACTGCTCGGGCAGCGGCCGGTCCAGGCCCAGCTCCTGGCGCACGAGCTGCACCGTGGCCCCGTCGGCGTCCTGTCCCGCGGCCAGGCGCGCGGGGTCGCCGGGCAGCATGTGGACGAACAGGAACACCAGCACCGCCACGATCAGCAGCGTGGGCAGGAGCCCCAGCAGTCGTTTGAGGAAATAGTTCAGCATGGGTATAGGGAATGGGGGACGCTCCCCCTCCCGCATGCGGGAGGGGGCCGGGGTTTACTTCACCGCGATTTCGTCGCTGTTGATGTTGCCGTCGGGCATCACGTGCACGCCGGACAGGCGCTTGGCATGGGCCGAGAGGTTCTCCTCGGTCACCAGCGGGATGCGGGGCAGGTCCTTCATCAGCTGCTCCTGCACCGTCTTGTAGAAGGCGGCGCGCTCGTTGCTGTCGGTGGTGACCAGTGCCTTGGCGATGCCGCCGTCCACCACCTCGTTGCTGTAGAAGGACATGTTGTTGAGCTTGGGCGCCCAGGACTCCGTGGCGAACAGCGGGCGCAGCGCCCAGTCGGCCTCGCCCGTGGACGAGGACCAGCCCGTGTAGTACAGGCGCACCTTGGCGGTCTTGGGGTCGGGCCAGGCGTCCACCCACTCGGTGCGCTGGCCCACCTCCAGCGCCTGCACCTGCAGCTTGATGCCGACCTGCTGCAGCTGCTGCTGCACGAACTGCAGCACCTTCTGCGTGGTGGTGTTGCTGTAGGCGCCCCAGAGCGTGGACTCGAAGCCGTTCGGATAGCCCGCCTCCTTCAGCAGCTCGCGCGCCTTCTGCACGTTGTAGGGAATCGGGTCCATCTTCACCGCGTACTGGATGCCCTGCGGCACGATGCCCTGCGCCGGGAAGGCGTAGCCGCCGAAGGCCACCTTGGCCAGCGCTTCCTTGTTGATCGCATAGGCGATGGCCTGGCGCACCTTGGGGTTGTCGTAGGGCTTCTGCAGCACGTTCATGGCCAGGAAGCGCACGATGATCGACGGCGTGCTCACCACCTCGACCTTGTCCGCCTTCTTCAGGTTCGCGGCCTGCTCGTACGGCACCGGGTAGGCGAAGTCGGCCTCGCCGGTCTGCAGCATCGCCGCGCGGGTGTTGTTCTCGAGCACGGGCTTCCAGGTGATCTGGTCGATCCTGGGGTAGCCCTTCTTCCAGTAGCCGGCGAACTTCTTGCCCACGATGGCCTCGGTCTGCTTCCACTCGACGAACTCGTAGGGGCCGGTGCCGACCGGGTGGAAGGCGATGTCCTTGCTGCCCCACTTCTTCAACGCGGCCGGCGAAATGATCGCGGCCGACGCGTGGGCCAGCGAGTTGATGAACGGGCCGAAGGGCTCCTTCAGCGTGATGCGCACGGTCTGCGGGTTCACCGCCTCGACCTTGGCGATCCGGTTGAACTGCGTGGCGCGCAGCAGGCGGTTGGCCGGGTCCATCACGCGGTCGAGGTTGACCTTGACGGCCTCGGCGTTGAAGTCCGTGCCGTCGTGGAACTTCACGCCCTGGCGCAGCTTGAAGGTGTAGACCAGGCCGTCCTTGGAGACGTCATGACTCTCGGCCAGCACGTTCCTGACCTTCAGGTCCTTGTCGAACTGGAACAGGCCCTCGTAGAAGGTCTTGGTCACGGCCGTGGTCAGCGTGGTGTTGGTGTTGTAGGGGTCCAGCGTCTCGGGCTGGCCGCCTATGGCCAGCACGGCGTTGCCGGCGGCCAGCGCGCCCGTGGATACGGCCAGCGCGGCCAGGGCCAGCAGGCTGCGGCGGAAGGTGACAGTGGTCTTCTTCATGGGGAATCTCCGGGTTGGTGGAAGAATGGCGGTTGCTAGCAAAAAAGCAGCTGTTAGCGCTTGTTGGGCAAGGGCTTGAGGCCTGTTTGGCTTCAAGCCGTCTGCGGCGCGACGAAATGCCCCGGCCCCACCTCCTGCAGCGGCGGCACCACGGGCTCGTCGCCCACGGGGCGGATGGGGCTGGGGATCTCGCCTTCGAGCAGCGCGCGCTTGAGGTGGCGGCGCGCCGGGTCGGCGATGGGCACGGCGGACATGAGCTTGCGGGTGTACGGGTGCCGGGGGTTCTCGAAGATCGCGCGGCGCGGCCCGATCTCGACGATGCGCCCCAGGTACATCACGGCCACGCGGTGGCTGATGCGCTCGACCACGGCCATGTCGTGCGAGATGAACAGGAAAGCCACGCCCAGCTCGCGCTGCAGGTCGAGCATCAGGTTCACGATCTGCGCCTGGATGGACACGTCCAGCGCCGACACCGACTCGTCGGCGACGACGACCTTGGGGTTCAGCGCCAGGGCGCGCGCGATCGCGATGCGCTGGCGCTGGCCGCCGGAGAACTCGTGCGGGTAGCGCTGCGCATGCTCGCGCGGCAGGCCCACCTTCTCCAGCAGCCAGTCCACGCGCGCCTGGGCCTGCTCGCGCGTGCCGATCCTGTGCACCAGCAGCGGCTCCATGATGGAGAAGCCCACGGTCAGGCGCGGGTCGAGCGAGGCGAACGGGTCCTGGAAGATGAACTGGATGTCGCGGCGCAGCGCCTGCACTTCGCTGCGCGGCAGGTCGAGGATGTTGCGCCCGCCGAACTCGATGGCGCCGCTCTGGCTCTCCACCAGGCGCAGCAGCGAGCGGCCGGTGGTCGACTTGCCGCAGCCCGATTCGCCCACCAGCGCCAGGGTCTCGCCCGGGTACAGGTCGAAGCTGACCTGCTCCACGGCATGCACGCGGCGCGTGACGCGGTTGAGCAGGCCCGAGCGCAGGTCGAAGCGCGTAACCAGGTTCTTCACGCGCAGGATGGGCTGCGCGTCCGCGGGGCGCGTGTCCACGGGCGAGGACTGCCCCGCCAGCGTGCTGCCGTCGGGGCGCAGCAGGTCGAACGGGCGCGGCAGGTCCGTGCCCTGCATGGCGCCGAGCTTGGGCACCGCCGAGAGCAGCGCGCGCGTGTAGGGATGGCGGGGCGCGGCGAAGACGTCGGCGCTGGCGCCCTCCTCCACCTTGTCGCCCCGGTACATGACGAGCACGCGGTCGGCCACCTCGGCCACCACGCCCATGTCATGCGTGATGAAGATCACGCCCATGCGCATCTCCTCCTGCAGCTGGCGGATGAGCTGCAGGATCTGCGCCTGGATCGTCACGTCCAGCGCCGTGGTGGGCTCGTCGGCGATCAGGAGCTGGGGCTTGCACGACAGCGCCATGGCGATCATCACGCGCTGGCGCATGCCGCCCGAGAGCTGGTGCGGGAAGCGGTCGAGCACGTTCCTCGCCTCGGGGATGCGCACCAGTTCGAGCATGCGCAGCGCCTCGGCGCGCGCGCCGGCGCGGCCCATGCCCTGGTGCACGCGGATGGACTCGGCGATCTGCTCGCCCGCGGTGAACACCGGGTTCAGGCTGGTCATGGGCTCCTGGAAGATCATGGCCACGTCGGCGCCGCGCACGTCGCGCATCTGCGCCTGCGTCGCCCGGGCCACGTCCAGCACCTGGCCGCCGCGCCGGCGCAGGAGCGCCGAGCCGCCGATGATCCTGCCGCCGCCATGCTCCACCAGGCGCATCAGCGCCAGCGAGGTGACGGACTTGCCCGAGCCCGACTCGCCCACGATGGCCAGGGTCTCGCCCCGGTCCACGTGGAAGGAGAGATCGCGCACGGCATCCACGGTGCGCTCGGAGGTGGCAAAGCGCACGCTCAGCCCGCTGACGGCCAGCACGCGCTGCTCGGGCAGCTGCAGGGGCGCGGCGGCATGGGAGGAATGGGTCGTCATGGCAGAGTGGCCCCGGTCAACGGTAGATGAAGGATTCGGGCGCCTGGCCCACGCGCGCCAGGCCGCGGTACATGCCCTCGGTGTTGAAGGGCAGGCACACGTTGCCCAGGCGGTCGACGGCGATCAGCCCGCCCGTGCCGCCGACGGCGGCCAGCGCCCGGTGCACCACGGCGTCGCTCGCCTCGTGCAGCGCCTGCCCGCCGTAGGCCATGCGCGCGCAGACGTCGTGCGCGGCGGCCACGCGGATGAAGCTCTCGCCATGGCCGGTGCAGGAGACGGCGGCCGTGCGGTCGTCGGCATAGGTGCCGGCGCCGATCAGCGGGCTGTCGCCCACGCGGCCCGGGCGCTTGTTGGTCAGGCCGCCGGTGGAGGTGGCCGCCGCCAGGTGGCCCCGCGCATCGAGCGCCACCGCGCCCACCGTGCCCATCTTGCGGCCCTCGTGCAGCGGGCCCTCCTGGACGCGCGCGGCCAGGGCGGCGGCGCCGTCGTGGTCCAGCACCGCGCCGGCCGCACTGGCCTGGGCCGCGCGCAGCTGGGCCAGGCGCGCCTCGGTGGAAAAGTAGCCGGGCTGCACCATCGCCAGGCCGGCCGATTGCGCCAGGCGCTCGGCGCCGGCGCCGATCATCAGCACATGCCGGCCGTCGCGCAGCACCTCGCGCGCGGCCAGCACCGGGTTGCGCACGCGGGCCACGCCCGCCACGGCCCCGGCGGCCAGCGTGGCGCCGTCCATCACGGCGGCGTCGAGCTCGTGCGTGGCGTCGGCCGTGAACACCGCGCCGTGGCCGGCGTTGAACAGCGCGCAGTCCTCGAGCGCCTGCACGGCCACGCACACCGCATCGAGCGCCGTGCCGCCGCCCGCCAGCACGGCCTGGCCGGCGCGCAGCACGTCCTGCAGCGCGGCGTGGTAGGTGCGCTCCTGCGCGGGGCTGATGTGGCTGCGCGTGAGCGTGCCGGCACCGCCGTGGATGGCGATGACGGGCACGGCGGCGCGTGCTGCATGGGGCATGGTCGTCATTCGGAAGATTCGGAAGGGATGGGCGCAGGGCCCGATGCGCCGGCGCGGCCCGCGCCGTGCAGCCAGGGCAGCACGGCCTCGGTCATGCGCGTGGCGTTCTGCACCGTGTCGCGCGTGTGCAGCGCGACGGCGCTGACCAGGGCCTCGATCAGCGCGAGCACCGTGGTCTCGGAATTCACCGCGTGGTAGCTCTCGGTCTTGGCGAACAGGCAATGGCGCGCCAGCGGCACGAGCGGCGAATGCGCGCCGTCGGTCAGCGCCAGGATGGGGACGCCGCGCTCGTGCGCCGCGCGCGCCAGCGCCACGCTGTCGCGCAGGTAGCGCGGGAAGCTGATCACGATGAACAGGTCCTGCGCCCCCATGCGCGGCAGCTGGCGCGCGCCGTCCGTGGCGCCGGCGACGCTGGAGAGCAGGTGCACGTTCTCGCAGTGCATGTCGAGCCCGCGCGCCAGCATGCCGGCCAGCCAGCCCGAGGCGCCATAGCCGAGCACGTAGACGCGCCGCGCCGTTGCGACGGCCTGCACCGCGGCCGCGCAGGCCGCGGGGTCGAGCGCGGCGCGCGTGGCGGCGATGTTGTTCTGGCTCTCTTCGAGCACCGCCACGAAGGCGTCATGCGCGCTGCCGGGCTTTTCCAGGCGCACGCGCATCTTCTCCACGGGCGCCAGCATGGCCTCGAAACCCTTGACCAGCTCGGCGCGCAGCATGGGGTAGCCGTCCAGCCCGATGGCGCGCGCGAAGCGGTTGGCCGTCGCCACCGACACGCCCACCGCCGACGCCAGCTCATCGATGGGCATGGTGGCCGCCTGCAGGGGGCGCTTGAGCACGTAGTCCGCGATCTGCTGGTGCGAGGGCGTGAGCTGCATGCGCGCCTGCGCGATGCGCGTGGCAATCGAGACCTGCTGCGGGCTGTCTGGCACGGGCTTGGGCATGGCGGAAGAATGCGGTGTTGATAAAAAATTTACAAGCGCGAATCCTAAAGAAAAATTTCAATCATTCAAGCGCCGGGCGGGCTTTACGGACTGGT
Organism: Alicycliphilus sp. T452; assembly: GCF_054512775.1. NCBI lineage: Bacteria > Pseudomonadati > Pseudomonadota > Betaproteobacteria > Burkholderiales > Comamonadaceae > Alicycliphilus > Alicycliphilus sp. T452. The sequence continues at coordinate 11,164 of NZ_JBTNEH010000034.1, forward strand.
AGAAACCCGCATCTCCCGTGGTCTACACAGCAAAAAGGCCCGCAGAGCGGGCCTTGGGATGGGGGAACGGGACGGGGAGCGGCCTACTTGATCGTGGTCCAGATCGGCATCGGGCGGTCGTCCGCGCGGTGCACCGTCTCCACGTTCTTGCGCATGGCCCAGGGGCGGATCTGGTGGTGCAGCGGCAGGTAGTAGTACTCGTCCTTGGTCAGCTTGAGCGCGTCGTGGAGCAGCGCGTCGCGCTTCGCGGTGTCCATCTCGACCTTGATCTGCTGGATCATGCCGTCGAGCTTGGCGTCGCTGAAGCGGCCGCCGTTGTAGACGCCCGCGGCGGTCTTGCCGTCCTTGGTGGACATGAGGGAGTCCAGCGTGTACAGCGCGTCGAACGTGGCCACGCCCCAGCCGAACAGGTAGGCGCTCACGTCGTTGTTCATCACGCGCGTGACGAACTGCGCCATGGGCGCGGTCTGCAGCTGCGTCTTGACGCCGATGCGCGTCCACATGGCGGTGACGGCCTGGCAGATGGCCTCGTCGTTCACGTAGCGGTCGTTGGGGCAGTCGAGCCTGAGCGAGAAGCCCTGCGGATAGCCCGCGTCGGCCAGCAGCTTCTTGGCGGCCTCCACGTCGTACTTGGCGGCGCGCTCATCGAGCTGCTTGCTCCAGCCATGCACCATGGGCGCGACCATCACGCCGGCGGGCACCGACAGGTTGCGCATGGTGCGGCTGTGCAGGCCGGCCGAGTCGATGGCCTGGTACAGCGCCTGGCGCACGCGCTTGTCCTTGAGCGGGTTCTTGCCGGGCGTGCCGGCGCCGGGCAGCTCGTCGCGGAACTGGTCCAGGCCCAGGTAGATGGTGCGGTTCTCGGCGCCCTCGATGAGCTTGAGGCTGGCGTCGGCCTTCATGCGCGCCAGGTCCTGCGGCGGCGGATCGACGACGAAGTCCACCTGCCCCGACACCAGCGCCGCCGTACGCGTGGCGGCCGACTTGATGGGGGTGAACACCACCTCGTCGATGTTGCCCTTGGGCTTGTCCCACCAGCCGGGGTTCTTCTTGAGCGTGAGCTTCTGGTCGGGCTGCCAGCTCACCAGGGAGAAGGGGCCCGTGCCGTTGGCGTTGCGCGAGGCGAAGCTCTCTTCCTTGCCGGCGTAGTCCTGCGACTTGAGCGAGTTGTGCTTCTCGGCCCAGGCCTTGTTCATGATGCGCGCCTCGGTGATCTCGCGCAGCAGGATGGGGTTGGGGCCCTTGAGGATCAGGTCCACGGTGTAGTCGTCGACCTTCTTGACCTCCTTGACGCTTTGCACCGCGGACATCATGTTGGACGGCGCCGTGCCCGCGCGCGTGAGCGAGAACACCACGTCGTCGGCCGTGAACGGCGCGCCGTCGTGGAATTTGACGCCCTTGCGCAGTTCGAACCTCACCTGGGTGGGCGTGATCTGGGTCCACTTCGTCGCCAGCGCGGGCTCGATCTGGTACTTCGCGTCGTAGCGCACCAGGCTCTCGTAGATCTGCTGCAGGAACGCGTGCGTGGTCTGGTGGTTCTGGGCGTGGGGATCGATGGTGAGAATGTCGTTGGCGCCCGCCCAGCGCATGTTGGCCGCCTGGGCCGCCCCCATGGCCAGAAGCACGGCAGTCCCCACCAGGCCGAATTTGAATTGGCTGCGTCGCGTCATCGGCTTGTCTCCTGAGGTTGTTTGCAAGCCATGCATCCTACCCAAAACGGCAACGGCCGCACGAAGGCGGCCGTTGTCGCTGCGCGTGGCGGATCAGCGGAACTTGGGCAGGTTGAACTGCGGCGGCACGCCCATGCGCTTGTTGATGATCCACTGCTGGGCGATGGACAGGATGTTGTTCGTCAGCCAGTACAGCACCAGGCCGGCCGGGAAGAAGAAGAACATCACGCTGAACATCAGCGGCATGAGCCACATCATCTTGGCCTGCATCGGGTCGGGCGGCGCGGGGTTGAGCGCGGTCTGCAGCAGCGAGCTGGCCGTCATGAGCAGCGGCAGGATGAAGAACGGGTCGGGCGAGGACAGGTCGTGGATCCAGCCGATCCACGGCGCGCCGCGCATCTCCACGCTCGACAGCAGCACCCAGTAGAGTGCGATGAACACGGGGATCTGGATCATGATGGGCAGGCAGCCGCCCATGGGGTTGACCTTCTCCTCGCGGTAGATGCGCATCATCTCCTGCTGCATCTGCTGCGGCTTGTCCTTGAGGCGCTCGCGCATCTCCTGGATGCGCGGGTTGATGGCCTTCATCTTGGCCATGCTGGCGTAGGCCTTGGCATTGAGCCAGTAGAACGCGATCTTGAGCAGCACCACCAGCGCCACGATGGACCAGCCCCAGTTGGCGATCACCTTGTGCAGCTGGTCCAGCAGCCAGTACAGCGGCTTGGCCAGGATGGTGAGCCAGCCGTAGTCCTTCACCAGCTCCAGGCCGGGGGCCAGCTTTTCCAGCAGGGTCTCGATCTGCGGGCCGGCGAACAGGCGCGCGTCCATGGCCTTGGACTGGCCCGGGGCGATCTCGCCGAGCTGCGCGATCATGCCCACGGAGTAGAGGTTGGCGTCGACCTTGCGCACGAAGTTGTCGCGCTGCACGCCGTCGGCCAGCAGCCAGGCGGTGGCGAAGTAGTGCTGCACCATGGCCACGTAGCCGTTGGTGGAGGACTTGTCGATCTCGGCCTTGCCGCTCTCGATGTCCTTGAACTCCACCTTGTGGTACTTCTTGGCCTCGGTGTAGACGGCCGGGCCGGTGAAGGTGGAATAGAACGACGATTCGCCCGCGGGCTTGTTGCCGTCGCGCGCCAGCTGCAGGTACAGCTGCGGCGAGACGGGCGCGGTGCCGGTGTTGACCACCTCGTGGCGCACGGCCACGTCGTAGGCGCCGCGCTTGAGCGTCCAGGTCTTGACCAGCTTCACGCCCCCCAGGTCAGGCGACTCGAAGCGCACCTGCAGTTCGTTCTCGCCGTCCTTGAGCTCGCGCGGGCCGGACACCAGCGCCATGGGGGTCTTGTGGGTGGGATAAGCGCCGCCGATGAGGCCCGTCTGCGCCACATAGACGCGGTCGGCGCTTTCATCGAGCAGCAGGAAGGGCTTGGACTTGTCCCCCATCTCCGGGTACTTCAGCAGCTCGCCCTGCACCAGCGATCCGCCCTCGGTGTCGAAGGCCAGGCGCAGCACGTCGGTGCTCACCGTGACGCGCTCGCGCGGGGTGGCTGCGGGCTGGACCGGGCTGCCGGCCGGCGGCGGCGCGGCCGCGCCGGGCGCGGCGCTGCTGGCCGCGGGAACGCTGGCCGCGCCCGCCACGGACGCCGCCACCGCCGGCGCGCTGGCCGTCTGGGCCGGCGGCGTGGGGAAGAAGGTGGCCTTGTTGCCGTTGTGGATCTGCCACTTGTCCCACAGCAAAACCATGGAAAAGCCAAAGATCACCCACAGGATGGTGCGGCGGATGTCGTTCATGAATGCTTCGTAGGTGAAGAGGATGGAGTGTCGGAAGGCGTGAGCCGCGAGAACAGGCGCATGCCGCGCGGCAGTTGCTGCGGCACGGGATCATGCCCTCCCTCGCACCAGGGGTGGCAGCGCGCCAGGCGCCGCACGGTGAGGTAGCTGCCCGCGGCGGCGCCGTGCTTCTCCAGCGCCTGCAGGGAATACAGCGAGCAGGTGGGCTCGAAGCGGCAGGCCGACCCGATCCAGGGACTGAGCAGCAGCCGGTAGCCCCGCACCAGGGCCATGAGCAGCGCGCGCATCATGGCGCGGCCCCCGCCGCCGCGCCGCGCCGCTCGGCCGCGGCGAACAGCTGCTGCAGCTCGGCGCGCACGGCGGCCTTCAGGGCGTCCGACGTGGCGCTCACGAAATGCTTGCGGTCGAAGGCCGCGCGCAGGCGCACCACGTGGGCGGCCTGCGGCATGCGCGGCTCGAAGCCGGCGGCCACGGCATGGATCTGCCGCTTGATGGTGTTGCGCGTGACCGCGCGGCGTGCCCAGCGCTTGGGCACCATGGCCCCGAGCCAGACGCCGGGCTGCCCCTGGGGAACGGCGAACAGGGCCTGCGACTCCCATGCCTTCGGCAAGGGGTCGGGCCCTGCGGGTGCCGCCCCGGCGGCCGGAAGGCCGAGCCGGTGCAGCGCGAAATGCGCCGTGCGCGAGACCGTGCCTCCCGCCATGGCAGCCTGGAACTGGGCGCGGGTTTTCAGCCGGTGCATGGGAGCAGCGTCCCCGCTCGGGCGGCGCCGAGCGGCACGGCCTTAGACGGCCAGGCGCTTGCGACCCTTGGCGCGGCGGGCGTTGATGACGGCGCGGCCGCCGCGCGTCTTCATGCGCACGAGGAAACCATGGGTGCGTGCGCGGCGGGTCTTGGAAGGCTGGTAGGTACGTTTCATGTTCAATCCTTGAAGGGTTCAGTTACAGGCGCCGCTTCGATCGGCCGCGCCCGCCGGACTGGCCGCCCGCCTTGCACGACATCGACTGGCATCGCGCAAGAAAAGCAGCCGCCCGGGCTCGATCACCCTGAACGCATTCAGGGAAACCCGCGATTATTGCAGGGCGGCCCAGGCCTGGCAATGCCCGGGGCCGAAAATATTGCCGCCCCGCGCACCCTCCGAATTGTGGATAACTCCTTGACAAGCTAGAATCTACGGCCTTCGACCGTTCCTCCTATCCACAACTAGAACTTCCCGTAATGCACGAGGGACCCTCCCATTCCAGCCACGACACGGACGGCGACAGCGCCGGCCAGGGTCTGTGGCAGGCCTGCACCGAGCAGCTGGCACAGGACCTGCCGGAGCAGCAGTTCAACACCTGGATCAAGCCCCTCGTGGCCCAGGTCTCCCCCGATTTCTCCAAGGTCACCCTGCTGGTGGCCAACCGCTTCAAGCTCGACTGGATCCGCGCCCAGTATGCGGGGCGGATCTCAGCGCTGCTGGAGGGCCTGTACGGCCAGCCGGTTACGCTAGAGTTAGCGCTCGCTCAGCGCGAATCCGTTGCCAGGACTTATGTCCGCCCCGTGGCGACCAGCACCGAGGCGCCCGCCGCCAATGCGCCGGCCAGCGCCGCGGCCGAGGAGCCGCCCGCCGGCGCCTTCCGCACGCGCCTGAACCCCGCGCTCACCTTCGACACGCTGGTCGAGGGCACGGCCAACCGCATGGCGCGCTCGGCCGCCATGCACGTGGCGGGCTCGCCGGGCCACCTGTACAACCCGCTGTTCATCTACGGCGGCGTGGGCCTGGGCAAGACCCACCTGGTGCACGCTGTGGGCAACAAGCTGCTCGCGGACCGGCCCGACGCCAAAGTTCTCTACATCCATGCCGAGCAGTTCGTCTCGGATGTGGTCAAGTCGTACCAAAGGCGCACCTTCGACGATTTCAAGGAGCGCTACCACTCGCTCGACTTGCTGCTGATCGACGACGTGCAGTTCTTCGCGAACAAGGACCGCACGCAGGAGGAGTTCTTCAACGCCTTCGAGGCGCTGCTGGCCAAGAAGAGCCACATCGTGATGACCAGCGACACCTACCCCAAGGGCCTGGCGAACATCCACGAGCGCCTGGTCTCGCGCTTCGACTCGGGGCTGACGGTGGCGATCGAGCCGCCGGAGCTGGAGATGCGCGTGGCCATCCTGATCAACAAGGCGCGCGCCGAGCATGCCGAGATGCCCGAGGAGGTGGCCTTCTTCGTCGCCAAGAACGTGCGCTCCAACGTGCGCGAGCTCGAAGGCGCGCTGCGCAAGATCCTGGCGTACTCGCGCTTCAACCAGAAGGAAGTGTCGATACAGCTCGCGCGCGAGGCGCTGCGCGACCTGCTCTCGATCCAGAACCGCCAGATCAGCGTGGAGAACATCCAGAAGACGGTGGCCGACTACTACAAGATCAAGGTCGCCGACATGTACAGCAAGAAGCGCCCGGCCAGCATCGCGCGGCCGCGCCAGATCGCCATGTACCTGGCCAAGGAGCTCACGCAGAAGAGCCTGCCCGAGATCGGCGAGCTGTTCGGCGGGCGCGACCACACCACGGTGCTGCACGCGGTGCGCAAGATCGGCGCCGAGCGCCAGCAGCTGACCGAACTCAACCAGCAGCTGCACGTGCTGGAGCAGACGCTCAAGGGATGATGAAAGCCCACGGCCCCGCGGAAGCACGCCCGTTCGCGGGCAAAATGGCAGGTCCGACGGCCAGGGAGGGGCATGGCCCATGCCGCCGTCTGCGCACCCATTCCAAAACCACCAAAGGTTGACGACATGATTGTCCTGAAGGCAACACAAGACAAGGTTCTCGCCGTCCTGCAATCCGTGTCCGGCATCGTCGAGCGCCGGCATACGCTGCCCATCCTGGCCAACGTGCTGATCCGCAAGACCGGCAATGCGCTGCAGTTCACCACCAGCGACCTGGAGATCCAGATCCGCACCACGGCCGAGCTGGGCGGCGACACGGGCGACTTCACGACCACGGTGGGGGCGCGCAAGCTCATCGACATCCTCAAGACCATGCCCGCCGACCAGACGGTGAGCCTGGAGAACAGCCAGACCAAGCTGATCCTCAAGGGCGGCAAGAGCCGCTTCACGCTGCAGACCCTGCCGGCCGAGGACTTCCCGCTGGTACAGGAGGCCGCCAGCTTCGGCCCCGCGTTCAGCGTGCCGCAAAAGACGCTCAAGACCCTGCTGTCCCAGGTGTCGTTCGCCATGGCAGTGCAGGACATCCGCTACTACCTGAACGGCATCCTGTTCGTGGCCGAGGGCAAGACGCTCTCGCTGGTGGCCACCGACGGCCACCGCCTGGCCTTCGCCAGCGCCGAGCTCGACATGGAAGTGCCCAAGCAGGAGGTGATCCTGCCGCGCAAGACGGTGCTGGAGCTGCAGCGCCTGCTGTCGGACGCCGACGGCGCCATCGAGATGCGCTTTGCCAACAACCAGGCCAAGTTCGGCTTCGGCGGCATGGAGTTCGTCACCAAGCTGGTCGAGGGCAAGTTCCCCGACTACAACCGCGTCATCCCGCGCAACCACCAGCACACCATTACCCTGGGCCGCGCGCCGCTGCTGGCCAGCCTGCAGCGCACGGCCATCATGACGAGCGAGAAGTTCAAGGGCGTGCGCCTGAACATCGAACCCGGCAGCCTGCGCGTGGCGTCCACCAACGCCGAGCAGGAAGAGGCCGTGGACGAACTCGACATCGACTACGGCGGCGACAGCATCGAGATCGGCTTCAACGTGACCTACCTCATCGACGTACTGGCCAACATGGGCCAGGACATGGTGAAGATGGAACTGCAGGACGGCAACAGCTCGGTCGTCTTCGGCATTCCCGACAACGCGCATTTCAAGTACGTCGTGATGCCCATGCGCATCTGACCCTATTTTTTTGATAGCTGCCAGCGCTTGATGGACGGGCGCTGGCACCGATTTTGGCTTAGAGAATTCCGGCCCCTCGCCATGCGCCAGGGGCCACCCGGCCCCAAGGCATTTCATGACCGACGAGAATCATCCCCAGACCATGGCCCCCGCAGGCGTTGACGCCGGCGGCTACGGCGAAGGCGCCATCCAGATCCTGGAAGGCCTGGAAGCCGTGCGCAAGCGCCCGGGCATGTACATCGGCGACACGTCGGACGGCACGGGCCTGCACCACCTCGTGTTCGAGGTGGTGGACAACTCCATCGACGAAGCGCTGGCCGGGCACTGCGACGACATCGTCGTCACCATCCACACCGACAACTCCATCAGCGTGATCGACAACGGCCGCGGCATCCCCACGGGCGTGAAGATGGACGACAAGCACGAGCCCAAGCGTTCGGCGGCCGAGATCGCGCTCACCGAGCTGCACGCGGGCGGCAAGTTCAACCAGAACAGCTACAAGGTCTCGGGCGGCCTGCACGGCGTGGGCGTGTCGTGCGTGAACGCGCTCTCGAAGAAGCTGCGCCTGACGGTGCGCCGCGACGGGCAGACGCACCAGCTCGAATTCTCCAAGGGCGTGGTGCAGAACCGCCTGACCGAGACGGTGGACGGCTTCGAGGTCTCGCCCATGAAGATCGTCGGCCCCACGGAAAAGCGCGGCACCGAGGTGCGCTTCCTGCCCGACACCGAGATCTTCAAGGAGAACAGCGACTTCCACTATGAGATCCTGGCCAAGCGCCTGCGCGAGCTCTCGTTCCTCAACAACGGCGTGCGCATCCGCCTCATCGACGAGCGCACGGGCAAGGAGGACGACTTCTCCGGCGCCGGCGGCGTCAAGGGCTTCGTGGAATTCATCAACGGCACGAAGAAGGTGCTGCACCCCACGGCCTTCCACGCCACGGGCACGCGCCCGGCCGAGAGCTACGGCGGCATCCCCGGCACCGAGATCGGCGTCGAGGTCGCCATGCAGTGGAACGACGGCTACAACGAGCAGGTGCTCTGCTTCACCAACAACATCCCGCAGCGCGACGGCGGCACCCACCTCACGGGCCTGCGCGCCGCCATGACGCGCGTGATCGGCAAGTACATCGAGCAGAACGAGCTCGCCAAGAAGGCCAAGGTGGACGTGAGCGGCGACGACATGCGCGAGGGCCTGTGCTGCGTGCTGAGCGTCAAGGTGCCCGAGCCCAAGTTCAGCAGCCAGACCAAGGACAAGCTGGTCAGCAGCGAAGTGCGCGCGCCGGTCGAGGACATCGTCGCCAAGGCGCTCACCGAGTACCTGGAGGAAAAGCCCCAGGACGCCAAGATCCTCTGCGGCAAGATCGTCGAGGCTGCGCGCGCGCGCGAGGCCGCGCGCAAGGCGCGCGAGATGACGCGCAGGAAGGGCGTGCTCGACGGCATGGGCCTGCCCGGCAAACTGGCCGACTGCCAGGAGAAAGACCCGGCGCTGTGCGAGATCTACATCGTCGAGGGCGACTCCGCCGGCGGCAGCGCCAAGCAGGGGCGCGACCGCAAGTTCCAGGCCATCCTGCCGCTGCGCGGCAAGATCCTGAACGTGGAGAAGGCGCGCTACGAGAAGCTCCTGTCCAGCAACGAAATCATCACCCTGATCACGGCGCTGGGCACCGGCATCGGCAAGGCCAGCGAGGACGGCAACGGCAAGAGCGGCGCCGACGACTTCGACGCCACCAAGCTGCGCTACCACCGCATCATCATCATGACCGACGCCGACGTGGACGGCGCGCACATCCGCACCCTGCTGCTCACCTTCTTCTACCGCCAGATGCCCGAGCTCGTCGAGCGCGGCCACATCTACATCGCCCAGCCGCCGCTGTACAAGGTCAAGAACGGCAAGGAAGAGCTGTACCTGAAGGACGCCGCCGCGCTCGACAACTTCCTGCTGCGCGTGGCGCTGAACCACGCCAGCATCGGCACCGGCGGCGACGCGCCACGCACCCTGGCCGGCGACGAGCTCGCCGCCCTGGCGCGCACGCACCAGCACGCCGAGCACGTCATCGACCGCCTGTCGGCCTTCATGGACGCCGAGGCCCTGCGCGCCGCGGCCGACGGCGTGGCCTTCAACCTCGACACCCTGGAAGACGCCCAAGCCAGCGCCGTGCAGCTGCAGGCCAAGCTGCGCGAACTGAACACCAGCGGCGTGCCCGCCGACGTGACGGGCGAGATCGACCCGCGCACCGACAAGCCCATCCTGCGCATCAGCCGCCACCACCACGGCAACATCAAGAGCAGCCTCATCACGCAGGACTTCGTGGCCGGCGACGACTACGCCGCCCTGGCCGAGGCCGCCGAGAGCTTCCGCGGCCTGATCCAGGAGGGCGCCAAGGTCATGCGCGGCGAGGGCGAGAAGCAGAAGGAGGAAAAGATCTCCGACTTCCGCCAGGCCATGCAGTGGCTCATCGGCGAGGCCGAACGCACCACGGCCCGCCAGCGCTACAAGGGCCTGGGCGAGATGAACCCCGAGCAGCTCTGGGAAACCACCATGGACCCCGAGGTGCGGCGCCTGCTGCGCGTGCAGATCGACGACGCCATCGAGGCCGACCGGGTGTTCACCATGCTCATGGGCGACGAGGTGGAGCCGCGCAGGGACTTCATCGAGACGAATGCGCTGCGCGCCGGCAATATCGACGTCTGATCCCCGCGGCCGCCGCTTTACACCTCAGGAGGCCGCCCCCGGGTGGCCTCTTTTCAATGGCGCAGCCCCGCAGCCCCTCCACCATCCGCATCCGTGTATGAGCGCGCTCACCATCCGCCCAGCCACCATCGACGACACGCCCGTGATCCTGCGCTTCGTGCGCGAGCTGGCGGTGTATGAAAACGCCGAGCACGAGGTGCTGGCGACCACCGAACATGTGCACCGCACGCTGTTCTGCGCCGAGCCCAAGGTCTTCGGGCTGATCTGCGAGGAGGGCGAAACCGCCGTGGGCTTTGCCGTCTATTTCTTCAACTACTCCACATGGCAGGGACGCCACGGGCTGTACCTGGAAGACCTGTACGTCGCGCCCGAGCACCGCGGCAAGGGCGCGGGCATGGCGCTGCTCAAACACCTGGCGCGCATCGCGGTGGACAACGACTGCGGCCGCTTCGAGTGGAGCGTGCTGGACTGGAACGCCCCCTCCATCGCGCTGTACGAAAGCCTGGGCGCCAAGCCGCAGAGCGAGTGGATACGCTACCGCCTGACGGGAGCCGAGCTGCAGGCGCTGGCCACGGCGCCATGAGATCCCCCATCGCCATCGTCGACGTCGATCGCCCCGACACCTGGACCCGCTACCGCGCCGGCCTGTGCGCCAGCTGCGCGGCCAACTGCTGCACCATGCCGCTGGAGGTGCAGCTGCCCGATCTGGTGCGGCTGGGGCTGGTCGACCCGTTCGAGGCGGAGCATGTCGCGCCGAAGCTGATCGCCAGGCGGCTGCTCAAGGCCAGGCTGGTGGACCACTACAGCCCCAGGCACGGGCTCTTCACCATGGCGCGGCGCGCCGATGGGGACTGCGGCTTTCTGGACGCCGCGACCCGGCTGTGCACGGTGTACGAGCGGCGGCCCGAGACCTGCCGCCTGCATCCGCAGACGAAGAGCCCCAGGCCGGGATATTGCGCCTATGGGGCGAAGGCGCTGCAGCGCCGCTAGGGCGACTCGCCGTCTGGTGCCGCCGTGGGCCGTGGGGCCTGCCGGATCACGCCCCGCTCCAGCAGGAGCGCGATCTGCTCCTGCGACAGGCCGGCCTCTCCCAGCACCTGCAGGGTGCTCTGGCCAATCTCCTGCGGCCGCAGGCGGTAGCTGGCCGGCGTGCGGCTGAACTTGATCGGCGAGGCCACGGAGCGGAAGCCCTCCACCTCGGCCACCATGCCGCGGTGCGCCGTGTGCGGATGGGCCAGCGCCTCGACCACGTTCTGGATCACGCCGCAGGGCACGCCCACCGCCACCAGCTTCTGGAACAGCGTCTGCGCGTCGAAGCGGCTGAAGGCGCTTTGCAGATCCTTCTTGAGTTCGAAGCGGTGCACGGCGCGCTGGGCGTTGGTGGCATAGCGCTCGTCCTCGGCCAGGTGCGCGTGGCCCACGGCCTCGCACAGGCGCTGGAACTGGCCGTTGTTGCCCACGGCCAGGTAGATGGGCTCGGTGGCGGTGGCGTAGGTGTCGTAGGGCGCGATGTTGGGATGCCCGTTGCCCGAGCGCTGAGGCGCGCGCCCGGTGAACAGGGTGTTGATGGAGTGCGGGTACAGCGAAAAGAGCGCGCTGTCGAACAGTGCCGACTCCACCGACTGGCCCCGGCCGCTGCGCTCGCGCTCGTGCAGCGCCATGAGGATGCCGATAACGGCGTTGAGCCCGGTGGTCACATCGACGATGGGCACGCCCATGCGCGTGGCCACGCCGTCGGGGTCGCCGTTGATGCTCATCAGCCCGCTGAGCGCCTGCACCGCGGCGTCGTAGCCCGGCAGCCCGCCCAGCGGGCCGGTGGCGCCGAAGCCGGTCACGCGGCAGTGGATCAGGCGCGGGAAGCGCTCGCGCAGCACCTCGTCGTAGCCCATGCCCCAGCGCTCCAGCGTGCCGACCTTGAAGTTCTCGATCAGCACGTCGGCGTCCTGCAGCAGCCGCATCACCACGTCGCGCCCCTCGGGCGCGGACAGGTCCACGCACACGGTGCGCTTGTTGCGGTTGATGCCGGCGAAGTACGAGGCCATGCCGGCATCGTTGAACGGCGGCCCCCAGGTGCGGGTCTCGTCGCCCGCGGGGCCCTCGACCTTGACGACGTCCGCCCCGTGATCGCCCAGGATCTGCGCGCACAGCGGACCGCCCAGCACGCGCGACAGGTCCACCACCTTCAAACCATCCAATGACGCCATGGCGGTCTCCTATGCAAGATCCAGTGCCGACAGCTCGCCGGCCGCATTCCAGCGGGCGGGCCGCTTTTCGCGGGCGGCGCTCACGCCCTCCATCGCCTCCGAGCGCATCTGGCGGGCGAACAGCTCCGCTGCCTCGTCCAGGTAGCCCTGCAGCGCGCCGCTGGCCTGCAGCGGCGCCACGGGCAGCCGGCCCAGCATGCGCTTGGTGCAGGCCGAGGCCTGCGGCGCCGTGGCCACGACGGATTCCAGCACCTGCCGCGCGAGCGCGCCCAGCGCCTGGTGCGAGTCGGCCACGTAGTCCAGCAGGCCGATGCGGTGGGCCTCGGCCGCGTCGATGCGCCGCCCGGTCAGCACCAGCCGCCGGGCCGCGGGCAGGCCCAGGCGCGCGGCGACGAACGGCAGGATCTGCCCCGGCACCAGGCCGATCGCGGCCTCGGGAAAGCCGAACCGGGCCTCGGGCGAGCCGATGGCGATGTCCACCGCGCAGACCAGGCCGGCGCCGCCGCCCATGGCCGCGCCCTGGACGCAGGCCACGGTCACCTGCGGCACGTTCACCAGCTGCGTCAGGAACTCGCCGTAGCGGCGGTTGCCGGCGGCGATGGGGTCGCGCCCGTCGGGCCCCGCCGCGGCAGCCAGCCTGTCGCCCAGGTTGCCCAGGTTGCCCCCGGCGCTGAACGCCGGGCCCGCGGCCGTCAGCAGGATGACGCGCACCCCGCTCTGGCCGGATGCCTCGCCCACCGCCGCGGACAATGCCTGCACCATCTCCGCCCCCAGGGGGTTGCGGGCATCGCCGCGGTTGAGATGGATGCGGGCCACCGGCCCCACGCGGGACGCGAGCACCCAGGCTTCGCTGTCTTCTGCTTGCATCGGAAACCTCTTTCCCAAAGAGCTACCTACAATGGCCGCGCATGAGCAAGGGCATGCGCAACCTCGATATCGGCCTGCTGCGCACCTTCGTGGCGGTGGCGGAGCGCGAGAGCTTCACCAACGCCGCCGAGAAGGTCTACCGCACGCAGGCGGCGGTGTCCCAGCAGATGCAGAAGCTCGAATCCGTGCTGGGCTGCGCGCTGTTCGAGCGCGTGGGCCGGCGCAAGAAGCTGACCGTGGAGGGCGTGCGGCTGCTGGAATACGCGCGGCGCATGGTCGGCCTCAACGACGAGGCCTACCGCGTCATCACCCAGCAGGCGGCCACCCAGCCCGTGAAGATCGGCGCCTGCGCCGACGCCGTGGACACCCTGCTGCCCGCCTACCTGGAGATCTGCGCCGAGAACTTCCCCAACCTGAGCATCGACATCCAGGTCGGCCGCAGCCGCTGGCTCGCGTCGGCGCTGCGCAAGGGCGACATCGACCTGATGCTGGACATCACCCCGCACCCCGAGTTCGCGCACACGGTGCTGCGCACCTCGCCCGTGGCCTGGATCGCCGGCGCGCGCTACCACCCGCAGGCCGGCGCCTCGGTGCCCTTGATCCTGATGGAGGCCGCCTGCCCCTTCCGCAGCAGCATGGTGCAGGCGCTGACCGAGGCCGGCATCCCCTGGCACGCGGCCTTCGAGACATCGACCCTGGCCGGCGTGCGCGCCGCGCTGCGCGCGGGGCTGGGCGTCACGGCACGCGCCGTGGAGATGCTGGCCCCCGACCTGCGCGTGCTCGACCCGCAGGCCCGCCTGCCGGCGCTGCCGCCGATCAGCTTCTGCCTGTACTGGCGCGCCGACGCCAGCCACGAAAGCGCGATGAAGGTCCGCCATCTGATCGCACCCCATTAGGGCTGCTGCATCCCGGCTTCGATGATGATCCGGCCCCAGTCCCTGGTGTCGCGCGCCTGCAGGTGCAGCAGGTGCTCGGGCGAGACCGGCGTGGGCACCAGGCCCTTCTTGACGAGGAAGTCCTGCCCCGCGGGCGATTCCAGCGCCTCGCCGATCCAGCGCGACAGCGCGGCCGACACGGGCTGCGGCGTGGTGGCCCTGGCGCTCCAGATCGCGATCCAAGAGCTGACGTCGAAGTCGGGATAGCCCAGCTCGGCCACGGTGGGCACGTCCGGCAGGCTGGCGATGCGCTTGCTGCTGGACAGCGCGAGCGCCCGCACCGTGCCGGCCTTGATCTGCGGCAGCGCCGTCAGCATGTCGCAGAAGTAGTAGTCGAACTGGCCGCCGATCAGGTCCGTCATGGCCTGGGCGCTGCTCTTGTAGGGCACGTTCACCGCGTTGATCCTGGTGAGCTGCTTGAAGCGCTCGCCCGCGATGCGCCCGCCCACGTTGGCGCTGGCGAACGACAGGGTCTGCCCGTCCTTGCGGGCCCAGGCCAGGAAGTCCACGGCCGAGGTCTGCGCGATGCGCTTGGGATTGACCAGCATTGCGTACGGCGTGTTGGCCATGGTAGCCAGCGGCGTGAAGTCCTTGTCCGGGTCGTAGGCCAGCTTCTTGTAGATCGTGGCGTTGGCCGCATGGGTGGACGAGCCCGACACCAGCAGGTTGTAGGCATCGGCCGGCGCGCGCACCACGGCCTCGGCCGCGATGTTGCCGTCCGCGCCGGGGCGGTTCTCCACGATCACCGGCTTGCCGCCGCGCTGGGCGATGGCGTCGCCCACGTAGCGCGCAATGGCGTCCGACGCGCCGCCCGCCCCATAGGCGACGATGATGCGCACCTGCTTGTCGAGCTTGAAGTCGGCGGCGCCCGCGCCCTGGGCCAGGGCGGGCAGGCCCGCCGCCATGCCCAACCCCATGGCGCCCGCGCTGCGCAGCAGTTCGCGGCGTGACAACCGGGATTCGTGATTCAGTATCTGCATGGTCTGTCTCCTTGGTATCGCTATGGAAAGACGCTCATGGCGCCAGGTCTTCGGGGCAATCGATCTCCATGTCCAGCAGCATCTGCGCGTAGCACTTGCCCAGCGGGTCCGAGCGCAGGCTGCACGAGCCGCCGCCGCCCAGCGCGCGGCGCAGCACGAAGTTGAAGGCGCCCAGGCCCGGCAGCTCGTAGCGCTGCACCGGCCCCTGCACCAGGTGGGCGAAGTACTGAAGCACCCGCTCGGCGGTGAGCTGCCCGCGCAGCACCGGCAGCCATTTCGGATCGCGGGCCATCAGGCCGATGTTGGCGTCGTCGCCCTTGTCGCCGCTGCGGCCGTGGGCGATGCGGCCCAGCGCGATGCGCACCGTGGGGCCGGTGGCAGCGGCGACCGTGGCCGTGGACGCGGGCGGGTTGGGTGCGGCCGGCGCCGCCGCGGCATCGGCCGCTTCGACCGCCACCGGCGCCTCGTCCGGCGCGGCCTGCACCTGCACCGCGGCCGCCGCCTTGGGCAGCAGGAACGAGGCGGTGCGGATGATGCTCTGCACGTCGGAGCGGCCGCCGAAATGGCTGCGCGTGCCCGGCCCCATCGAGGTGCCGGCGGAAGAGGCCTCTTTCTGCAGGAAGGCCAGCGCGCGCCTGTCGCGGTGCCGGGCGGCGATGCGCAGCACGATCTCGCGGCTGTCGGCCACGCGCCGGTGCGGGCCGTACATGGATTCGGCGCCCAGCAGCTCGACCAGGGTGTCCTCGTAGTCGGCGAAGCCCGCCGCCTGCATCTGGCGGCGCGTGCGCGCCAGCAGCGCGTCGGCCGTGCGCTGCGCCTTGGCCAGCGCGCGCTGGCCGCGGATGGCCATCATGATGGCGATGTGCCAGCCCTGCTGGTAGGTGGCCGTGACCTTGTAGCGGCCGCCGGGCGCGCGGCCGCGCGCGCCCTGCACCCGCACGCGCCCTCCGTCCAGGTCGGTGATCGCGACCTGCGTGAAGTCGCACACCACGTCGGGCAGCTCGTAAGCCGCGGGGTCGCCGATCTCGTACAGCAGCTGCTCGCCCACCGTCTGCCGCGTGACCAGCCCGCCCGCGCCCTCGGGCTGCGACAGCTCGAAGCTGCCGTCGGCCTGCAGCCGCACCAGCGGGTAGCCGATGTCGGACCAGTCGGGCACCTGCTCCCAGTCGGTGAACAGGCCGCCCGTGGCCTGCGCGCCGCATTCCACCAGGTGGCCCGCCAGGCTGGCCTGGGCGAGCCGGTCGTAGTCCGTCATGCGCCAGCCGAATTCGTGGATGGCGATGCCCAGCAGCGAGGCGCTGTCCACGCAGCGGCCCGTGACCACGATGTCGGCGCCGCTGGCCAGCGCCTGCGCGACGGGCGCCGCGCCCAGGTAGGCGTTGGCCGACATCAATGCGGGCAGGTCCGCCGTGGCCTCGTCGTCCCAGGGCTCGAACCGGGGCTGCAGGTCCAGCACGTCGTCGCCGGTGACGATGGCCACCTTCAGGTCCACGCCCTGCTCGCGCGCCAGCGCCAGGATGGCGTCGCGGCAGCCCGCGGGGTTCAGGCCGCCGGCGTTGGAGACCAGGCGCACGCCCTTGGCCTTGATCTCGCGCAGGTGCGGGCCGACGGCGGCGGTGACGAAGTCCGTCGCGTAGCCCAGCTCCGGCGCGCGCAGCCGGGCGCGCTGCAGGATGGACATGGTGGTCTCGGCCAGGTAGTCGAACACCAGGTACTGCAGCCCGGGCTGGCGCAGCAGCTGCGGCACGGCGATCTGCGAGTCGCCCCAGAAGCCGGAGGCGCCTCCGATCAGAACGGTTTGATTCATGGCGTCTCCTCCCCCATCACTTCCAGAACGGCCTGGCCGGCGTTGAGCTGCTGGCCCTGGCTGACATGCAATTGCGCGATGCGGCCCGCGCAAGGCGCGGCCAGCGGCATTTCCATCTTCATGGACTCGATGACGACCAGCGGGTCGCCCTGCGCCACTTCCTGCCCCTCGCCGGCCAGCACCGCGATCACGCGGCCGCTCATCGGCGCGCGCAGCAAACCGCTACCCTGCCGGCTGCCCGCCGCGGCGAAGCGCTCGACGCGCTCGAAGACGAAGGCGTCCGCGCCGTCCTGCACCCATAGCGGCCCGCCATCCTGTTGCCAGCAGGCCAGCTCGCGGTAGATGCCGTCGATGGCCAGCCCCAGGCGGGCGCCGCCCGCATCCTGGTGCCAGCGCAGGTGGGCGATCTGCCAGGTGGATTCCTGCGGGTCCGCACCCGCCTTGCACTGCAGCGCCAGGCCCGCGGCGCCGGGCGCCAGCGTGCATTGCACGGTCGTGCCGTCGGCGCCGGCGGTGGCGTCGCGCAGCCACAGCGACCGCCCGCCCAGGCGCTCCGCCGGCCCGGCCATGGCGGTCTTCACCGCGCCGCCCAGCACCAGCGCCGCCGCGGCCAGCGCGTGCGACGAGGGCTCGCGCCGCCAGAACGGCTGCCGCAGGTCCTCTTGCGCCAGGAAGTCCGTGGTCACCTGGCCTTGCGCGAAGCGCGGGTGCCGCAGGCAGCGCGCCAGGAACCCCAGGTTGGTGCGCACGCCCAGCGCCGTGGTGCGCTCGCAGGCGCGCGCCAGCTGGGCGATGCAGGCTTCGCGGCTCTCGCCCCAGGCCATGAGCTTGGCGACCATCGAGTCGTAGAACGGGCTGATCGCCATGCCGCTGGCCAGCGCCGTATCCGTGCGGATGCCGGCGGGCGCTTGCCACTCGCCCACGGTGCCCACCTGGGGCAAAAAACCAGCCCACGGGTCTTCGGCGCACAGGCGCAGCTCGATCGCGTGGCCCGTGAGCCGCACGTCCTGTTGGCCGAATGCCAGGGCCTCGCCCTGGGCCACGCGGATCTGCTGCTCCACCAGGTCCAGCCCCGTGACCAGCTCGGTCACGCCGTGCTCCACCTGCAGGCGGGTGTTCATCTCCATGAAGTAGAAGCGCCGGTGCTCGTCGAGCAGGAACTCCAGCGTGCCCACGCCGGTGTAGCCGATGGCCTCGCAGGCCTGGCGCGCCACCTGGCCCATGGCCTCGCGCAGTTGGGCGTCCACCGCGGGCGAGGGCGCTTCCTCGATCAGCTTCTGGAAGCGCCGCTGCGTGGAGCAGTCGCGCTCGCCCAGGTGCAGGCAGCGGCCGTGCTCGTCGCACAGCACCTGCACCTCGATGTGGCGGCCGCGCTCGATCGCGCGCTCGATGATGATCTCGCCGGAGCCGAAGGCGCCCGCCGCCTCGGACTGCGCCTGGCGGAACATCTCGGCCAGCGCGCCCGGCTCGCGCACCACGCGCATGCCGCGCCCGCCGCCGCCGGCCGCGGCCTTGAGGATGACCGGAAAGCCGATGCGCCGCGCCGCCGCGGCGATCTGCTCCTGCGTGGCGCAGCCCTGCTCGCCCGGCACCGTGGGCACACCCGCGGCCTGCATGGCCTGCTTGGCCTGGGCCTTGTTGCCCATGAGCGCGATCACGCGCGCCGAGGGGCCGACGAAGACCAGGCCCGCGTCGGCCACGGCCTGCGCGAACTCGGCGTTCTCCGACAGGAAGCCGTAGCCCGGGTGGATGGCCTGGGCGCCGGTGCGGCGGCAGGCCTCGATCAGCGCCGCGCCGTTGCGGTAGCTCTGGTCGGCCGGCGTGGGGCCGATGTGCACGGCCAGGTCCGCGGCGCGCACGTGGGGGCCGTGCGCGTCGGCGTCGGAATACACGGCCACCGTGCGCAGGCCCATGCGCCGCGCGGTGCGCAGGATGCGCAGGGCGATCTCGCCCCGGTTGGCCACGAGCAGCGTGTCGAAACGCATCGTGCCCCCCCGTTCAGGCGCGCTTGGGCAGGATGCCCATGTGCTTGCAGATGATGGTCAGCATGATCTCGTCGGCGCCGCCGCCGATCGAGATCAGCCGCAGGTCGCGCCAGGCGCGCGAGACCTTGTTCTCCCAGGTGAAGCCCATGCCGCCCCAGTACTGCAGGCACGAGTCGGTCACCTCGCGGCACAGGCGCCCGGCCTTCAGTTTCGCCATCGAGGCCAGCTCCGTCATGTCGCCGCCGCCCATGTGCACCTGGGCCGCGCGGTAGATCAGCGAGCGCAGCATCTCCACCTCGGTCTTGAGCTCAGCCAGGCGGAAGTGCACGGCCTGGTTGTCGAGGATGGAGCGGCCGAAGGCCTTGCGCTGGCGCGTGTACGCGATGGTCTCGTCGATCACGTTGGACAGCGCCGTCACGCGCCGCGTGGCGCCGCTCAGGCGCTCTTCCTGGAACTGGCGCATCTGGTAGGTGAAGCCCTTGCCCTCCTCGCCGATGCGGTAGCGCTGCGGCACGCGCACCTCGTCGAAGAAGACCTGCGCCGTGTCGGACGCCCACATGCCCACCTTCTTGATCTTCTGCATGCTGATGCCGGGACGCAGCTTGCCGTTCTCGCGCAGCGGCAGGCAGATGAGCGACTTGTTGCGGTGCACGTCGCCCTCGCTGGTGTTGGCCAGCAGGCACATCCAGTCGGCCTGGGTGCCGTTGGTGATCCACATCTTCGAGCCGTTGATGACGTAGTCGCCGCCGTCCTTGCGCGCCGTGGTCTTGAGCGAGGCCACGTCCGAGCCCGCGCCCGATTCGGACACGCCCAGGCACACCACCATGTCGCCCGCCACCGTGGGCTTGAGGAACAGCTCGCGCAGCTCGTCCGAGCCGAAGTGCGTGAGCGCCGGCGTGGCCATGTCGGTCTGCACCGCGATGGCCATGCCCACGCCGCCCGAGCTGATGCCGCCGACGGCCTCGCAGAACGCGATCTCGTAGCTGTAGTCCAGCCCCATGCCGCCGAACTCCACGGGCTTGTTCACGCCCAGGAAGCCGGCCGAGCCCAGCTTCTTGAACACCTCGTGCGCGGGGAAGATCTCGGCCGCCTCCCACTCGTCCACGTGCGGCTCGATCTCGCGCTCGATCAGCTTGCGCACGCTGTCCTGCAGGGCGATGTGGTCGGAAGTCATCATGATGGGGTCTCCTTATGGAAAAAATGAGAGCTGCCAGCGCTCGTCATGCCTTTGTTTTTGAATGAAAAGTGCCCGAAAACCTTTGGCGGCAAGCGCTGGCAGCTCTCTTTTTTGAGCCGCCGCGCCACGCCCGCTACAGGCGCGCCACGCCGAACTGCATGGGCTGCACCGCGCGCTCGCGGGCATCAAAGGCGGTGGCCAGCGCCATGCCCAGCCAGGCGCGGGTTTCGCGCGGGTCGATCACCCCGTCGTCCATCAGCAGGCTGCTGGTGTGGATGGCGCTGGACTGCGACTCGAACGTTTCCACGATGGCCCGGCTCTCGGCCGCCAGCGCCGCCTCGTCGACATCCTTGCCGCCGCGCCGGGCGGCGTTCTCGGCCACGGTGCGCATGGTCATCGCGGCCTGCTCGCCGCCCATCACCGCCGTCCTGGCGTTGGGCCAGGAGAACAGCAGGTCGGGCTTGAAGGCGCGCCCGCACATGCCGTAGTTGCCCGCGCCGTACGAGGCGCCGCACAGCACCGTGAAGCGCGGCACCGGCGCGTTCGACAGCGCCTGGATGAGCTTGGCGCCGTGCTTGATCATGCCGGCCTCCTCGTGCCTGCGGCCCACCATGAAGCCGGTGATGTTCTGCAGGAAGACCAGCGGCCGGCCCAGCTGCACGCACAGCTGGATGAACTGCGCGGCCTTGTTGGAGCCGTCGCTGTCCAGCGGGCCGTTGTTGGTCAGGATGCCCACCGCATGCCCCTCGATGGCCGCGTAGCCGCACACCGTGGCCGGGCCGAACAACTCCTTGAACGCGTGGAACTCCGAGCCGTCCACCAGCCGCGCGATCACCTCGCGCATGTCCACCGGCGTGCGCATGTCGGCGGGCATGATGGCGAGCAGCTCGTCGGCGTCGTGCAGCGGGGGCGCCGCCTGCGGCGCGGGCGCGCCATGCCAGCCGATGCGCTGCATGATCTCGCGCACGCGCATGATGCCGTCCAGGTCGTTGTCGGCCACGTAGTCGGCCAGGCCCGACACGGCGGCGTGCATGTCCGCGCCGCCCAGCTCCTCGTCGCTCGCCTCCTCGCCGGTGGCGGCCTTGAGCAGCGACGGCCCGGCCAGGTAGGCATGGGCCTGCCCGCGCACCATCACCACGTAGTCCGACAGGCCAGGCAGGTAGGCGCCGCCGGCCGCCGACGAGCCGTGGATCAGCGCCACCACCGGCAGCCCCGCGGCCGACAGCCGCGCCAGGTTGTAGAACATGCCGCCGCCCACCAGGAAGCGTTCGACCCGGTACTTGCGCAGGTTGCCTCCCGCGCTCTCCACCAGCTGCACGAAGGGCAGCTTCTGGGCCAGCGCGATCTTCTGCGCGCGGATGAGCTTCTGCCCGGTGAGCGCCTGCATCGCGCCGGCGCTGATGCCCGAGTCGTTGGCCGCCACCATGCAGCGCACGCCGCTGATGTGGCCGATGCCCACGATCAGCGCGCTGCCGGGCACGCTGGTCGCCGGGTCGGGGTTTTCCAGGCCGCAGTAGCCCGACAGCGTCATCAGCTCGTAGAAGGGCCGGTCGGCATCGAGCAGATGCGCGAGCCGCTCGCGCGGCAGCAGCTTGCCCTGCGCATGGAAATGCCGGGCCGCGCGCGCGGAGCGCTCCACCGCCCGCTGCTCCAGCCGCCGCACCTCGTCGAGGCACTCCAGCATGTGCGCGCGGTTGCGCTGCGCGCTGCCCGGTTCCTGGCCAGTGCCGGTCTTCTCTGCCATCGTTGCGTCTCCTGAACCGCGCCGGGGCGGCATGGAAATAACTTCAGCCTATGGATGCCGCAAGCCGAAGCCGGCCTGCGTGAGATCCATCATGGCGAACGACGCGACGGGTTTCCAACAATTACTTTGGCGCCCATCCACAAGAAACTCTTATGAATGGGACTCAGACCGTCTCGCGGCGGCCGAAGCCCGCGGGCAGGCCGGGCAGCTGCGCCGCGTCCGCCTCCTGCACGTCCACGCGCTCCACGCGCGCGGCGGGCGGGCCCGCGCGGGCCCAGTCGATGAGCGCCTGCACGGCCGGAGCGGGGCCGGCGGCCAGGGCCTCCACGCTGCCGTCGCGCCGGTTGCGTACCCAGCCCCGCACGCCCAGGCGATGGGCGGCCTCGGACATGGACTGGCGGTAGTACACGCCCTGCACCCGTCCATGGATGCGCAGGTGCCGGGCAATGGTGGCATGGTCTTGGGACATGGCACTGCAACTGTAGTGGCATGCTCTCCCCCATGCACGCATCGCGCAAGGCATTGCCCGCCATCGACCCGGACCGCTGCACCGGCTGCGGCTGGTGCGTGGCCGCCTGCCCGCCGCACGTGCTGTCGCTGCAGGTGCAGGGCCTGGGGCGCTTCGGCGCCAAGCGCTCGGTGCTGCACGACGCGCCGGGCTGCACCGGCTGCGCGCTGTGCGCCCTGCGCTGCCCGTTCGACGCCATCCGCATGGTGCGCACCACGGCCGCGCCAGCCCCTCAGCCGCCGGATATGAATACAGAAACGGCCTGAAGCCACCGCACACCAAGCGCAAGCAGCTATCGATAACGCAGCGAAAGCGCCGCTGCACCAGCCTGCGGTACACTGGCCCGCATGTTCCGCCCCTCGACCCGCACCGCAGCCGCCACCGCTTTCACCAGCGCGGCGCCGGCCCGTATGCATGGCTTGGGCGCACGAATGATTCGCACCATTACCACCGCGGCTGCCTAGCGCGCGCAGGTGGCCGTACCGGCGGCCACCTGGTGTCTCATTCCCCCCTCCGAACGAAACCCAGCCCCAGCCGCTGGGTTTTTTCATGGGCTTTGCCGCCCCGTGTTTGGAGAATGACCGATGTTCGTAGATTCCCGCCTTGCCCCCTCGCCCGATGCGCCTGCCAGCGCGCCGGCCATGCCCGCCGCCGCCGGCGCGGCCGGGGGGTGCCCGTGCCACGTGCTGCAGTTGCTGCCGGGCACGGCGCTGTGCGAGGCCGAGGTGGTGCGCCAGCTCGCCCGCGAGGGCCTTGCCGTGCTGCGCCGCAGCTGGGGCCCGGCGCGGGAGGCAGGCGGCGCGCCCACGCTGCTGCTGCTCACGGCCCCGGCGCCCGAGGCGCTGGCCGAGCGCGCCGCCGAACGGCTGCGGCAGCGCACCGGCGCCACGGTGCGCCGGCTGCACGCGGATGGCGGCCAGCTCCGCGCCTGATCGGCTACCATGGCTGGATGAAAGCACAGTACCGCCCGCCCCATGGCTGACCCCACGCCAGCGCAGCCATGGGCCGACCAGGCCCTGCAATCGTTCGAGGCGGTGGTGCAGTCCACCGCCGGCTTTCGCGTGCGCGAGGGCCAGCGGCGCATGGCCGAGCAGGTGGCGCAGACCTTCGCCCAGGCGCAGCTGGGCCGGCTGGAGGATGACGGCGCCGAGCCCCGGCGCGCCATCGCCGTGGTGCAGGCCGGCACGGGCGTGGGCAAGTCGCTGGCCTACAGCGTGCCCGCCATCGCCATGGCGCTGGCGCGCGGCACCCGGGTGCTGATCTCCACGGCCACCGTGGCGCTGCAGGAGCAGCTGGTGCACAAGGACCTGCCGGCATTGGCCGCGCGCATGGAGCAACCCTTCCAGTTCGCGCTGGCCAAGGGGCGCGGGCGCTACGTGTGCAAGCTCAAGCTGGAGCGCCTGGCCGGCGGCGCCGCGGGCGGCGACGATGGCATGGCCGACGACGACCTGTTTGCCGACGAGGAAAGCGAGCAGCGCGCCAGGCGCCCGCGCCTGGAGACCGAGGCGCGCATGCAGTTCTACGCCGGCATGGCCGACGCGCTGGCCACCAGCGCCTGGGACGGCGACCGCGACACGCTGGACACCCCGCCCGAGCCCGAGGTATGGAGCCCCGTGGCGGCCGAGGCAAGCTCGTGCACCGGCAAGCATTGCCCGCTGTTCGGCCAGTGCAGCTACTTCGAGCGGCGCAAGCAGCTGGTGGCGGCCCAGGTCATCGTGGCCAACCACGACCTGCTGCTGTCGTCCATCGGCGCGCGCCTGCTGCCGGAGCTGGACAACTGCCTGCTGGTCATCGACGAGGCGCACCACCTGCCGGCCACGGCGCTGGACCAGTTCGCCTGCGAGATGGACTTGTCGCGCCTGACCTGGATCGACAAGCTCGCCAGCCGCGCGCTGCGCATAGGGCAGCTGGTGGAGGTGGAGGAGATCGCCGACATCCCCAACCACGCCGCGCGCCTGCGCGCCGCGCTGCAGGACCTGGCGCGGCTGGCGATGGACGTGTACGGCGCACAGCTGCGCGCGCCCGCGCCCGGCGCGCGCCGGCCCTTCGGCGCATCCAGCCCCACGCGGGCGCGCGTGCCGGGCGGCGTGCGGCCCGAGGCGCTGGCCGAACCCCTGGGCCAGGCCGCCCACCACGCGGGCGGCTTTCTGCAGGCCCTGAGCGCCATTGCCAAGGCGCTGCGCGCCGAGATGCGCGACAAGCCCGACGAGGCGCGGCGCCTGTCGCAGCTGTATGCGCAGATCGGCGCGCTGGCGCCGCGGCTGGAGGGCGTGCACGCCGCCGCCCAGCTGCTGCTGCAGGACGCGCCCGAGGGCGCGGTGCCGGCCGCCAAATGGTTCACGCTGGAGGTCGAGGGCGACTTCATCGTCGTACGCGCCCATGCCAGCCCGGTGCTGCCCGGCGCCACCCTGCGCAACCACCTGTGGTCGGCGGTGCGCGGCGCCGTGCTCACGTCGGCCACGCTCGCCAGCTGCGGGCAGTTCGACTTCTTCCTGCGCGAATCGGGCCTGCATGGCGACGCGGCCGTGACCACGCTGGCCGTGGCCAGCCCGTTCGACTACGCGCGCCAGGGCACGCTGGTGGCCACCGAGACGCTGGCCGAGCCGCGCGACGCCCAGGCCTTCACCGCGCAGATGGTGGACGCGCTGCTCGCCGACCTGGCCCTGGTGGAGGCCGGCGCGCTGGTGCTGTTCACCTCGCGCGAGCAGATGCGCCAGGCGGTCGATGCCATGCCCACCGCCATGCGCGGCGTGGTCCTGGTGCAGAACACCCTGCCGCGCCAGCAGCTGCTGGCGCGGCACCGCGAGCGCGTGGCGCAGGGCCTGCCGTCCATCATCTTCGGCATGCAATCGTTCGGCGAGGGGCTGGACCTGCCCGGCAGCCTGTGCGAATCGCTGTTCATCACCAAGCTGCCCTTCGCCCCGCCCGACGACCCCGTGGGCGAGGCGCGCGCCGAATGGCTGCGCGGCGCCGGGCGCGACCCGTTCAGCGAGCTGGTGGTGCCCGCCACCGCCATCCGCCTGGCGCAATGGGTGGGCCGCGCCATCCGCACCGAGGACGACCACGCCCACGTGTACTGCTACGACAAGCGCCTGGTGCGCACCGGCTACGGCCAGCGCCTGCTGGCCGGCCTGCCGCCGTTCACGCTGCAGCGGCGACAATCGGCGGCATGACCCACGACACCACTCCCCCATGCCCGCAATGCGGGCTGGAAAACACCTACCCCGATGGCGCCAGCTACATCTGCCCCGACTGCGCCTTTGAATGGCCCATGCAGGCCGAAACCGCCGAGGCCGATGGCCCCGAAGGCGACGGCACCGTGCGCGACGCCAACGGCAACCCCCTGGCCGACGGCGACGCCGTGATCCTGGTGAAGGACCTGAAGGTCAAGGGCTCGTCCTCGGTGCTCAAGAAGGGCAGCAAGATCAAGGGCATACGCCTCGTCGACGGCGCCGACGGCCACAACGTGGACTGCAAGACCGAGCTGGGCAGCATGCTGCTCAAGTCCGAGTTCCTCAAGAAGGCCTGACGCGCGCCCCCATGCCTTCGCCCATCGCCGTCATCGACTTCGAGACCACCGGCATGACCCCGGCCCAGGGCGCGCGCGCCACCGAGGTGGCCATCGTGCTCATCGAGGGCGAGCGCGTCGTGGACCGCTTCCAGAGCCTCATGCAGACGGGCGTGTGGATACCGCCCTTCATCACCCGGCTCACGGGCATCACCAACGCCATGGCCGCCGCCGCCCCGCCCGCGCCGCAGGTGATGCGCGAGGCCGCGCGCTTCGTGGGCAGCACGCCCATGGTGGCGCACAACGCGGCGTTCGACAGCAGGTTCTGGCAGTCCGAGCTGCGGCACGCGGGCCTGGACGCGCCCCACCCGTTCGCCTGCACGGTGCTGCTGTCGCGCCGCATCTACCCGGATGCGCCCAGCCACAACCTGGGCCGGTTGACGGACCACCTCGGCCTGCCGCGCACGGGCCGCGCGCACCGCGCGCTGGCCGACGCCGAGATGGCCGCCGCGCTGCTGGCACGCATGCAGCGCGATCTGTGCCAGCGCTTCGGCCTGGACTGGCCCGAGCACGCGCTGCTCATGCGGCTGCAGCGCTGCGCACGCCAGTCCATGGGCCGGCTGCTGCTGCAGCACCGCCCGCCCGCGGCCGGCAGCGCGGCCGACTGATGGGCACCATGCGCAGCCTCGCACTCCCCGTACTGATGCTCGCGGCCGGCCTGCTGGCGGCCGGCTGCGGCACGGCGCCGTCCGGCGCGCCGCGCGCCGGCGCCTATTCCCGCCTGTCGCCCGAGCAGTCGAGCGACATCGCCATCCACGCGCTGGGGCTGGTGGGCACGCCCTACCGCTATGGCGGCAACACGCCCGATGGCGGCTTCGACTGCAGCGGCCTGATCGGCTACGTGTACAGCAGCCGCGCCGGCGTGGCGCCGCCGCGCACGGTGGCCCAGCTCAGCGGCTTCGGCGAGCCGGTGGAGGAGGACGCGCTGCGCACCGGCGACCTGGTGGTGTTCGGCCGCGGCCGGCCCACGCATGCCGGCATCTACGTGGGCGGGGGGCGCTTCGTGCACGCGCCCTCCACGGGCGGCACGGTGCGGCTGGACCACCTGCAGTCGCGCTACTGGGCGCAGCAGCACGCGAGCTTCAGGCGGCCCTGAGCCACGCCAGAGGGGACAATGGCGGGATCATGACCCTGACCGACCACTCCCACCCCACGCTCTCCACCCACGACACCACGCGCATCGACGACCTGCGCATCAAGGCCGTGCGCCCCCTGATCACGCCCGCCATCCTCGAGGAATGGCTGCCCGCGTCCGATGCCGCGCAGGCACTGGTGGAGGAGAGCCGCCTGCAGATCTCGCGCGTGCTGCACGGGCAGGACGACCGGCTCATCGTCGTCGTCGGCCCCTGCTCCATCCACGACCATGACCAGGCCATGGAGTACGCGCGGCAGCTTGTGGCCCAGGCCGGCGCGCTGGCGCAGGACCTGCTGATCGTGATGCGCGTGTACTTCGAGAAGCCCCGCACCACCGTGGGCTGGAAGGGCTACATCAACGACCCGCACCTGGACGGCAGCTTCGCCATCAACGAGGGGCTGGAGCGCGCCCGCGCGCTGCTGCTGGACATCCTGGCGCTGGGCATGCCCGTGGGCACGGAGTTCCTGGACCTGCTCTCCCCGCAGTTCATCAGCGACCTGGTGAGCTGGGGCGCCATCGGCGCGCGCACCACCGAGAGCCAGAGCCACCGCCAGCTCGCCAGCGGCCTGTCCTGCCCCGTGGGCTTCAAGAACGGCACCGACGGCGGCGTGAAGGTGGCGGCCGACGCCATCCAGGCCGCGCAGGCGCCGCACGCCTTCATGGGCATGACCAAGATGGGCCAGGCCGCCATCTTCGAGACGCGCGGCAACCGCGACTGCCACGTGATCCTGCGCGGCGGCAAGGCCCCGAACTACGGCGCGGCCGACGTGCAGGCCGCCTGCGATCTGCTGGAGAAGGCCGGCCAGCGCCCGCAGGTGATGATCGACCTGTCGCACGCCAACAGCAGCAAGCAGCACGCGCGCCAGATCGCCGTGGCGGCCGAAGTGGCCAGCCAGATCGCCGCGGGCGACGCCCGCATCACCGGCGTGATGATCGAAAGCCATCTGGAGGAGGGCCGCCAGGACATCGTCCCCGGCCAGGCCCTGCGCCACGGCGTTTCGGTGACGGACGCCTGCATCAGCTTCGCGCAGACGGTGCCGGTGCTGGAGCAGCTCGCGGCCGCCGTGCGCGCGCGGCGTGCCGTTGCTTCTTGATTGATAGCTGCTTGCACTTCATGGATAGGCGTTGGAGGCCGATTTCCCTAAGAGCCTGTTTGCGATCTTCCGACCTCAGACAATAGGGGTGTGAAAAGAAAGCAATACCCGAGCGACATCAGCCGAGAGAAGTTTGCCGAGATAGAGCTGTTACTGCGCAGCGTCAGGCGCAC
>NZ_JBTNEH010000035.1:0-36318 GCF_054512775.1 Alicycliphilus sp. T452
CGCGTGGCTGGAGAAGAACAGGCGGTTGTGGAAGAACTGCGAGAGACGGCTCAACACCAGCCTGCAGTTCATCCACTTGGCGTTCTTGGCTCTACTGCTCAAAAGACTTTGAACAGGCTCTTAGAGCCTGTTCACGATCTTTTCTTATGGCCGATCAACGCGGGCGATGCCGCGCTGCGCTCACTGCGCCCGGCAGATCTTGAGCATGTTCGTGCCGCCCGGCGCACCCATGGGTTCGCCGCAGGTGATCACGTACAGATCGCCCGGCTGCACGATGTCGCGCGTCTTCAGGTGGCTCTCGGCCTGCTCCAGGGCGGTGTCGCGGTCGGCGCTGGTGTCCATGAGCAGCGGGCGCACGTTGCGGAACATGGCCATGCGCCGCTGCGTGGCCACCTTGGGCGTCAGGGCGTAGATCGGAATGTGGATGCGGTGGCGGCTCATCCACAGGGCCGTGGAGCCGCTTTCGGTCATGGCCACGATGGCCTTGGCGCCCAGGTGGTGGGCCGTGAACAGCGCGCCCATGGCCACGGACTGGTCGATGTGGCCTACGGTCTGCCCCTCCAGGTCGGCGTCGCGGTCGGGGTCCTCGGCGGCCTCGGCGGCGGAGCAGATCTTGTCCATTTCCTGCACGGTCTCCAGCGGGTACTTGCCGGCCGCCGTCTCGGCGCTGAGCATCACGGCGTCGGTGCCGTCGAGCACGGCGTTGGCCACGTCGCTGACCTCGGCGCGCGTGGGCACGGGGTTGGTGATCATGCTCTCCATCATCTGCGTGGCGGTGATCACAACCTTGTCCATGTCGCGCGCCATGCGGATCATTTTCTTTTGCAGCGCCGGAACGGCGGCGTTGCCCACCTCCACGGCCAGGTCGCCGCGCGCGACCATGATGCCGTCGCTCACCTTGAGGATTTCCTCCAGGCGCGGGATGGCCTCGGCACGTTCGATCTTTGCGATCAGGCCCGGCTTGTGGCGGTACTCGGCCGCCGCCACGTTGCACAGCTGGCGCGCCATCTCCATGTCGGTGGCGTTCTTGGGAAAGCTCACGGCCACATAGTCGGCCTGGAAGCTCATCGCGGTCTTGATGTCCTCCATGTCCTTGGCCGTCAGGGCCGGCGCGGTCAGGCCCCCGCCCTGCTTGTTGATGCCCTTGTTGTTGGACAGCTCGCCGCCCAGCTTGACGGTGGTGTGCACGGCGTCGCCGCGCACGGCGTCCACGGTGAGCACGATCAGGCCGTCATTGAGCAGCAGCACGTCGCCGCACTTCACGTCGCGCGGCAGTTCCTTGTAGTCCAGGCCCACGCCCAGCAGGTCGCCCGGCTCGGTGCGCGAGGCGTCGAGCACGAAGGGCGCGCCCGGCTCCAGCATCACCTTGCCCTCGGCGAACTTGCCCACGCGGATCTTGGGGCCCTGCAGGTCGGCCATGATGGCCACCTCGCGCCCGGCGCGCCTGGCCGCCTCGCGCACCATGGTGGCGCGATCCACATGGTCGCTCGCCTTGCCGTGGCTGAAATTCAGGCGCACCACGTTCACGCCCGCGGCAATCATCTGCTCCAGCAGCTGCGGATCGCTGGAGGCGGGGCCCAGGGTGGCAACGATCTTGGTGGCACGGCGGATTTGCATTGTCCTGTCTCTTTCGGTTCGTGTAATCGAGTTTCCATTTTCACACAAAACACCTTACCTGCCAGCCCCCGCCGCCGCGCCGGGACGGGGTCTCGAAGGCGCTCGCAGCCATGAGCGCCGTTGAATCTGGAATAACACATATGCGCATGTACCTGGGTTTCATTGCGCGCGCCGGCGGCGGTGCTGCGCAAGGCCGGCACAGCAAATCAGGTGTAGCGTTTTTCCAGCGCATCCCAGGCGGGCTTGCCCACCAGGCGCTGGCGCTCGGCGAACGGGGCCACCAGGCCGCTGGATTCCCGCACCTCCTTCTCGTCGCGCAGCACCGCGAGGGCCTTTTGCATGCCCGCCACCGCGCCCTGCAGCGCGGCGTTGGCGTACAGCACGATACCGAAGCCCAACTCGCCCAGTTGCCCGGCATTGAAGATCGGCGTCTTGCCGCCGATCACCATGTTCATCAATTGCGGCTTGGCCAGGCGCTGCGGCAGCGCGCGCACTTCCTCGGCCTTCGTCACGGCCTCGACGAACAGGATGTCGGCGCCGGCCTCGGCGAACTTCTGCGCGCGCTCCACGGCGGCCTCGAAGCCCTGCGTGGCGGCCGCGTCGGTGCGCGCCATGACGAGGAAGTCCGGGTCGCGCCGCGCATCGACGGCGGCCTTGATCTTGCCGACGGCCTCCCCGGTGGAGATGACCTCCTTGCCGCTGAAGTGGCCGCAGCGCTTGGGCGCCACCTGGTCTTCGAGCTGGATGCAGTCGGCCCCGGCGCGCTCCAGCGTGCGCACGGTGTGGACCACGTTGAGCGCGTTGCCGAATCCCGTGTCGGCATCCACGATCAGCGGCACGTCCACCGCGTCGCGGATACGCGCGGTGTGCTCGGCGATCTCGTGCAGGCCCATGAAGCCCTGGTCGGGCATGCCGAACCACATGTTGGTGACGCCCGCGCCGGTGACGTAGATCGCCTGGAAGCCCAGGTCGGCGATCACCCTGGCCGAGAGCGCGTTGAACGCGCCGGGCACGATGAGGCCGTTGCGGGCCTCGACGAGTTGCTTGAGCCGTTGCTTGGTGTTCATCACTTTTTCCTTGTTGATCGCAGCGCAGGTGCTGGAGTGTGCATATGGCGTCAAACCGGCGCCACCCAGGCGAGGGCCGCCGCGCAAGGGCCGCCCCGCCGCGCTGGCGGCGTCCCCCTTCCCACGCGAAGCGTGAGAGAAGGGGGAAGCGACGAAGTCGCTCAGGGGGTTGTCGGTACTCTTACCCAGCCTTCCATCAGGATGCGCGCGCTGCGCGACATGAGGGCCTTGGTGACCTGCCATTGGCCGTTGACCTGCTGCGCCTCGGCGCCCACGCGCAACGTGCCCGAGGGGTGGCCGAAGCGCACCGCGTTGCGCGTGCCGCCGCCCGCCGCCAGGTTGACCAGCGTGCCGGGCACGGCGGCGGCGGTGCCGATGGCCACGGCCGCCGTGCCCATCATGGCGTGGTGCAGCTTGCCCATGGACAGGGCACGCACGAGGAGTTGAACGTCCTGCGCCCCGATGCGCCTGCCGCCCGATGCGGTGTAGCCGGCGGGCGGGGCGACGAAGGCTATTTTCGGCGTGTGCTGGCGCGTGGCGGCCTCGCTCACGTCTTTGATAAGACCCATCTTCACGGCGCCGTGCGCGCGGATGGCCTCGAAGCGCGCGAGCGCGGCCGGGTCCTCGTTGATGTCGCCTTGCAGCTCGGTGCCGGTGCAGCCGATGTCCTTGGCGTTGAGGAAGATGGTGGGGATGCCCGCGTTGATCAGCGTGGACTGGAAGGTGCCGATGCCCGGCACGTCGAGCTGGTCCACCACGTTGCCCGTGGGGAACATGGCGCCACCCTCGGCGGAGGGCTCGATGAACTCCAGCGGCACCTCGGCGGCGGGGAAGGCCACGCCGTCCAGCGCGAAATCGCCCGCCTCCTGCACCTGCCCATGGCTGATCGGCACATGCGCCACGATGGTCTTGGCCGTATTGGCCTGCCAGATGCGCACCGTGACGCTGCCGTGGAGGGGAATGCGCGCCGCGCCGATCAGCCCCATGTGGATGGCGCACGGCCCCACGGCGGCGGAGAGGTTGCCGCAATTGCCGCTCCAGTCCACCAGTGGCTGGTCGATGGACACCTGCCCGAACAGATAGTCCACGTCATGCCCGGGCCGCGTGCTGCGGCTCAGGATCACGGCCTTGCTGGTGCTGGACGAGGCATTGCCCAACCCGTCGATCTGCTTGCCGTAGGGGTCGGGGCTGCCCAGCACGCGCAGCAGCAAGGCGTCGCGCGCGGGGCCGGGCTGCTGCGCCGCTTCGGGCAGGTCCTGCAGCTTGAAGAACACGCCCTTGCTGGTGCCGCCGCGCATATAGGTGGCGGGAATCTTGGTCTGTGGCGCCATGGCTTACTCTAGTTTCGATAGCTTCTCGCGCTTCATTGACAAGCGCTGGAGCGTGATTTGGCCAAAAAATCCTGGGCGAAGCGCTGCAGCACGCCGCCCGCTGCGTAGACCGAGGCTTCCTCGGCCGTGTCCAGGCGGCAGGTCATGGGCACCCGGGCCTCCTCGCCATTCTTGCGGCGGATGACGAGGGCCAGGGTGGCGCGCGGCGTGAGCGCACCTTCCACGCCGTAGGTCTCGGTGCCATCCAGTCCCAGGGTGATGCGGTTGGTGCCCGGCTGGAACTCCAGCGGCAGCACGCCCATGCCGATGAGGTTGGTGCGGTGGATGCGCTCGAAGCCCTCGGCCACCACCACCTCCACCCCCGCCAGGCGCACGCCCTTGGCGGCCCAGTCGCGGCTCGATCCCTGGCCGTAGTCGGCGCCGGCGATGATGATGAGCGGCTGGCGGCGGTTCAGGTAGGTCTCGATGGCCTCCCACATGCGCACCACTTTTCCTTCGGGCTCGATGCGGGCCAGCGAGCCCTTCCTGCCCGCCATCTCGTTGACGAGCTGCGGGTTGGCGAAGGTGGCGCGCATGGCCGTGAGGTGGTCGCCGCGGTGCGTGGCGTAGGAGTTGAAGTCCTCCTCGCTCAATCCCATCCTGGCCAGGTACTCGCCGGCCGCGCTGTCCGGCAGGATGGCGTTGGAGGGCGACAGGTGGTCGGTGGTGATGTTGTCGGGCAGGATGGCGAGCGGGCGTAGCCCCAAGAGCGTGCGCGGGTGGGCGGCCAGAGCGCCCACGCCTTCGGTGTCCCAGTAGGGCGGGCGGCGGATGTAGGTGGACCGGGGGCGCCAGCCGTACTGCGGCGCGGCTTTTCCGCCATCGTCCTTGCGGAGGGCGAACATGGGCTCGTACACGGCGCGGAACTGCTCGGGCTTGACGGCCCGGGCCACGATGGCGTCGATCTCCTCGTCGCTGGGCCAGAGGTCCTTCAGGCGGATCTGCTGGCCGTCCACCACCGCGAGCACGTCGTTCTCGATATCGAAGCGCACCGTGCCCGCGATGGCGTAGGCCACCACCAGCGGCGGCGAGGCCAGGAACGCCTGCCTGGCATACGGGTGGATGCGCCCGTCGAAGTTGCGGTTGCCCGAGAGCACGGCCGTGGCGTACAGGTCGCGCTCGATGATCTCCTGCTGGATCGCAGGATCGAGTGCGCCCGACATGCCATTGCAGGTGGTGCAGGCGAAGGCGACGATGCCAAAGCCCAGCGTCTCCAGGTCACCCAGCAGCCCCGCTTCCTTCAGGTACAGCTCCACGGCCTTGGAGCCGGGCGCGAGCGAGGTCTTGACCCAGGGCTTGCGCGCGAGGCCCAGGCGGTTGGCATTGCGCGCCAGCAGCGCGGCGGCGATCACGTTGCGCGGGTTGCTGGTGTTGGTGCAGCTCGTGATGGCGGCGATGATGACGGCGCCATCGGGCATGCGGCCGGGCTCCTCGGTCCAGGGGGCGGCGATGCCGCGCTCCGCCAGGGCCGAGGTGGGCAGGCGCCGGTGCGGGTTCGACGGGCCGGCCATGTTGCGCACGACCGTGGACAGGTCGAACGCCAGCACGCGCTCGTACTGCGCGGTCTGCAGGTCATCGGCCCAGAAACCCGCCGCCTTGGCGTAGGTCTCCACCAGTTGCACCTGCTCGGGGCTGCGGTCGGTAAGGCGCAGGTAATCGATGGTCTGCGGGTCGATGGTGAACAGCGCAGCCGTGGCGCCGTACTCGGGGCACATGTTGGAAATGGTGGCGCGGTCGCCGATGGACAGGCTGTCCGCGCCCTCGCCGAAGAATTCCACGTACGCACCCACGACCTTCTCCTTGCGAAGGAACTCGGTGAGCGCGAGCGCGATGTCGGTGGCGGTGATGCCCGGCTGGCGTCTGCCCGTGAGCTTGACGCCGACGATCTCGGGCAGCCGCATCCACGAGGCGCGGCCCAGCATCACGCTCTCGGCCTCCAGGCCGCCCACACCCACGGCGATCACGCCCAGCGCATCGACGTGCGGCGTGTGGCTGTCGGTGCCCACGCAGGTGTCGGGGAAGGCCACGCCATCCTGCACGTAGACCACAGGCGACATTTTTTCCAGGTTGATCTGGTGCATGATCCCGTTCCCCGCCGGGATCACATCGACGTTCGCGAAGGCTTTTTTCGTCCACTCGATGAAGTGGAAGCGGTCCTCGTTGCGGCGGTCCTCGATGGCGCGGTTCTTGGCGAACGCGTCGGGGTCGTAGCCGCCGCACTCCACGGCCAGCGAATGGTCCACGATGAGCTGCACCGGCACGACGGGGTTCACCTGCGCGGGGTCGCCGCCCTCCTTGGCGATGGCGTCGCGCAGCCCGGCCAGGTCGACCAGCGCCGTCTGCCCAAGGATGTCGTGGCACACCACGCGCACAGGGAACCAGGGAAAGTCGATCTCGCGCTTGCGCTCGATGAGCTGGCGCAGGTAGGCGCCGAGCTGCGAGGGGTCGGCGCGGCGCACCAGGTTCTCGGCGTGCACGCGGGCCGTGTAGGGCAGGCGCGCCCAGGCGCCGGGCTCGATGGCGTCGACGGCCTCGCGCGCATCGAAATAGTCGAGCCGGGTGCCGGGCAGTTTCTTGCGGTATGGGGTGTTCATGAAGCGTGGGGCGCGTGGCTCTGCTTTTTTATCTGCTTGTTCCATTTCCAGATCAATCGAGTACGCGAAGGCGAAGCGCAGACAGTGCTGTAGCACGACAAGCGAAGCCGACAAAGTAATCGGTGGATATGGAAATGGAATTACTTGCGGTTCTCGATGGGAACGAACTCCAGGTCGTCCGGCCCGGTGTAGTTCGCGCTGGGGCGGATGATCTTGTTGTCCACGCGCTGCTCGATCACGTGCGCCGCCCAGCCGCTGGTGCGCGCGATGACGAACAGCGGCGTGAACATGGCGGTGGGCACCTGCATCATGTGGTAGCTCACGGCGCTGAACCAGTCGAGGTTGGGGAACATCTTCTTGACTTCCCACATCACGCGCTCCAGCCGCTCGGCGATGTCGTACATCTTGGTCGATCCGGCCTCATCGGACAGGCGCCTGGCCACGCCCTTGATGACGGCGTTGCGCGGGTCGCTCACGGTGTAGACCGGGTGGCCGAAGCCGGTCACCACCTCCTTGGCCTCCACGCGGCAGCGGATGTCGGCCTCGGCCTGGTCGGGGTTGTCGTAGCGCTTCTGGATCTCGAACGCCACCTCGTTGGCGCCGCCGTGCTTGGGGCCGCGCAGCGCGCCGATGGCGCCCGAGATGCTCGAATACATGTCGCTGCCCGTGCCGGCGATGACGCGCGCCGTGAAGGTGGACGCATTGAACTCGTGCTCGGCGTACAGGTTCAGCGAGGTGTGCATGGCGCGCACCCAGCCCCCGGAGGGCGGCGCGCCGTGCAGCAGGTGCAGGAAGTGGCCGCCGATGGAGTCGTCATCCGTCTCCACAGCGATGCGGCGGCCCGAGTTGCTGAAGTGGTACCAGTACAGCAGCATGCTGCCCAGCGAGGCCATCAGCCGGTCGGCGATGTCTCGGCTGCCTGCCAGGTTGTGGTCGTCCTTCTCTGGCAGGGCGCAGCCCAGGGCCGACACGCCGGTGCGCATCACGTCCATGGGGTGGCTGGCGGCGGGCAGTTGCTCCAGCGCCGTCTTCACGCTGCCGGGCAGGCCGCGCAGGGCCTTGAGCCTGGCCTTGTAGGCCTTCAGCTCGGCGCGCGTGGGCAGCTTGCCGTGCACCAGCAGGTGGGCGATTTCCTCGAACTCGCACACTTCGGCGATGTCCAGGATGTCGTAGCCGCGGTAGTGCAGGTCGTTGCCGGTGCGGCCCACGGTGCACAGGGCGGTGTTGCCCGCCTGCACGCCCGAGAGGGCGACGGACTTCTTCACGGGCTTGTGCAGGGGCGCTGCCACGGT
Organism: Alicycliphilus sp. T452; assembly: GCF_054512775.1. Classification (NCBI taxonomy): domain Bacteria; kingdom Pseudomonadati; phylum Pseudomonadota; class Betaproteobacteria; order Burkholderiales; family Comamonadaceae; genus Alicycliphilus; species Alicycliphilus sp. T452. The sequence goes on from NZ_JBTNEH010000035.1 coordinate 7,941, forward strand.
CTCGGCGGTTGCGGTGCTCATGCTGGGGTCTCCTGGTTGCGGTAAGAACATTCGAGGGCGGCGGGACGGCCGGCGGCATCCACCGCCACCATCTCGAACACCCCCTTCAACACCTCCTCGGGCGGGACGCCCGGCTGGTCGGCCAGGGCGGTCACGCACACGGTCATGGAGCTGCGGCCCACGCGGCTGACCCAGCCGCGCAAGGTGAGCTGGCTGCCGACCGGCACGGGCGCGAGGAAATCCACGCCCGCCACGCCGGCCATCACCACCTCGCGCTGCGCCAGGCCGCGCGCGGCCAGAAAGGCCGCCTGCGCCATGAGCTGCAGGCCCTGCCCGGCAAACAAGGTGCCGTGGTGGTTGGCGCGCGCCGGCAGCACCAGTTCGCGCGTTTCTACGGTTCCGGGGGGTGTTGTCATGCTTCGCAATTTACGCAAAATGGCGAACTGGGAACAGGACTGAAAAGGCGAAATCGTGCGAAGCAAAATTCCGAACATTGCGAACATTGCGAATATTCCTGCCGGAAAAGGCCAGGGATGAAAAAGACCTTCATGGGCGTCAGGCTGCGCAAGCTGCGCGCGGAGCGCGGCCTGTCGCAGATCGCGCTGGCCCAGGCGCTGGGCCTCTCGCCCAGCTACCTGAACCAGATCGAGCAGAACCAGCGCCCCCTCACCGTGCAGGTGCTGCTCAAGCTGCACCGCACGCTGGGCGTGGACATCCAGCAGTTCTCGGAAGACGAGGAGGCGCGCCTGATCGCCGGCCTGCGCGAGGCGCTGGCTGACACCGCCGAGCCCGTGGCCGTGCCCGAGCTGCAGGAGGTGGCGGCGCAAATGCCCGCGCTGGGCCGCGCCGTGATCGCCCTGCACCGCCGCGCGCTGGAGGCGCAGGAGCGCCTGGAGACCCTGGCGCTGCGCCTGGGCGACGACCGCAGCGAGGCCATGCCCCCGCGCGCCATGCCGTTCGAGGTGGTGCGCGACTTCTTCTTCGCCCACCAGAACCACTTCGACGCCGTGGACCGCGCCGCCGAGGCCCTGGCGCAGGACGCCCCGCGCGTGCACGGCGGGCGCCTGGGCGAATGGCTGGCCCAGCGCCTGCAGCAGCGCCACGGCGTGCGCGTGGTGCTGGCCGGCGACGGCCCGGGCGCGGAAAGCGCCGAAGGCAGCAAGCGCCGCTTCGACCCCGGCCAGCGCACGCTGCAGCTGGCATCCACGCTGGAGCCCGCGCAGCAGGCCTTCCAGCTTGCCACGCAGCTGGCGCTGCTGGAGGTGGCCGGCACCATCGACCAGCTCACCGACGCCCCGCCCTTCGCGCACGACCCCGCCTCGCGCAAGCTCGCCCGCGTGGGCCTGGCCAACTACTTCGCCGGGGCGCTGCTGCTGCCCTACGGCGTGTTCCTGGAGACCGCCGAGGCGCTGCGCTACGACATCGACCTGCTGGAGCAGCGCTTCGGCGTGGGCTTCGAGACGGTGTGCCACCGCCTCAGCACGCTGCAGCGCCCGGACGCGCCCGGCGTGCCGTTCTTCTTCATCCGCGTGGACCGCGCGGGCAACATCAGCAAGCGCCAGTCGGCCACGCACTTCCACTTCAGCCGCACGGGCGGCACCTGCCCGCTGTGGAACGTGTACGAAGCCTTCGGCCAGCCCGACCGCGTGCTGCGCCAGCTCGCCAGCATGCCCGACGGGCGCAAATACCTGTGGATCGCGCGCACCGTGAGCGGCGGCAGGCGCGGCTACGGCGCGCCGCGCAAGACCTTTTCAGTGGGCCTGGGCTGCGACATCCGCCACGCCCCGCGCCTGGCCTACGCCAAGGGGCTGGACCTGAACGCCCCCGAGGCCGCCACCCCCATCGGCATGGGCTGCAAGGTGTGCGAACGCGAAGCCTGCCCGCAGCGGGCGTTTCCGTACATCGGGCGCGCGCTGGAGGTGGACGAGAACCAGAGCCGCTTCGCGCCCTATGGCTTCGCGCCGTAGCCGCGGGCTCATTGGCGCATCAGCGCCTCGATCTCGTCGCCGTCCACGGGCACGCCGCGCGTCATGAGCTCGCAGCCGCCCTCGGTGACGATGGCGTCGTCCTCGATGCGTATGCCGATGTGGTGGAACCGCTCGGGCACGCCGGGCGCAGGGCGCACGTAGATGCCGGGCTCGATGGTCAGCACCATGCCCGGACGCAATATGCGGCTGGGGCGGTTCTTGATCAGCTCGCCCGACAGCGGGTCCTGGCGCTCGCTCACCTGGTCGGCCTCGCCGGGCTCCACGTAGCTGCCGCAGTCGTGCACGTCCATGCCCATCCAGTGGCCGGTGCGGTGCATGTAGAACTGGAAATAGGCGCGCTTGTCGATCACGTCCTGCACCCCGCCCACCTTGTCCTTGTCGAGCAGCCCCAGGTCCAGCATGCCCTGGGCGAGCACGGCCACGGCCGCGTCGTGCGGGTCGTTGAAGCGGTTGCCGGCGCGCGTGGCGGCGATGGCGGCCTTCTGGCTCTCCAGCACCAGGTCGTACAGCGCGCGCTGCGGGCCGGTGAAGCGCCCATCGGCCGGGAAGGTGCGCGTAATGTCCGATGCGTAGCCGTCGAGCTCGCAGCCGGCGTCGATCAGCACCAGCTCGCCCGCGCGCACGGGCGCCGCGTCGGCGCGGTAGTGCAGCACGCAGGCATTGGCGCCCGAGGCCACGATGGAGCTGTAGGCCGGGTACTGCGAGCCATGGCGGCGAAACTCGTGCAGCAGTTCGGCATCCAGGTCGTATTCGCGCACGTCCTGGCCGGCGCGCAGCATGCGGGCGCTGGCCAGCATGGCGCGCACATGGGCCCCGGCGCTGATGCCGCCGGCGCGGCGCATGATGGCCAGCTCGTGCTCGTCCTTGACGAGGCGCATCTCGTCGAGCAGCAGGCACGCGTCGCCCTGCTGCGCCGGGCACAGCGCGCCGTGGCGCACGCGCGCGCGCACCTGGTTCAGCCAGCCCTCCACGCGCGCCGCCAGCCCCGCGTGCGTGGCGAACGGGAACCAGACGCCGGCGCGGTTTTCCAGCAGGCGCGGCAGCAGCGCGTCGAGCTCGGTGGCGGAATGCGCGGCATCCACGCCCAGCGCGGCCACGGCCGCCTCGGGGCCAAGGCGGTAGCCGTCCCAGATCTCGCGCTCCAGGTCCTTGGGCTGGCAAAACAGCGTGGCCTGGCCCTCGGCGGTCAGCACCAGGCAGGCGCCGGGCTCGGTGAAGCCGGTGAGGTAGTAAAAGTAGCTGTCGTGGCGGTACAGGTATTCGCTGTCGCGGCTGCGCGAGCGTTCGGGCGCGGTGGGCACGATGGCGATGCCGCCCGCGCCCAGTTGGGCCGCCAGGCGGGCACGCCGTTGGGCGTAGATGGAGGTCATGCGGCAATCGTACTGCGGCGCCGGGCCTCGCCCGGGCGCGGGCGGCCACAACCCCATCGCCGTCAGGCCCGGGGCCGCGTCAAGAGCGCTTGTTCTTGCGCTCCAGGAACGCGTTCATGTGGTGCTGCGGCTCGCCCGTCTTGAAGGCCTCGCCGAACTCGGCGATGCTGTCGTCGATGGCAGCATCCACGGTCATGCACTCCCAGCGGCGCAGCAGGCGCTTTTGCTGGCGCAGCACCACGGGGCCGATCTGCGCCAGCCCTGCGGCGATCTCCAGGATGCGCTCGTCGAGCCTGTCCCTGGGCACGCATTCGTTGATCAGGCCCCATTGCTGGGCCTGGGTGGCGGGGATGTTCTCGCCCGTGAGCAGCAGCCAGGCGGCGCGCGCCGCGCCGATCTGCGCGGGCATCATGGCGGCGTGGATCACCGAGGGGATGCCCACCTTGACCTCGGGCATGCCGACCACTGCGTCATCCGCGGCGATGCGCAGGTCGCCGGCCATGGCCAGTTCCAGGCCGCCGCCCAGCGTATGCCCTTCCAGGCGCACGATGACCGGCACGGGGAAGTGCCGCACGGCGTTGCACAGGTCGCGCAGTGCGCTGATGAAGGCGCGCCCCGTGGACGCCGTGAGCGCGGCCATCTCCTTGATGTCGGCGCCCGCGATGAAGGCGCGCGAGCCCGAGCCGCGCAGCACCAGGCAGTGCAGCTCGCCGTTTTCCGCCAACTCGCCCAGTTGCGCCGTCAAGGCGCGGATCACGGGCGTGCTCAGCACGTTGAGCGGGCCCGCGTCGGTGATGGTCAGGACTGCCGTCGCGGGCGTGGGGTAGGAAATCTGGGAATACATGGCTTTTTCACCCATCACATTTTCTCGAAACCGATGTCCTTGACGAGGCGCGCCCAGGCCTTGTTGGAGCGCTCCACCGTCTCCTTGAACTGCTGCGGCGTCTGGTAGTCCACGATGGCCGACTGCTGCTCGATGGTCTTGACCAGCTCCGGATTCTGCAGCGTCTTCTTCAGCGCGGCGCTCAGCCTGGCCAGGATGACCGGGTCGAGGCTGGCCGGCGCCCCGATCCCGTACCAGGACATCTCGTTCATGGGCTTGAGGCCCGCCTCGGCATAGGTGGGCACGTCGGGGAGGCTGGCCAGCCGCCTGGGGCTGGAGACCGCCAGCGCGCGCAACTGCTTGCCGGCGATCAGGCCGCCGGACGAGGGCATGTTGTCGAACACCACGTCGATCTGCTTGGCCATCAGGTCGTTGAGGGCGGGGCCCAGCCCCTTGTAGGGCACATGGGTGATCTGCGTGCCCGTGGTGTTGCCGAACAGCGCCCCGCTCAAATGGCTGTATCCGCCATTGCCCGACGACCCGTAGTTGAGCTTGCCCGGCGCCTTGCGCGCGGCCTCCACCACGTCCCGGACCGACTTGTAGGCCGAGTCGAAGCCGACCACCATCACGCCGGGCACGTTGGCGATGTTGCTGATGGGCGTGAAGTCCTTCACCGGGTCGTAGGCCGGCTTGGCGTAAACGTTGGGGTTCACCGCGTGCGAGCTCTCCACCATCATCACCAGCGTATAGCCGTCCGCGGGCTGCTTGGATGCGTGGAGCGAGCCGGTGCTGCCGCCGGCGCCGGGCTTGTTCTCCACCATGACGGACTGCCCCAGCTCCTCGCCGAGGTAGCGCGCCACGACGCGCCCGATCACATCGGTCGCGCCGCCCACGGCGTAGGGCACGATCAGGCGCACGGGGCGCTCGGGGTAGCCGGCGGCCCATGCGGCGGGCGCGGTGGCCGCGCACAGCGCGACCGCCAGCAATGTCTTCTTCACATGTGTCACTCAAGTCTCCTGATTTACGGGTTGATGGGTCCCGGGCCTGGCTGCGGGCCCGAGTACGGGTGGCGGGGTGGCCGGCGCATCCCGGCCCGCGGGCACCATGGGGTTGCGCACCAGCCTGAGCGTGCCCAGCTGCGGGTGATCGACGGTCTGCAGCATCTGCCGGTGCCGCACCTGGGGATGGGCGAACACCTGCTCCATGTCGTTGACGTTTCCCCACGAGATGCCATGCGCGTCGAGCGCCCGGCCCAGCGCCTCGACCCGCCAGGCCGCCAGCTTCTCGCGCAGCAGGGGGCGCAGCCGCTGGAGGTGCGTGAGCCTGCCGGCGTTGGTCGCGAAGTCGGGCTGCAGGTGCCAGTCCACCCCCATGAGCTGGCAGAACGCCGCGAACTGCGCGTCGTTGCCGATGGCCAGGATGACGTGGCCGTCGGCGCAGGCGAACACCTCGTACGGCGCCAGGTTCGGGTGCGTGTTGCCGATGCGCGCCGGGCTTTCGCCCGACACCAGGTAGTTGCTCGCCTGGTTGGCGTTCATGGCCACGGCCACGTCGAGCAGGGCGATGTCCAGGTGCTGGCCGCGGCCCGTGCGAGCGCGCTGCACCAGCGCCGCCAGCACCGCGCTGGTGGCGTACATGCCGGTCATCAGGTCCACCACGGCCACGCCGGTGCGCAAGGGGCCCGCGCCCGGCTCGCCGTCCGCGATGCCGGTGTAGCTCATCAGGCCGCCCATGCCCTGGAAGATGTAGTCGTAGCCCGGCTTGTGGGCGAAGGGGCCGCTCTGGCCGAAGCCGGTGACGGACAGGTAGATCAGGCCCGGGTTGATCGCGGCCAGCGATGCGTAGTCCAGGCCGTATTTCGCGAGCGTGCCGACCTTGTAGTTCTCCACCAGCACGTCCGCGTCGCGAACCTGGCGCAGCAGCCAGTCGCGGTCGGCAGCGTCGGCAAAGTCCGCCGTCACCGACCGCTTGCCACGGTTGCAGGACAGGAAATAGGCCGCCACCTTTTCGCCGGACCCGGCCGTGGCGAAGGGCGGCCCCCAGCCGCGCGTGTCGTCGCCCCGGACGGGCCGCTCGATCTTGAGCACGTCGGCGCCCAGATCCGCCAGGTTCTGGGTGCACCAGGGCCCGGCCAGGATGCGGGACAGGTCGATCACCCGCACCCCTTGCAGTGCATTCGCAAGCATCACGTATCCCCTACAACTGCGACGACAGGATGGCCGTGGCCTCGCTGGACAGCACGCCCCCGTTGCCATGCACCAGGGCGGTTTCCGCGCCGGCGACCTGCCTGGCCATGCCCTCGCCGCGCAGCTGCGTCACCGCCTCGATGATCAGAAAGATGCTGTACATGCCCGGGTGCACGCAGGAGAGCCCGCCGCCATTGGTGTTCATGGGGAACGCGCCGCCCGGCTCGATGCGGCCGCCCTCGACGAAGGTGCCGCCCTCGCCCTTCCTGCAAAAGCCCAGATCCTCCAGGAACAGGATGGGGTTGATGGTGAAGGCGTCGTAGAGCTCCACCACGTCGATGTCGCTCGGCTGCAGGCCCGCCTGCGCGAACGCCTTGCGCCCGGACTCCACGGCCGGGGTCACCGTGAGGTCTTCCATGCACGAGATCTGGCGGTGCCAGTGCGCGAAGCCGCTGCCCAGCACGTAGATGGGCCTGGCGTGCAGCGCCCTGGCGCGCTGCGCCGAGGTGACGACGATGGCGCCCGCGCCGTCCGTGACCAGGCAGCAGTCGAGCGCGGTGAACGGGTCCGAGATCATCCTGGCGTTGAGCACGTCGTCCACGCCGAGCGGTTTTTTGGAAAACGCGTCCGGGTTGAGCTGCGCCCACTTGCGCGCGGCCACCGCCACCTCGGCCAGCTGCCTGCGCGTCGTGCCGTACTCGTACATGTGCCGCGCCGCGGCCAGCGCGTAGCTGGAGACGGGGTTGAAGGCCTTGTACGGGTGCTCGTAGGGCTGCGGGTCGAGCTCGGCGCGCATCTGGTTGATGCGCGAGCTGCTGGGCGCGCTGCGCGGCGTGGCGCCGTAGCAGATGAGCACGTTCTCGCACTCGCCCGCGTCGATGGCCATCTGCGCGATCTTCAGGTCGGCGATGAAGGCCGAGCCGCCGAACATGGTGCTGTCGGAAAAGCGCGGCCGTATCCCCAGGTACTCGGCCATGCGCATCACCCACCACGGCGAGGTGAGGCTGGAGGTGATGATGCCGTCGATGTCGGACTTGCGCAGGCCGCTGCGCTCTATCGCCAGGCACGAGGCCCGGGCGATGATCTCCTGCTCGGTGGCGCCGCCGGCATGACCCATGCCGGCCAGGCCCGTGCCCAGGATGGCGATGGAGCCGCGTGATGCGTGCGCGTTCATGCCTGCACCTCCCCGCGCGCCGTGAAGACCAGCAGCGGCCCGTCCGCCATGGCGTCGATGCGGGCGCGCACCGGCAGGCCGATGCGCACCTGCTCCACCGGCATGTCCACCACGCGGCTCATGAGGCGCGGGCCTTCTTCCAGGTCGACCAGCACCACCGTGTAGTCCCCTTCCGCTCGGCGCACTATGGTCACCGAGTACACCGTGCCATGGCCCGAGGGCGCGGCCCACTCAAGGTCCTGCGCGCCGCAGTGCGGGCAGCACACGCGCGGGTAGAAGTGGAATCTGCCGCAGGACAGGCAGCGCGGGATTTCGAACCGTCCCTCGGCCAGCGCACCAAAGTAGCGCTGGTCGCAGGCACTGGCCACGGCCGATTGCGGCGCACCGAGATCCGTCATGCGTTCACTCCTCCGCGCTGACGCCGGTTTCGAGCACGACGCGCTTCCACTTGGCGACCTCGGCCGCGACGAAGCTGCGCGTCTGCGCCAGGTCCTTCACGCCCAGCGGCTCGCTGTACTGCAGGCGCAGGCGCTCGGTCATCTCGGGCGAGTTCATGATCTTGTTGATCTCGCCATTGAGCAGCGCGAGCACCGGCGCCGGCGTGCCGGCGGGGGCGTAGAGGCCCAGCCAGGTGTAGACGTCGAAGTCCTTGAACTCCGCGCCCGCCTCGCGCAGCGTCGGCAGCTCGGGGAACAGCCTGCTGCGCTCGGCCGCCAGGTTCGCGATCGGGCGCAGGCGGCCCGACGTGATGAAGGCCGACACGCTCATCGAATCCTGCACCGCCATGGGGATCTGGCCCGCCACGGCATCGTTCGTCGCCGGCGCCGCGCCCTTGTACGGCACGTGGGTGAACTGGTAGCCCGTGACCTTGCGCAGCCACTCGCCGCCCAGGTGGGTGGAGCCCGCGGCCCCCGCGGTGCCGAAGGGGATGCTGGGCTGCTTCTTCGCCCAGGCCAGGAATTCCTGGGTGTTCCTGGCCGGCACGCTGGGGTTCACCACGATCAGGTTGGGCGCCCTGGCCAGCACGGCCACGGGCTCCAGGCTCTTGAGCGGGTCGTAGCCCACCTTCTTCATCGCGGGCGCGATCACGTAGCCGGTCGCGCCCACCAGCAGGGTGTAGCCGTCGGCGGACTGCCGGGCCACGTATTCCGTGCCCACCTGGCCGGCGCCGCCCGGGCGGTTCTCCACGACGAAGGGCTGCTTGAGCTTTTCCTGCAATTCCTTGGCCAGCGCACGGCTGACGATGTCCGTCATGCCGCCCGGCGGAAAGGCCACGACCACCGTGACCGGCTTGGCCGGATAGGCGCCGCCTTGCGCGTGGGCCGGCATGGCCGAGGCCGCCAGGGCCAGGCCGCCCAGCGCGGCGGCACGGGCCATGGAGCGGGCCCTGTGGTACAGCGTGAAATCCATGTGTTGTCTCCTTGCGTGTTGTCTGGGTGCGCGACCGGCACCGCCGAACGCCTGATGCGGCGCTGCCCCAGTGTAGGAACGGCCCTGCGCCCGTTCCATCGCAAAGATTCGAACGCTGTCTTGGAGAATTTCGAACGGCCGGGGCCGGCCGCGCGGGGATCAGGCGCGGGTCATGGCGACCTGCGGGTCTTCGAGCAGGAAGTTCACGAACTCCGTGATGAAGCCCGGGAACCTGGCGTCCTGCCGCACGACCAGGCTCAGCTCGCGCAGGGCCCAGGGCTCGTCGAGCGGCAGGACCGCCACCTGATCCGGCTGCAGGCGGCCGCCGAGCACGCTCCTGGGCATCAAAGCGATGCCCACGCCCGCGGCGACCAGCGACAGCACGGCGTCGAAGCCGTGCGCATGCAGGCGCGCGCGCACGGTCTTGCCGTACTTCTGCGCGGTATCGCGCAGGAACAGGTAGTTGCTGCTGGTGCGCGCCATGCAGACGAAGTCGAACTCCAGCGCCGCGCCCAGGCACAGGCTGGACTGCGAGGCCAGCACGTGGTCGCGCGGCGTGACGATGACCAGGCGGTCGACGGCATAGGGGTGGGTGACCAGCCCCTGCACGGACGAGGGCCCCGCGAAGATGCCCACGTCGGCCTCGCGCGCGAGCACCGCCGCCGGAATGGTCTCGCTCTGGCGCTCCTCGATCTCCGCATCGATGCCCGGATAGGCGACCAGGAAGCGCCCCAGGGTCGGCGTCACGAAACCGTTGAGGGAGCTGCTGTTGGCGATGAGCCGCACATGCCCCTTGACGCCCGAGATGAACCGGCCGACGTCGCTCTGCATGCGCTCCACGCCCTCGAACAGCTCGCGCACGTGCAGCAGCATCGCGTCGCCCGCGGGGGTGAGGTCCATACCCCTGGGCGTGCGCTCGAACAGCGCCGTGCCCAGCGCCTGCTCCAGGTTCTTGAGCCGGTAGCTCGCGGCCGACGGCGTGATGAAGACCGCCGCGGCGCCCGCCGTCAGGCTGCGCGCCTGAGCGATCTCGAGGAACAGCCGCAGGTCCGAGAGCTCGTAGCGCATGGCGGCTACCCCTGGGGCGGGGCCGCGGCGTTCAGCGCGGCAAGGCGCCCGGGCGTGCCCACGTCCGTCCAGCGCCCGGCGTACCTCTCGCCCGTCACGCGCCCGGCATCCATGGCGCGGCGCAAGAGCGGCGCCAGCGGCGCGGCCACGCCCTCGGGGTTGCCCGCGGGAATGTCGCACCAGGGGGTGGCGAACAGCTCGGCGCGCAGCAGCGCGATGGTGCTGTAGGTGAAACGCTCCCGCGCATCACCCTCGGGCAGGTTCAGCACCAGCCCCTGCGGGGACAGGCCGAAGTCCCCGCGCGGGTGGTGCGGCGGGTTCTCCACCAGCCACAGGTGGGCCAGCGCGCCGCCGGCGGCGAAACGCCGGGCGGCCTCGGGGTCGAAGCGGAAATCCGGCGCGAACACGTCGCCCGCCGCCAGCCAGAACACCGCGCCGCCCAGCAGCGGCAGCGCGCGCGCGATGCCGCCGGCCGTCTCCAGCGCGCGGCCGAAGTCGCGGCCTTCGTGCGAATATGAAATCGATAGCTGCTCGCACCCGTCCAGCAAGGGCTGGGGGCCAAAATGGCTTGAAATCTGCTCCCCCAGCCAGGCCGTGTTGACCACCACGCGCGCCACGCCGGCATCGGCCAGCGCCTGCAGGTGCCACTCCAGCAGCGGCCGGCCCTGCACCTGCAGCAGGGGCTTGGGGGTGTGGTCGGTGAGCGGGCGCATGCGCTCCCCGCGGCCGGCGGCCAGCAGCAGGGCGGGAGGCTGTGTGTGCATGGCCGCACTGTAGTGCATCGCCCTACGTCCAGCGGCGCCATGTCAGTGCCCCATAAGGCACCCCGGTAAAATGACGGGCTTTGCCCCAGCCCCTTTCCACTTTCATGGCCAATGCACAACAAATGGCGAATGCGATCCGCGCACTCGCAATGGATGCCGTTCAACAAGCCAACTCCGGCCACCCCGGCGCCCCCATGGGCATGGCCGACATGGCCGTTGCGCTGTGGGGCCGGCACCTGAAGCACAACCCCACCAACCCGCAGTGGATGGACCGCGACCGCTTCGTGCTGTCCAACGGCCATGCCTCGATGCTGCTGTACGCGCTGCTGCACCTCACGGGCTACGACCTGCCCCTGCAGGAGCTGAAGAACTTCCGCCAGCTGCACAGCAAGACCGCCGGCCACCCCGAGCACGGCATCACCCCGGGCGTGGAGACCACCACCGGCCCGCTGGGCCAGGGCGTGACCAACGCCGTGGGCTTCGCGCTGGCCGAGAAGCTGCTGGCCGCCGAGTTCAACCGCGAAGGCCACGCCATCGTGGACCATCACACCTACGTGTTCCTGGGCGACGGCTGCCTCATGGAAGGCATCAGCCACGAGGCCGTGGGCCTGGCCGGCGCCTGGAAGCTGAACAAGCTCATCGCGCTGTACGACGACAACGGCATCAGCATCGACGGCCAGGTGGCGCCCTGGTTCATCGACAACACGCCCCAGCGCTTCGCCGCCTGCGGCTGGAACGTGATCGACGCCGTGGACGGGCACGACGCGGAGGCCGTGGCCGACGCTATTCGCCAGGCCAAGGCCAGCGTGGACAAGCCCACGCTGATCGTCTGCAAGACCGCCATCGGCCAAGGCAGCCCCAACCGCGCGGGCACCGCCAAGGCCCACGGCGAGCCCCTGGGCGCCGAGGAGATCAACCTCACGCGCGCCGCGCTGGGCTGGTCGCACGAGCCCTTCGCGATCCCCGAGTCCGTCTATGCCGACTGGGACGCCAAGGCCGCCGGCCAGGCCGCCGAGGCCGAGTGGACGCTGCGCTTCGCCGCCTACGAGGCTGCCTACCCCGAGCTCGCGTTCGAGCTGTCCCGCCGCATGGCCGGCGACCTGCCCAAACACTTCGCCCAGGTAGCCGTGGACACGGTGGTGGCCGCCCACACTGCAGGCCAGACCGTGGCCAGCCGCAAGGCCAGCCAGATCGCGCTGGAGGCCTTCACCGCCCAGCTGCCCGAGTTGCTGGGCGGCAGCGCCGACCTGACCGGCTCCAACCTCACCAACACCAAGAGCACGCCCGCGCTGCGCATGGAAGCCAGCGGCGCCGTCGCCAAAACCGAGGACGGCCAGGTGGGCCGCCACATCAACTACGGCGTGCGCGAGTTCGGCATGGCCGCCATCATGAACGGCATCGCGCTGCACGGCGGCTTCATCCCCTACGGCGGCACCTTCCTCACGTTCAGCGACTACAGCCGCAACGCCATCCGCATGGCCGCGCTGATGAAGCAGCGCGTGATCCACGTGTTCACGCACGACTCCATCGGCCTGGGCGAGGACGGCCCCACGCACCAGTCCATCGAGCATGCGGCCAGCCTGCGCCTGATCCCCGGCCTGGACGTATGGCGCCCCGCCGACACGGCCGAGACCGCCGTGGCCTGGAGCGTGGCCCTGTCCAACCGCAACAAGCCCACGGCGCTCCTGCTCTCGCGCCAGAACCTGCCCTACGCGCCCAAGCGCGACCTGGGCGACATCTCGCGCGGCGCCTACATCCTCTCCGAGCCGAAGGACATCGGCCTCAAGAAGAGGGCGCAGGCCGTGATCATCGCCACCGGCTCCGAGGTGCAGCTGGCCCTGGCCGCGCAGAAGCTCCTGGCCGTGCGCAAGATCGCCGTGCGCGTGGTCTCCATGCCCAGCACCACCGCCTTCGACCGCGAGGACGTGAAGTACAAGCAGCTCGTGCTGCCCGCCGGCCTGCCGCGCATCGCCGTCGAGATGGGCGTGACCGACTTCTGGTGGAAGTACGGCTGCGCCGCCGTGGTTGGCATCGACACCTACGGCGAGTCGGCCCCGGCAGGCGTGCTGTTCAAGCACTTCGGCTTCACGGCCGAGAACGTGGCCGACACCGTGCGCGCCGCGCTGCAGCGCAAGCGCTGAAGTTTTTTTTCATCCCTAGAGGCTTAACCATGACGATCAAGATTGGCATCAACGGCTTCGGCCGCATCGGCCGCAACGTGTTGCGCTCCGCCGTGCAGAACTTCTCCGACATCGAAGTCGTTGGCATCAACGACCTGCTGGAGCCCGACTACCTGGCCTACATGCTCAAGTACGACAGCGTGCACGGCCGCTTCAAGGGCGAGGTCTCGGTCGATGGCAACACGCTCATCGTCAACGGCAAGAAGATCCGCCTCACGCAGGAGCGCGACCCCGCCAACCTGAAGTGGAACGAGGTCGGCGCCGACATCGTGATCGAGTCCACCGGCCTGTTCCTGGACAAGGCCAGCGCCGAGAAGCACATCGCCGCCGGCGCCAGGAAGGTGCTGATGTCGGCCCCCTCCAAGGACGACACGCCGATGTTCGTCTATGGCGTGAACCACAAGACCTACGACGGCCAGGCCATCATCAGCAACGCCAGCTGCACCACCAACTGCCTGGCCCCCGTGGCCAAGGTGCTGCACGACAAGTGGGGCATCAAGCGCGGCCTGATGACCACCGTGCACGCCGCCACCGCCACGCAGAAGACCGTGGACGGCCCGTCCAACAAGGACTGGCGCGGCGGCCGCGGCATCCTGGAGAACATCATCCCCAGCAGCACCGGCGCCGCCAAGGCCGTGGGCGTGGTGATCCCGTCGCTCAACAAGAAGCTCACCGGCATGTCCTTCCGCGTGCCCACCTCCGACGTGTCGGTGGTGGACCTGACGGTGGAGCTGGAGAAGGAAGCCAGCTACGACGAAATCAAGGCCGAGATGAAGGCCCAGTCGCAAGGCGCCCTCAAGGGCGTGCTGGCCTACACCGAGGACAAGGTGGTGGCCACCGACTTCGTCGGCGAGACCCACACCTCGGTGTTCGACGCCGACGCCGGCATCGCCCTGGACAAGACCTTCGTGAAGGTCGTGGCCTGGTACGACAACGAGTGGGGCTACTCCAACAAGTGCCTGGAGATGGTGCGCGTGATGGCCGGCAAGTAAGCCGCTCGCACTCCCTGCACAGCGACGCGCCTTCGGGCGCGTTTTTTTGTGCCCTGCAAAAAGGGCCGCAGGCACATGGCGTGCCTGCGGCCCTTTCAGAGCCAAAACAGGCTCTGACGCTCTTGCAGCAAGCGCAACAAGCTACCTATTCGATAGCAACCCTTACTCCGCCGTGCGGATGGTCTCGCGCCCCTGGCGGTCCTTGGCGCGCGCGATGTCGTCGCCCAGCGAGCGCAGCAGCTTGTCGGCGGCGGCGGCGAAGGCATCGGCCACCTTGGGCGCCTCGGCATGGGCGGCCACGGGCTGGCGGCCGGCGGGGCGGGCCTCGATCACGCAGCGCTTGTCGACCGCGCCGGACTTGCCGCCGTCCACGTCGGACAGGAACACCTCCACGCGCGTCACATGCTCGCGAAAGCGGGCCAGGCGGGTCGTGGCCTCTTCCTGCACCCAGCGCACCAGCGATTCGCCGCCCTGGATGTGGTCGTTGGTATGCACCTGAATTTGCATGTTTTCCTCCTTGGTGAAACCGGGGTGCGGATGCAGGCCCCATGCCGCCCATCATGCCGCAGTCGGCAGCCGATGGCCTGATTCGCATCAATTATCGGCCGCCGGCGAAGGGCTTGGCCCCGGAGCGCGCGGCCGGCATGCGCACCGGGGCAGCGCTCTCCTACAGACTGGCCGGCGCTGCAGTGCTACAACCCTTGCATGTCTGCCCTCCATCCCACGGCCAGCCGGCTGAAGATCGGCCTGTCGGCCTGTTTCTCGCATGCCGACCCGGGCCGCTCGCTGTTCACCAACAAGACGCTGCAATACGTTGAGCAATCCATCGCGCACTGGATCATGTCGGCCGGCGCGCTGGTCGTGATGGTGCCCTGCCCCACGGGCGAGACGGCGCGCGGCGACGTCACGCTCAAGCACTACGCCGAATGGCTCGACGGCGTGGTCATGCACGGCGGCTCCGACGTGTGGCCCGGCAGCTACGGCGAGGTGCCGCTCAAGGACGCCTGGCTGGGCGACCGCGTGCGCGACCTGTACGACCTGGCCGTGGTCGAGGCGTTCGAGCAGCAGGGCAAGCCCATCTTCGGCGTGTGCCGGGGCCTGCAGCTCATCAACGTGGCCTTCGGCGGCACGCTCTACCAGGACATAGAGACCCAGCACCCCGGCGCCATGCAGCACCGCAACGCGGTCGCCTACGACCAGCACTTCCACGAGGTGGACATCGTGCCCGGCACGCGCCTGGCGCGCCTGTACCCCGGCCAGCCGCGCGTGACGGTCAACAGCATCCACCACCAGGGCATCAAGAACCTCGCGCCAGGCTTCGACATCGAGGCCTGGAGCTACCCCGACGTGGTGCCCGAGGCCATTCGCCGCCGCCACGGCCACGGCCACGGGCGCGGCTACATCGCGGCCACGCAATGGCACCCGGAGTTCCGCGCCGCGAGCGGCACGATGCTGGACGACTCGCCGCTGCTGCACGACTTCCTGGCCGCCTGCGCCGACGCGCGCGCCCGCCCCCGGCCGGGCCGCAGCCCGCTGCACATCCGCGACCGGGCGGAGCGCTTGCTGCGGCAGGCACTGCTGCGCAGGTTTTAAGAAGAATCAGCCCCTTGCGCCCGCCCACCAAGCGCTTAAAGCTATATTTTTTGAAGCATCCGCGCACGGCGCTTGCGCGCCCAGATCACGATGCCGGTGACCGAGAGCATGGCCACCATGAGCCCCATGAACGACATGAGGATGCGCCCCGTCAGCCCCAGGATGCGCCCGGAGTGCAGCGGCAGCTGCAGCTGCACGAACACGTCGGCGGCGGTGCCGTACCAGGGGCGGTGCGTGCCGAGCACCTCGCCCGTCCCGGAGCTGACGTAGACGTTCGACAGGCCCATGCCCATCGCGCCCGACTCGTCGCTCGGATCGAAGAACGAGACGTTGTAGAACGGGAAGTCGCCGCCGTACCAGATGCCGCCCGGCGGGTGCGCGAAGCCCAGGCGCTCGCCCTCGCGGCGCGCGATGGCGATGGCCTCGGCGAAGCCGATGCGCGGCGCGATGAAGGTGCCCAGGGGCGCGGGCGTGAGCGTTTCGTAGGGGCCCGGGGTGGTCGTCGAAATCTTGCTCATCACCGGATAGAACACCTCGCGGTAGAGGTTCAGCGAGAACGAGGTGAACGACACGACGATGATGACGCCCCACACCCACAGCCCCCCGGCGCGGTGCAGGTCGAAGTTGAGCCTGTAGCCGCCCGCGCGCCAGCGCACCGCCCACGCGGGGCGCCAGCGGCTGGCCCAGGTGCGCGCCGAACGCGCGGCCTGGCGCGGAGGGAAGGTGAGGTAGAGCGCCACGAAGCTGTCGATCAGCCACACCAGCGCCACGCCGCCCATGAGCCAGAAGCCCCAGCGGTCGCTGCCCCGGAAGGCGGGCATGTGCAGGCTCTCGTGCAGGTGGCGCAGCCAGGGCATGAGGTTGCGGCGGCTGAGCGCGATGCTGCGCGCGTCGCGGTGGCCGATGATGCGGGCCGTGACCGGGTCGACGTAGACGGTGTTGTAGTCCAGCGCGTATTTGGCGCCCGTGGCCGGGTCGGTGCGCGGGCGCACGAGGAAGGAGGCCGCGTGGCCCTCCTCCAGCCCCAGCGTCATGTAGCTGATCTCGGCGTGCGGATCGTCCGCCTCCACGGCGGCGGCGAGCGCCAGCGGGTCCTGCAGCGGACCGCGGCCGGGCGTACGCATGATGTCGGCGTTGAGCCACTCGTCGATCTCGTGGTCCCACGAGATCACCGCGCCGGTGAGCCCGGCGACGATGAGGAACAGGGCCACGGCGAGCCCCATCCAGCGGTGCACGACCGTCCAGAAGGCGCGCATCAGAAATCGACGCTGGCCATGAGCGAGAAGGTGCGCGGCGCGCCCAGCACGAGGTAGCCCGAGGACGCATAGCCGCCCGCCGAGGCCCAGTAGTCCTTGCCCAGCGCGTTGTCCACGCGCGCGTTCAGCGTGACGAGCCTGCCGCCCACTTCCAGCAGGTAGCGCGCGCCCAGGTCCAGCCGCGTCCAGCCCGGCACGCGCAGGGTGTTGGCCGCGTTGGCGTACTGGGCGCCGGTGTAGAGCAGCCGCGCGTTGAGCGCGAGGCCGCGCGCGCCCGGAACCTCCCATTCGGCGCCGATGTTGGCCTGGCGGCGCGGCACGCCAACGACGCGCTTGCCGTCGTTGGCGCCGCCGGCCGTGCGCAGGTACTCGGCATCCAGCAGCGTCAGGCCGCCCAGCAGGCGCAGGCCCCTGGCGGGTTCGCCGAACACGTTGAACTCCACGCCGCGGTTGCGCTGCTCGCCGAACACGCCGAAGACGTTGTTCTGCACGTAGGCGCTGGGCTTGCTGGTGGTGAAGAAGGCCGCGCTGGCGCCGACGGCGCCGCCGTCGTACTTCACGCCCACCTCCTTCTGGCGCGAAACGTAGGGCGCGAACACCTCGCCGGGGTTGGTGATGTCCTGGCCCGAGGCGGTGTCGCCCTTGGCCAGCCCTTCGATGTAGTTGGCGTACAGCGCCACGTCCGGCCGCGCCTTGAACACGATGCCGGCCATGGGCGTCACGCGGCTCTTGTCGTAGCGGCTCTCGCGCGCGCCGGTGTTCACGTTGAAGCCCTCGTCCTTGATCGTCTGGCGGCGCGCGCCCAGCGTGAACAGCACGCGGCCGTCCATGAAGTCCATCGTGTCGGCCAGCGCCAGGCTGGACGTGCGGATGCGCTCGGTCTCGAGCGGGCTGCCCAGCGCGCCGCCCAGGCCGGTGAGCGGCGGCGCGGACAGGGCCACGGGGTCGTAGATGTTGTTGGCAAGGCCCGTGGCGTAGTTGTAGCCCCAGGCGTTGCGCTCGCTGGCGTCGAAGCCCGTGAGCGACGCCACCACCGTGTGCTTGACGCCGCCCGTGCGCAGGGTGCCGCGCAGGCCCAGCTCGCCCGTCTTCACGCGGTTCTCGCGCGTGTTGTCGAAGCGGTTGATCGTGGCGCTGCCGGTGCTGCCGGAGAGCGTCAGGCCCGAGAGCGCGTTGTCCTCCTTGCCGCGGCGCACGCCCAGCGCGGCCCAGCCGGTCCACTGGTCGCTCAAGTCGAACTCGCCGCGCACGGTGCCGAACAGGTCGCGGCTGTCCGAATGCGTCCAGGGCTGGGCGAAGTTGCGGCCGGCGTCGGGCGCCGACGGGACCGGCAGGCTGGCCGACGGCGTGAGCGCGGGCCGGGGCGCGTGCAGCTTGTGCTCCTGGTAGCCGAAGTCGGCCGAGAGGCGGGCCGCGCGGCTGCGCCAGTCCAGCCCCACCGCCGCGGCGGTCATGCGCATGTTCTCGCCGTCCACGCCCGTGTCGCCGTCGCGCCGCGCGAGGTTCAGGCGCAGGCCCGTGGAATCGTCCGGGCCGAAGCGGCGGCCGATGTCCGCCGCCGCGTAGCCCTGGCCGCCGGACTGCGCGCCCAGCGTCACGCGGTTCAGGGGCTCGTTGCCCGCGCGCTTGGGCACCACGTTGATGAGCCCGCCCAGGCCGCCGCCGCTCACGCTGCCCGCGCCCGCGCCGCTCAGGAACGCATTGGCGCCGCGGAACACCTCCACGCGCTCGACGAACTCGGCCGCCATGTACTGGCGCGGCACCAGGCCGTAGAGGCCGTTGTAGGCCACGTCGTCCGAATACACCGTGAAGCCGCGAATGAAGTACGCCTGCTGGAAGTTGCCGAAGCCGCGCGCCTGGCGCACGGACGGGTCGTTGAGCAGCACGTCGCCCACGCTCTGCGCCTGCTGGCTCTGGATCAGCTCGCTGGTGTAACTGGTGGTGGAGAACGGCGTGTCCATGAAGTCCTGCGTGCCCAGCAGGCCCACGCGCGCGCCGCGCGCCACCTGCCCGCCCGCGTAGGGCTTGGCCAGGCCCTGGGCCGATGCGTCGGCGCTGGCCTCCACGGTCACGGCGGCCAGGGTGGGCGTGCCGCCAGGAGCCTGGGCCTGCGCGCCGGCGGCGCCCGCCGCGAGCGCCAGCCCCACGGCTGCGGCAATGGGCAACAGCGGGAAGCAGGTAGTGCTGGGTTTCATGATAGAAAGACAAACGAGAAATATTCGTATTATCTTTCAATTCAACGCCCGCGAAAAATAGGCCTGCAGGCCAATCAGGCAAAGCGCAGGCAGCTCGCTTTTACATAGCAATCTGCCTGATAGGGATTTCAGTGGTGGTGCCCGTGCCCGCCATGCACGTGGCGGTGGGCGATCTCCTCGGGCGTGGCGGCGCGCACCTCGGTCACCTTGCAGGCGAAGCGCAGCGCGTGGCCGGCCAGCGGGTGGTTGCCGTCCAGGTGCACCACGGGGCCCTTGATCTTGACCACGTGGAACATCTGGGGCTGCCCGTCGGCGCCCGGGCCCTGGAGCTGGCCGCCCACCTTCACGCCGGGCGGGAATTCGCTCTTGGGGATGGTACGCACCAGGCTCTCGTCGCGCGGGCCGAAGGCGTCCTCCACGGCCAGATCGACGGTGGCGGCATGGCCCGCGGCCTGGCCTTCGAGCGCGGCTTCCACCTTGGCGAAGATATTCTCGTAGCCGCCGTGCAGGTAGGCCACGTGGCCGGAATCGAGCGGCTTGCCGGTGGCGGGGTCGGTGATCTTGTAGCTGATGGTGACGGCGGTGTCTTTGGCGATGTGCATGGCGCGCGGTTCAAGAAAAAGGAATGCGCCATTGTCCCGCACGCGCGCCGCACGTCACTCAAGCCGCACGCCCGTGGCCTGGACCACCTTGCGCCATTTCTCCACGTCGGCCGCGATGTCGCGCGCGAACGCCTCGGGCTTGTTGGCCACGGGCTCGGCGCCCAGGTCGCGCAGCTGCCTGGCCACCTCGGGCTGCTGCACGGCCTGCGCCACGGCCGATTGCAGCGTGTCGAGCACCGCCTTGGGCGTGCCCGCCGGCGCCAGCAGGCCGAACCAGCCCGAGACCTCGTAGCCCGGCACGCCGCTCTCGGCCACCGTGGGAATGTCGGGCGCGCCGGGCCAGCGTTGCGGCGTGGTCACGGCCAGCGCGCGCACCTTGCCGCCGTGCACGAAGCCGATGGTGGAGGGCAGGTTGTCGAAGCCCGCCTGGATCTGCCCGCCGATCAGGTCGGTGAGCATGGGCGCGGCGCCCTTGTAGGGCACGTGCGTCATGTCCACGCCGGCCATCATCTTGAGCAGCTCCGCGCTCATGTGCGGCGAGCCGCCGGGACTGGTGGAGCCGAAGTTGATCTTGCCCGGCTGCGCCCTGGCCAGCGCCAGCAGCTCGCCCAGCGTCCTGGCGGGCACGCTCGGGTGCACCACGACGATGTTGGGCGTGCTGGCGACCACGGTGACGGGCGCGAAGTCCTTCACGGCGTCGTAGGGCAGGTTCTTCTGCAGCGCCGAGTTGATGCCGTGCGAGCTGGCCGTGCCCATGACCAGCGTGTAGCCGTCGGGCGCGGACTGCGCCACGGCCACCGCGCCGATGGCGCCGCTCGCGCCCGCGCGGTTCTCCACCACGAAGGGCTGCCTGAGCCGCTCGGCCAGCTGCGCGGCGGCGATGCGCGCGATGATGTCCGTGGTGCCGCCTGCCGGGTAGGGCACGACGATGCGCACCGGCTTGGCGGGGTAGCTCTGGGCATGGGCCAGCGCGGCGCAGGCCGAGAGGGCCAGGGCCGCGAACCTGCGAAGGATCCTGTGCATGGGTCTGTCTCCTTGCTGTGCATCAACGTTTCACGAGAGGACAGCGGCTGTTCGACAGCGGCTGGAATGCTTCTTCCTGCGGCACCACGGCCTTGATGGCAAGGTAGTCCCATGGATAGCGCGATTCCGAAGGTTTCTTGACCTGCGCAAGGTACATGGGATGCACCATCGCTCCATCGGGCCGAATGGTCCCGCCGCGCACGAAGACGTCGTTCACGGGCAGCTCGCGCATCTTGGCCATCACGGCCCCGGTTTCGTCGGTGCCGGCCGCCTTCACCGCTTTCAGGTAGTGCGTCACCGCCGAGTATTCGCCCGCCTGCGCCGAGGTGGGCATGCGCTTGTGGCGCTCGAAGAAACGCTTGGACCATGCCCGGGTCTCGTCGTTGAGATCCCAGTAGAAGCCCTCCGTCATCATCATGCCCTGCGTCAGGCGCAGGCCCAGCGCATGTACGTCGCTGATGTACATGAGCAGCCCCGCGAGGGATTTGCCCGACTGCACGAGGCCGAAGTCGTTGGCTGCCTTGATGGTGCTGATCGTGTCCGCGCCCGCATTGGCCAGGCCGATGACCTTGGCCTTGGAGTTCTGCGCCTGCATGATGAACGAGGAGAAATCGCTCGCATTGAGCGGGTGGCGCACAGAGCCGAGCACCTGGCCGCCCGCGGCCTTGACGAGGTCCGCCGTGTCTTTTTCCAGCGAATGGCCGAAGGTGTAGTCCGCCGTGATGAAGAACCAGGAATCGCCTCCGGCCTTCGTGACGGCGCGGGCAGTGACGTTGGCCAGCGTCTGGGTGTTGTAGGTCCAGTGCACGCTGATGGGGCTGCAGTCCTCGTTGGTGAGGCGGCTTGTGCCGCCCGCAGCGGCGGAGATCAACACGGGCTTGTTCTTGGCACGCCCCACGTTCACGGCGGCAATGGACGTGGCGCTGGAAGCCACGTCAGTGATGGCATCGACCTTCTGCGTGTCGAACCACTCGCGCGCCTTGGTGGACGCGATGTCGGGCTTGTTCTGGTGGTCCGCGTAGATCACTTCGATGGGCTTGCCGAGCACGGTGCCGCCGAAGTCCTCCACCGCCATGCGCGCAGCCAGTACCGAGCCGGCGCCGCCGATATCGGAGTAGGGCCCGGCCATGTCGAGCAGCAGGCCGATGCGAACCACGCCATCGGATATGCCACTCGCGTGCACCGGCGCGCCCAGTGCCAGGCCCAGGCTCATCGCGGCGGTGGCGGCCAGCGCCGCCGGTTTCTTTTTCATGCTCGTCTCCTTTGAAATGGTTGTCGAATCGGATCGGCCCGCAGCTAATGGGCCCCGCCTTGCAATTCGGGCACCTCCAGGCGATAGACCCGCGCGGCCGTACCACCGAACAGCGCGGCCTTCTCAGTGGCCGACGCGCCTGCCGCGAGGCGCTTGAATGCGTTCCACAGCACGCCGTAGCCGCAAGACGCCTTGTCCACCGGGAAGTTGCTCTCGAACATGCAGCGGGCGGGACCAAAGGCTTCGATGCAGCGTTCGATGTACGGCCTCCAGGCCCGCGCCAGCTCCTCGGAGGAAGGCGGCAGCCCGCGCCGGTGGAAGTCGAACCCGGTGAACGCCATGCCCAGCCCGCCGAGCTTGGCCGTCACCTGCGGCCTCTGCGCCAACCGCCCGATGTCCGCGCTCCAGCGACTGAAGACCTCGTCCTTGCGCCCCTGGTACGGGCCCATGCCCAGCGGCGTGCCCGCATGGTCGAGAACGATGGACGTTTCCGGGAAAGCATCGGCCAGCGCAACGAGTTCGCCGAGCTGTGGATGGAACATCCATGCGTCAAACGACAGGCCCAGGGGCTGCAGGCGCGCGAAACCACGGCGGAACGCCGTATCGGCCAACAGTCCCGGCGGCAGCGGCGGCAAATGGGTGCGAAAGGCGTCATCGCGTGCATTGAGCCGGCGGATGCCTCGAAAGCGGCCCCCTCCTTCTGCAATGTGCGCCTGCAAGACCTCCTGCACCGCGTCACCCAATTGCAGGTCTGCGAAGCCCACGATGCCGCTGCACATCCGTACGTCTGCCCCAGCCTGCCGCGCTTCATGCGCCATGCGCACGGCAAAACGCGTCTCGCCCACCGGACGCAGTGCCTGCGGGCCGCTGTCGAAGTAGCCGTGGTGGCATTGCACATGCACCGTGGCAACCACGCGATGGCCCTGAGCCAGGTCTTGCAACAACTGCGGGGCAAAGTAGCCGCCGTCGCGGTCCCAAAGGTGGTGGTGCGGATCGACGATGGGCAGGTCCGGCTCCAGCGCCGGTTCGCTCACCTGACGGAGCCAGCGCTCGTTGATGCCGGGGTGCGTGACGAGGGGACGGGCATCCGCTGCAGCGTTCGTGTCCATGCCCGGCTCCTTCAGGCGGAACGCCGCTCGCGCAGCAGCGGCGCCAGCGCCTCGGGCACATCGAGCTCGAAGCCCAGGATGGCCGCCGACAACGCCTTGCCGTAGTTGTCCAGCGACAGGCTGCGCGAGACGCCGCCGCCCAGGGCGCCGTGCGCGACGAAGTTGAGCGCGTGCAGGTTCTCCGCCTCGTAGCGCAGCACCTCGCCGGTGATGGCCTCGCGGTGGAAGGCCTTGAAGCGCTCGGCGGTGAGCTGCTCCCTGAGCAGCGGATACAGCGCGGGTTCGTAGGCGAACACGGCGATGTTGGAGGTGTTGCCCTTGTCGCCCGAGCGCGTGTGGGCCACCTGTTCCAGTCGTGCCTTCATGGCGGTCGCTCCCCTGTTCAGCTCGTGAAATAGTCGATGTGCGCCGCCACCTGCTCGCGCGGCACGAGCGAGGACCACACGCCGATCACCTCGCGCGTGCGCTCCTGGTGCGGCACGCGCTTGCCGGTGTGGCCCACGCCGGAGACGGCCATGCCGTCCACCTCGCGGCCGACCTTGGCGGCCTCGGCGCGCGTGCGGGTGCGCGCGGCCACGCGCACGGCCACCTCGTAGGGCTCCGGCGCATCGGGCGGCGTGGCCGCGCCGTGGATGGCGTTCAGCCCCAGGAAATCGATGCGCACCTCCTCGGCGTCGAGCTGCACGATCCTGAAGCGCTCCTCCAATATCTTTTTGGCGAGCTGCGCGCGGCGCAGTGCGCCGGGGCCGGCGTAGAAGAACATGTCCTCGCCGATGAAGCCCTCGGTACAGCCCATGGAAACCTTGAGCGTGGGCGTGCGCGGCGTGCCCGTGAGGCCGGTGACGCGCACGCGGTCGGGGCCCAGCGGCTCGATGCGCGCGCGGGTGAAGTCCACCACCACGTCGGGCGTGATGTAGTTGGCGGGGTCGTGCACCTCGTAGAGCATCTGCTCCTTGACGGTCTGCGCGGTGATGGCGCCACCCGTGCCCGCCACCTTGGAGAGCGTGACGTTGCCCTGCGCATCCACCTCGGCAATGGGGAAGGCGAAGTTCCACGGATCAGGCACGTCCTTGAGGCCCGGGTCGGCGAAGTAGCCGCCCGTGACCTGCGCGCCGCATTCGAGCAGGTGGCCGATGCCGCTGCCCGCGCCGATCCTTTCGTGGTCGAGCGGGTCCCAGCCGAACTCGTACACCATGGGCGCGAGGAACAGCGACGGGTCGGCCACGCGGCCCGTCACGACGATCTGCGCGCCCTCGCGCAGCGCCTGCACGATGGGCTCGGCGCCCATGTAGGCCTCGGCGGAGATCAGCGTGTCCTTCAGCGTGGCCGTGGGCTGGCCGTTTTCGAGGATGGTGGGCGCCAGCTCCAGCACGCGGTCGGTGATGAGGCTGCCGCCCACGGCCGCGACCTTCACGCCCGCGATGCCCAGCTCGCGCAGCAGCTCCACGATGCGCCGGGCCGCGCCCTGCGGGTTGATCCAGCCCTGGTTGGAGACGATGCGCGTGCCCCGGCGCATGCAGGCGGGCAGCACGGCGCGCATGCGGTCGTCCAGGTAGGTGTCGTAGCCGGGAAAGGACGGGTCGCGCCGCGCGCGCACCTGCGCCGCTGACACGGTGGCCTCGGCCATGGTCTCGAAGCACAGGTAGTCGAGGTCGCCGCGCTCGGCGTTGAGCTGCGCGGGCTCCACGCGGTCGCCCCACCAGGCCGCGCCCGAGCCGATGCGCAGCAGCTTGTTCTCACTCATTCGCGTTGTCTCCGTTCTGGGTATGCAGGGCATTCTGTAGAGTGAAGACTGGGCAGACAACGCATGCGGCGGCAAAGCGCATGTGAACGGATTTCACAAAGGGTGCCATGGACAAGTTCGGCGAACTGCAGGTGTTCCTGCGCGTGGTGGAGGAAGGCAGCTTTTCCGGCGCGGGCCGCAGGCTGCACCAGTCGCCCTCGACGATCAGCAAGCTGATCGCGCGCATGGAGGCGCGCCTCGGCGTGCGGCTGTTCGAGCGCGTGGCGGGCGCCATCCGCCTCACGCAGGAGGGCGAGCGCTTGCGCGCGGCGGGCGAGCAGGTGGTGCAGGCGATGGAGGAGGCCGAGGCCGGCGTGCGCGTGGCCGATGCCGAGATATCGGGCACCGTGCGCATCCACACCGCGCTGACCACGGCCAAGTACCTCGTCGCGCCCCGGCTGCCCAGGCTGCTGGACAGGCACCCGCGCCTGCACCTGGACTTCGTGCTGGGCACGGAGCGCGGCGACTTCATCCGCCAGGGGCTGGACGTGGCCATCCACAGCGGGCGGCCCACGGAGCAGACGCTGATCGGCCGCCCGCTCATGGTGCGGCCCTGGGTCATCGCCGCCGCGCCGCAATACCTTGCGCGCCACGGCACGCCGCAGCGGCCCGAGGATCTGCTGCGCCACCGGTGCCTGAACTTCACCATCCGCACGCAGTGGAACCGCTGGACGTTCCACGACGAGGGCGGGCTCAAGACCATCGACATCCCGAACTACATCGGCGCGAACCAGGGCGAGCTGCTGCGCACCTTCGCGCTGCTGGGGCTGGGCGTGGTGCGGCTCGCGCGCTTTCACATCGCGGGCGACCTGGAATCGGGCGCGCTCGTGCCGCTGCTCACGCAGTACCAGGAGCGCACCGAAGACGACCGCTTCTACCTGCTCTACCCGCGCGGGCGCTCGCTCGCGCCGCGCGTGCGGGCGGTGGTGGACTTCCTGGCGCAGGAGTTCGGCGCCTGACGCTCAGAGCGTGTTGACCCAGGCGGCGCGGTGAATTTATGGATAAATCGGCCCACAGCGCTTTCACAGCAAGCGCCAGCAGCTCTCATTTGAAGAGCATCAGGCACCCTTGCCGCACAGCGGCAGGTAGAGCTCGGTGCGCCAGGCGTTGGCATCCGAGCCGATCTCGGGGCCGGTGATGTAGCACTCCCACATCTCGCCGGTGGCGGCCAGGCCCTGCGCGGCGATCCAGGCGCGCAGGGCGGCCCAGGCCTGCGGCAGGTCTTCATAGTAGCCGCGGTACAGGGTGCGCGCCACGCGCATGGCCGGCCATTGGCCCGGGCACACGTGGCCCGCCGGGCGCACGGGCCGGTCCACGGCCACGCCGACCTCGCAGTCGAAGCTGTCGGTCGGGCCGCGCAGGTGGTGGGTGAACAACGGGCCCGCAGCCTGCGCGCCCTGGGCCTTGATGCGGTCGAGCAGTTCGCGCACGCCGCGGCCCATGGTGCATGGCAGTTCCTCGCGCGGGCAGCAGACGCGGATCACGGCCGTCGTGCGCGGGGGGCTGATGTCGATGATCTGCGGTGTCTCGATCATGATCGCCTCCGACGCAATACGGAACTCGGCCGGGCGGCGCGACGGCCTCCGGGGCCTTTCCCGATCGTAGGCCCGAAGCGTGCATCATGTCTGTAGGAGAACGCCGGGCGCTGGTAACACCAGGCCCGCATGACTTCAGCGCCGCCGCCCCAGCCACCACCCCGCGGCCAGCCCCACGGCGCCCAGCACGGCCACCAGGCCGGCCGTGCCGGCCATGCGCTGGCGCTGGCCGCCGTCGATGGCGGTCTGGCGCGAGGGGGAAAACAGGTTGCCCTCGGTGAGCGGCGCGGGCGCAGCATGGCGCAGCCCCCGGTCGCCGAGCCAGCGCAGCGCGCGCGCCGTGCCCTGGGGCGCGAGCGCATGGGCCAGCCGCCCGGGCAGCGCGCCCAGGCCCAGCCAGGTCACGGCGCGCGGCTGCGGACTGTCGGCCAGGTCCACGATGGCCTGGGCCACGGCGCGCGGGTCCACCATGGGCAGCGGCGCCCGCAGGCGCCGGCCCGTGTAGTTGGCGCCGTGCGACAGGCCGGGCGTGTCGACCACGGTGGGGGCCACGTCGCAGACGTGCACGCGCGGCAGGTCGGCCACCTCGGCGCGCAGGCTCTCCGACAGGCCGCGCAGTCCGAACTTGCTGGCCGCGTAGGCCGCGGCATAGGGCGTGGGCAGCCAGCCTCCCAGCGAGATGAGGTTCACCAGCAGCCCGTGGCCCTGGTCGCGAAAGCGCGTGAGCGCCGCGTGCGCGCCGTGCAGGTGGCCGAGCAGGTTGGCCTCGATCACGCGGCGGTGGGCCGCGATCGGCACGCCCTCGAAGCGCCCCACGGCTCCCACGCCCACGGCGTTGACCCAGATGTCGATGCGCCCGAAGTGGCGCACCGCCTTGTCGGCCAGGGCCTGCACGGCCTCGGCGTCGGTCACGTCGGTGGGTATGCCCAGCGCCCGGCCGCCCTCGGCATGGCAGGCCAGCGCCACGGGGGCGAGCGTGTCGGCATTGCGCGCGGCCAGCACCACGCGCGCGCCGCGCCGCGCGAAGGCCAGCGCCGTGGCATGGCCTATGCCGCTGGAGGCGCCGGTGATCACCACCACCGGCTCGGGCGGGGCGGCGGTCAGGCAATGCGGGGCGGCGGGCGGGGTCTGGTTCATGGCGTGGTGCGGGTAGTGGCTGCTATCCCTCTTTTGTAACCGCTGCGCCGCCATGGCGGCGTAGGACAGCGCCCGCGCCTGTGCGTTCCAAGCAGAAACACGCTGCAACGCCCGTACAGCAAGCTCTTGCAGCTATCACGTCAAGAGCAATCAGGGCAATGGCCTGGGGCCGAAGCGCACGAGCAGCCCGCGCGGCGTGACGCTGATGCTCTCGGGCTGCAGGCCCATGGCGGCGATGGGCGCGAGGTCCTTGTCGCGCAGCTGGTGCAGCACCACCTCGCGCAGCGACTGCTCGGCCAGCTGCTGGCCGTAGCGCTGCAGCAGCTCGGACGCCTGGGGCTTGAGGCCATCGAGGCGCAGCGCGTTCACGTGCAGCCGGTAGGCGCGGATGCTGCGGTCCGCGGGTTCGTAGCGCAGCGCGAAGTCCACGTCGAACACGCCCGTGTGCCGGCGCGCCAGCAGCGCCCCCGTGGCCGCCAGGTCGAACACGGCGTTGACCTGGTCGCGCTCGGGCAGCAGGGCCAGGCGCGGCGCCTGCAGCTGCAGGTCCAGCAGGCCGCCCAGCGGGTAGCTGCGCGGGAAGCGCTCGGCCAGCGCCTGCTGCATCTGCTGCGTGCTGATGGTGTAGCCGGACTGCGCGCTGGCGCAGCCGGCCAGCAGGGCCAGGGCGCCAGCGGCGGTGTGGGTCAGGAGGAGTCTGCGCTGCATGGTGGTGTGCTTCTCGAAACGTCCCATTGTGCTGATGCCCGCGCCGCTGCGTGCAACCGGCTGCATCACGCATGCGCGGCCATCAGAACGTGTTCATGATCTCAGAGCCTGTTTGCGATCTTCCGACCTCAGACAATAGGGGTGTGAAAAGAAAGCAATACCCGAGCGACATCAGCCGAGAGAAGTTTGCCGAGATAGAGCTGTTACTGCGCAGCGTCAGGCGCACGACG
>NZ_JBTNEH010000036.1:0-34516 GCF_054512775.1 Alicycliphilus sp. T452
GTTGCGCAGGCGGCCTGGAGCAGTGCCGCGCAGCGGCAATCCGAAGGATCGAGCCGAATAGGCGAGCTGCGGAAAGCGCCCGAAGGGCGCGCGGGCGTCCGGTG
The DNA here is from genome assembly GCF_054512775.1 of Alicycliphilus sp. T452. Classification (NCBI taxonomy): domain Bacteria; kingdom Pseudomonadati; phylum Pseudomonadota; class Betaproteobacteria; order Burkholderiales; family Comamonadaceae; genus Alicycliphilus; species Alicycliphilus sp. T452. Next base: position 105 of record NZ_JBTNEH010000036.1, read on the forward strand.
ACCGCGCAGCGGGCAGCGCCCAGGGGTCAGGGCCGGCTCTCCCGAATGGAAGTTGAAAAGTATTCGTACAGGTACGAATACTCATGAGGGACGCTCCAGAACTGCTTTCATCAACCGCCTTCAGCCGAGCCGAAAGCACGCTCCATCTGCCGCTGGCGGCGCTGCTCCTGGGCGCGGTAGTAGCCTGCAGTTGTGCGTGGATCGGCTTGGCCCAGGTTGGCCTGAAGCACGTCGGGCGGCACTTCGGCTTCGGCCGCACGTGTCGCATGCGTGTGCCTCAGCCAATGCAGCGAAGCGTGACGTGCGTCTTCCCGTTCCTCATGTGACAGTGAGGATGCCCGCAGCGCAGCCCGTACAAACCGCTGGAAAGCCGGAGCGAGTGTTGAATAGCTGAGGTAGCCACGTTGCTTCCGCTCCTGCTCGTCTGGCCTCCTAACCAGCTGCCCTGCTTCCGGCGCATCCATCCCTGGAAGCTCTGGCGCTTTCAGGTGCGCAAGCAACGGCGTGTTCGGATGCGCAAGGTCGTAATCCAACCCACGCGCGCCGAAGTAGGCCCTTGTCGCCCTCATGGCCGATGCTGGCACAACCACGAAACGGTTGCGCGCGCCCTTGCCATGAACCCGAAGCCAATACCCTCCGTCCCGCTGCCGAATGTCCGCCTTGCGCCCGAACAGCAATTCTGTCGCGCGCAGGCCTGTGCCCTGGCCGAACTCCAGCAGCCAGCGCATGCGTGCAGCCGCCGCATCCGGCAGTTCCGGTACATGCGCATGCAGCACGGCCCAGGCCGTGGGCGTGAAAGCCCGCGACGCATCCAGCGACTCGTCCGGGTCATCGGGCAGTCGCAGATTCACCAGATCCCACGGATTGCGCGGCAGTTCGCCGGCGCGCGCGAGCCAGGCGAAAAAGGAGTTGATCACGGTCAGCGCATACCGCTGGCTGGTGATGCGCGGCTGCGATGCAAAAGGCGCCCATCCTTCGCGGAAGCGGGCGGCGCTGCGCCGGCTCATCCATTCCACGGGCACGGCCCGCAAGAATGCGATGTAGGCCGTGCAATCGTCCGGGCCAGCATCGCCCAAGGACTTGCGCCTCTCCGACACCAGCCAGACAAGGAAGCGCTGCGTTTCACGCCGATAAGCTCGGACGGTCTGCGCCGACTCGGTACGGGATGAGATCCACTGCTCGATCAACTGGTGCGCGTTCTCGGCCAGGTCGCGCGCTTCCGTCGAAGCGGCCCAGGTCGGTGCGGCCGGCCAGCCGACCAATGCGCCGACCTGAGCTGCAAGCTGTCCGGCTTTGACCGGACCGTAGCCCGGCAGGCCTCGCCACCATCGTCCACCCAGAACGATGGCGGTGCGCAATTCGCCCATCAAGTGGAAGCCGGCACGCTTCAGTCGCACGGCCAGGTCTTCGGGGAACCAGGCCGCAACGGAATCGCCGAGAGAGGGCGGCTCGACAGCGTGAGCCTCCAGCTGCTGCAGCAGTTCCATCCTCGCACGTCGCAGCCGTTCGATCTGCTTTGTCTTGCGGTCGGTGCCGAGGGGGCCGTTCTCGGCCTCGTAGATCTCGCGCAACTCTTCAAAGGAAAACCCGTCATAGCCATTGGATTCCGCCCATTCTTCGAGGGAAACGGGCTTTGCCAGCGCTTGGACCGGCAGCTGTTGCACGCGCAGCAGCCGCCAGCGCGGGCCGAGGCCCGCGCGTCGCGCGACGGCGGCGGCCATGTCCACGGCCGCGCGATGCACGGCGACGGCCGAATCCTCCGAGCAGTCCAGATAGCGCCGAGCCGAGCTGGCCACCGGAAATCCTTCGGCCACGGAACGCAGGTGGGCCAGCACGTCGCGCGTCAGGCGCAGCGGGGAAGCCGGCAGCTTCTTGGGATCAGGCATCTTTTCTCCCCGAGAAATCATTCGCTCGCACGCCAGCGCTCCAAGGCGGCCATGACATCCGGGTTGATACCGGCCCTAGGCACCGTGTCAACGCGGTCCACCAGCATCTGCGCCCACAGGCCAGCCATGGTGTTGGCATCGGGATGCATGCGACGCTCCAGGCCCTCGGGCGGGTGGGCTTCCATGCATCGGGTGAGGGCGGCGTCGATGGCCCGAAAGCTCAAGCTGTTGTCCATGGATAGGCTCCATTTCTCTCCGAGAAAACACGCACGGCATGAAGGGCAGGGCGGTCGCTCCTCGAAGACAAGCGCTTCGCACTCCAAAAAACTCTTTGCCCATCAACGGCTTAGGCGCATCGTATCTTCGGACACCGAAAAGGGCAACGAAATAGCATGCAGTGATAAGTACAGTTATCACTGTACTATTTTAGCTCTTGCAATGTAGCTACACGATATATATACTATTGCCCTGAGCTGAACCGTCCGCTCACCGTGGCCTGGGGTATCAGGCCTCAAGGAACTGCCATGCAAGACGTGACGCGCGCGCCGACAGCTGACGAACAAGGCGGCATGGACTGGTGGAATGCCCAGTCGGAGCAGTTGCGCAGCTACTGGCTCAAAGAAGTCGGCAGCACCACCGCCTCGGCGGCCGATGCCTGGCTGAAATTCAAGGCTGCGCGCGACCTGTCCGAGAAACTGTATGGCCAGCGGCCATTGCGCATGCATAGCGGCCTTGAATTCGTGGGATTCGAGTTCTCCCTGGGCGTGTTCCCCGGCGATGACGGCTGGCTTGGCGTCAGGGTCGTTGCGGAGCCGCCGGCCACTGGATACAAGGAGGGTTGCACGCTGGGAAGCGAGAGTACGTCGCTCCTGCGCTTTGGCGTCAATGCTCAGATCGGATCGACGACGCTGGAGTGGTTCGCGCAGAACGAACACGTGCCGCTCTACTGGGAAGGCTTCAAGCTGGTCCTGCAGCCGCACCAGTGCGAGCAGCTGCGCGCCTGGTTGCCGCGGCTGGGCCGCACAGCCGTGCTGGCACAAAGCCTGTCCACCGCCGTGAAACGCAGCATTGGCGAGGACGTTCCCACCTTGCACTACGTCGGTGGCTTCGTCGCGGACCTGGCCGCGCGAGTGATGCTCGACGGCCAGGCGACCGCCGACGCCATCTCAGCGCAGCTTGCGGAACATTGGGCCGCGAAGGAGAAGGGCCTGCAGGCGGCGCTGCAAGGCCCGGAAGTCACAGCCCTGCTGGAAACGGCACGGTTCACGGAAAAACAAAGGAGCGCATCATGAACGCTGATCCAATCAAGACCGCCCGTCTGTTCAGCAGCGGCGGAAGCCAAGCTGTGCGCCTGCCGGCCGAGTTTCGCTTCGAGGGCACCGAGGTCCTGATCCGGCGCGATGCCCGCTCGGGTGATGTCGTGCTGTCCCCGGTCAAGGCCGTCAGTTGGGCGGCATTCGCGGCGCTGCGCGAGCAGCTGGCCGAAGAGCTGGCTGCAGAAGGCCTGGAGGACTATCTCAAGAACCGCCAGCAGCCGATGGATGGCCCTCGCGACCCCTACGCGGACTGGATCGAGCCGCACAGAACAGGTGAGGGCGCCGCGTGAGCGCGGTCTACATGCTGGACACCAATGCCAGCAGCGCTGCCATCCGCGGTGACGCGGCAATCAATGAAAAGCTGCTCGCGCTGCCGCCGGATGCCTGGTGCATTTCGACGATCACGATGGCCGAGCACGTCTACGGGTTAGCCAAGAAGCCACAAGCCGTGCGGCTGGCCCAGCTGGTTCACGCCTTCCTCAACCTGGCGAACGTGCTCACGTGGGACCGCGAGGCCGCGGAGGTGCTGGGCCCGGTGCGTGCCGAGTTGGAGCGCATCGGCCGACCGATCGGCGCCTACGACACCCTGATCGCTGCGCATGCGCTGTCGCGCGGGCTGGTCCTCGTCACGGCAAACGTGGGCGAGTTTCAAAGGGTGGATGGCCTGCGCATCGAAAACTGGCAGGCACTGGAAAAGCACTGAAGAGAAAGAAGGGACGGCATGAGTGACCTGCTCGCACGCTTTCAAGCGCAGACACGCCGCAAGGCCGATTCCGACCTGATCCGTCGCTGGGAGTGGGACGCCAGGTATCACGGCGACAAGAACATCAAGATCCAGGCGTCGAATGCGAAGCGCTCGGCCACGCAGATGCAGAAGATCAAGGAGCAGTTCAGCAACTTGAAGCCTGAGCACGAACTGGCGATCAATGCGGCCGCCAGCGCCCTGCGCGCCATGGCCGAGGAGCTGACGTTGCTAGCGGCGTGGGCCAAGGACTATCAAGTGTTTTGCGCTGCCGCGTGGAAGAAGGAAGAGGACGCCCGGCTGGAGGCACTGGCACAAGAGCGCTGGGGCGATGACCAGCAAGCCCTACAGTTCGAGATTGACCTGATCGGAGAGCTGGCAACCAAGGACGGGCAGCATGCCTTTGCCAGCTGGTGCCACTCGGCGGGCAAGTACAAGCACTGCCAACTTGATCAGATCAGCTGCCATGTTGATCAACTGAAGAAGGGGGAAACACCGCGAAAGCGGGCGGCCCTCACCGTTCAGCAGGGCATGGACCGGCCATCACCGAATATGTGGAATGGCATGTACGGCCCGACCGTGATCGGCAGCTGGCCGGACTACGAAGCCTACGTGGCCTATCGCAAAGAGGTTGCCAGGACATCCGCGCGCATTTTCGAGCACATCGGAAGGCATTCCTGAAAGGGTACGTCAAAGCGAACTGCCGAAAGCTGCCCAAAATTTCTCCCCGAGAAATTCCAGGAAGCGAGATCAAGTTTGGGGTTCTAAGCCGGAACCGCCGAAAATTCCGTCAGCCGATCAACGTGGCTTGTCCCGCGCCCGGTCGATGGGGTAGACCCAACAGTCGTGTCACTAGCCGCCATTTCGATCACGGCAATGCCAGCCGGACGTCACGTCCAGATTGTTCCGGTCTGGATGAGGCCGACTGACGTCTCGGATGACGGGTGGCATACAACTGCTGTGAGTCCTGCAGGGGGGCAGCTGCCTGACCGGACGGCGAGCATCAGCCCATCTCATGTATTAGTCATGTCAGCTTTGACACTGCGCACGCGACGGCACCCGACCCAAAGCTGTCATTGTTTCCCGGTTAGATTGCTATAAATTTTGTGGGCAATTTCTACCCGTTCAGCATTGGGGTAGTTTTTATTGGCCAGCAACACAACCCCGAAGCGCTTTTCAGGCACAAACGCAACATAAGCACCGAAGCCGTTGGTAGCACCAGTCTTGTTAACCCACACATTGCTGTTAGGTGTGGCTGCAGGAACCTTAGCGCTTACTGGGGTTGGATTCAGGATAAGTTTGGGAGCATTGCCTTCTTGCAGCATAGGCAAGTCAACAGGCATTGCATACTCCTCCCAGATGAGGTCTTGAGTCATCTGGCCTACGCTGAAATAGCTCTTGCGGGTATTGTTTAAAGCCGATTGCAGCATGCTATCCAAGGGCAACATGCCCATGTTGGCCTTCACAAAGGTGATCAGGTCAGTAGCCGTGGTTTTGATGCCGTAGGCTTCACTGTCCAACATGCCTGGATTGACACGCACAGGCTTCTTATCGTTGTTGTAGCCCCAAGCGTAGCTGGACATCTTCTGTGCAGGGATGCTCAGATAAGTGCTAGTCAAACCGAGGGGCTGGAAAATGGTTTGAGTCATGGCGGTGCTGAAATCTTGCCCCAAACTTTTCGCCGTTATCCACCCTAAAGCACCGATGCTTGGGTTTGCATAAGTACGCATCGTGCCGGTTTTGTACGCAGGCTTCCAGGTGCGGAGGTATTCCAGAAGCTGCTCCCGAGTTTGGACTTCATCAGGCACCTGCAGAGGAATGCCGCCAACGGTGTGCGTTCCAAGATGGAAAAGCTGCAAGTTACCGAAGTCCGTACCAGACAACTCAGGCAAATACTTTGCTGCTGTATCGGTCAGTTTCAGCTTCCCAGTGGCTTCTGCGTGCGTCGCCAGTGTGGCTGTGAAGGTCTTACTGATAGAGCCAATCTCAAAAATCGTCTCGTCAGTTACCGGTGTTTGTTTCTCAACATCTGACACGCCATAGTTTAAGACATAAGTCTTGTCCCCCAATACCAATGCCACAGCCATACCAGGAATCTGGTTCTTTTCCATGGCAGGCAGCACGGCTGCAGAGATGGCTTTCATTGCTTCAGCACTGGAAATTTCAGCAGCATTGACAGCCGAGCCAAGACCAAAGACAGCGGCTGTCAGAAGGACAGTAAACAGACGGTTTTTCAATTTTTACCTTACGGGTGAAGGAGGAAAGCCAACGCTGGCACTTGCGATGCAATTGAGTGCTGTAGCGCTACGAGCTGGGGATTCTAAAAAATTTGATAGCAAATTGGCTCGGCATCGCGGAGCGATGAGTGACTGCTTCTGGCCGCCTGCCGCCGACCGCGGTCTGGCTCGAAAGCAGTCTGTCAACGCGCCGTTTCATTGTTGCCATGATCATATCTTAATCGCGCACAGGCGGCCACAGGCGGGCAGTATGAACCAGCGTCAGTATCCACACCGTTTCGCCGTCGATCTGATACACCAGGCGATAGCTTTCGTGCGGGATCAACTCGCGGGTCCCGGGAATCTTTCCCGGCTTGCCCAGCATGGGGTGCTGGATCAAGCGGGCGGCCGCGTCGCTGAAAATCTCATCCATCCGGGCCGCCGCGCGCGGATTGTCGGCTGCGATGTAGTCCCACACATCGGCACGGTCTTGCTGCGCTTCGGGCGTCCAAACAACCCTCACGCCTGGCTCGCCACACTGGCACGCCGTGCGGCGAATTCGGCCTCAACTTCATCGTTCGACCGCCCCAATCCAGCGCGCATCGAAGCCCGGCCGGCTTCGACCTTGCGGCGCAGGAACTCGTCGTACTCGCGCGACTCGCGCTGGCGCTGAACGAACTCGCGCATCAGCTCGCGCAGCACTTGCGACGCCGGGCGATGGGCCGCCTCGGCTTCGGCCATAAACTCGGCGCGCAACTCAGGCTCCAGCTTCATCGTGAAAACGGCTTGTTTTGACATGATCGGGGCCTCCTGCCACTTGATACTAACAAAGTATATACGCCGTCATTACTAAGCGCTATTCACAGAACGCTGCAAGGCGGGCGTGCGCTAGGCCAAGGCCTGTCGGAAAACATTTGTTTTTCGACAGGCCTTCAACGGTCCTCTGCTGTCATTTTCAGAAGACGACTGCACCAGTTGATTGGGCGTAATGGCTGTTGTGCAGCCAGCTCCTGACAGTTCAATATCAGAAGTGATCTGCACCAATCTCGACTATGCTCAATACTCGTGTGCACCAAAGCGAGGTGAGCATGGCGACGGAGGCTCTGTTGCAAAGATTGGCGGCAGTCAGAGGTAGGCTGTCGCTCTGCGCCGATCAGGCGGCTGCTGCGAAATGGTGGTTGAGCATGCCCATGGCCTCCGTCAGCGCCGAGGGCCCAATGCCAAAAGCTCTCTCCACAAGGCGCACCTCGCCCCTGATGCCGGGCTGCAGGCACCAGGGGCGAGCCTGTCCTTTGCGCAGGGCTCGCATGACTTCGAATCCCTTGATCGTGGCATAGGCCGTGGGGATCGATTTGAAACCGCGCACCGGCTTGATCAGTATCTTGAGCTTTCCGTGATCGGCCTCGATCACGTTATTGAGATACTTCACCTGCCGGTGGGCCGTCTCCCGGTCCAGCTTTCCTTCGCGCTTCAATTCGGTGATCGCTGCACCATAGCTCGGCGCTTTGTCGGTATTGAGCGTGGCAGGCTTTTCCCAGTGCTTCAGGCCTCGCAGGGCCTTGCCCAGGAACCGCTTCGCTGCCTTGGCGCTGCGGGTCGGCGACAGGTAGAAATCGATCGTGTCGCCCCGCTTGTCGACTGCCCGGTACAGGTAGGTCCACTTGCCCCGCACCTTGACGTAGGTTTCATCCAGGCGCCAGCTCGGATCAAAGCCACGCCGCCAGAACCAGCGCAGCCGCTTCTCCATCTCCGGGGCGTAGCACTGGACCCAGCGATAGATCGTCGTATGGTCGACCGAAATGCCGCGTTCCGCCAGCATTTCCTCAAGGTCGCGATAGCTGATCGGATAGCGACAATACCAGCGCACCGCCCACAGGATCACATCACCCTGGAAATGGCGCCACTTGAAATCCGTCATCGTTCCGTCCGTCCAATCTCCGCCAAGCATGCTCAAGCTTCACGATTTTTGCAACAGAGCCCGGTATGAACCGCCGCCTCATAGTGCAGTTTGATCCTGACGAGCCCAGCATGTCTGCGCCCACCTTCGCGGAACCTGACCAGGGTCCGCTAGCGGGCGGCCGGAAGGTGAATGCTAGGCATGATCTAACCCTCGGTCTCTGGCGTCGCGACTGCGAAATTTCGCGAGGGTTTCCGAGAAGGTGATTGCGCTTCGCAGATCTCCAGGCGCGTGGGTGCGGACGTAGTCAGCGCCATTGCCGATCGCGTGAAGTTCCGCCGCAAGGCTCGCTGGACCCAGATCCTTTACAGGAAGGCCAACGGTGGCGCCCAAGAAGGATTTCCGCGACACCGAGACCAATAGCGGAAGCCCCAACGCCGACTTCAGCTTTTGAAGGTTCGACAGCACGTGCAGCGATGTTTCCGGTGCGGGGCTCAAGAAAAATCCCATCCCCGGATCGAGGATGAGCCGGTCGGCAGCGACCCCGCTCCGTCGCAAGGCGGAAACCCGCGCCTCGAAGAACCGCACAATCTCGTCGAGCGCGTCTTCGGGTCGAAGGTGACCGGTGCGGGTGGCGATGCCATCCCGCTGCGCTGAGTGCATAACCACCAGCCTGCAGTCCGCCTCAGCAATATCGGGATAGAGCGCAGGGTCAGGAAATCCTTGGATATCGTTCAGGTAGCCCACGCCGCGCTTGAGCGCATAGCGCTGGGTTTCCGGTTGGAAGCTGTCGATTGAAACACGGTGCATCTGATCGGACAGGGCGTCTAAGAGCGGCGCAATACGTCTGATCTCATCGGCCGGCGATACAGGCCTCGCGTCCGGATGGCTGGCGGCCGGTCCGACATCCACGACGTCTGATCCGACTCGCAGCATTTCGATCGCCGCGGTGACAGCGCCGGCGGGGTCTAGCCGCCGGCTCTCATCGAAGAAGGAGTCCTCGGTGAGATTCAGAATGCCGAACACCGTCACCATGGCGTCGGCCTCCGCAGCGACTTCCACGATGGGGATCGGGCGAGCAAAAAGGCAGCAATTATGAGCCCCATACCTACAAAGCCCCACGCATCAAGCTTTTGCCCATGAAGCAACCAGGCAATGGCTGTAATTATGACGACGCCGAGTCCCGACCAGACTGCATAAGCAACACCGACAGGGATGGATTTCAGAACCAGAGAAAGAAAATAAAATGCGATGCCATAACCGATTATGACAACGGCGGAAGGGGCAAGCTTAGTAAAGCCCTCGCTAGATTTTAATGCGGATGTTGCGATTACTTCGCCAACTATTGCGATAACAAGAAAAAGCCAGCCTTTCATGATATATCTCCCAATTTGTGTAGGGCTTATTATGCACGCTTAAAAATAATAAAAGCAGACTTGACCTGATAGTTTGGCTGTGAGCAATTATGTGCTTAGTGCATCTAACGTTTGACATGAGGGGCGGCCAAGGGCGCCAGCCCTTGGACGTCCCCCTCGATGGAAGGGTTAGGCATCACTGCGTGTTCGCTCGAATGCCTGGCGTGTTTGAACCATGTACACGGCTGGACCATCTGGGGTGGTTACGGTACCTTGCCTCTCAAACCCCGCTTTCTCGTAGCATCGGATCGCTCGCAAGTTGCTCGGCGACGGGTCCGTTTGGATCTTGGTGACCTCGGGATCATTGAACAGCAACTCAACCAGAGCTCGAACCAGCTTGGTTCCCAAGCCTTTGCCCAGTTGTGATGCATTCGCCAGTGACTGGTCTATTCCGCGTACTCCTGGATCGGTTTCTTCTTCCCACCATCCGTCCCCGCTTCCAAGAGCAACGTACGACTGGGCATACCCAATCGGCTCTCCATTCAGCATTGCAATGTATGGAGTGACGGACTCTTGCGCTAAAACGCTTGGCAAGTACTGTTCCTGTACGTCAGCAAGTGTCGGGCGTGCTTCTTCTCCGCCCCACCACTCGACGATATGAGATCGATTTAGCCACTCATAGAGCATCGCAAGGTCATGCTCAGTCATGAGGCGCAGTGTGACGGAATCGTTGCTGTTGGTCACGATGCTGTACTTTGTGATGCCTAACGTTTGAAATAAGGGGCGCCGAGCGCCAGCGAGGGGAGCCAAAAGCTTGCTTTTGGCCGTCCCGACTTGATTGAAGGGTTGGGCGTTTTTTTGCCTCGCCTTCGAGTTGCTCTTGTTGTACAATTTTCTGTACATGTACGGAGGATGTTATGGACGCTATCACTTACACACACGCCCGCGCCAACCTGGCTGGAACCATGGATCGTGTTTGCAACGATCATGAGCCGGTGATCATCACACGTAACGGCGACCAATCGGTTGTGATTCTCTCGCTGGAAGATTTCCAGGCGCTGGAAGAAACTGCGTATCTGCTGCGCAGCCCCGCCAACGCCAAGCGGCTTTTCAAGTCGATCGAGCAACTTGAAGCGGGCCGAGGACAGGCGCGGGAGTTGGCCGAATGAGATTAATTTTTTCCGATGATGCATGGGAAGATTATCTGTTCTGGCAAAAACAAGACCGCCGCATGGTTGATCGAATTAACAAGCTAATTAAAGAAACCACCCGAGAGCCTTTCTCTGGAGTGGGCAAGCCAGAGCCATTAAAACATGCTTTGGCCGGTTATTGGTCTCGTCGAATTACGGATGAGCACCGAATGGTTTACAAAGTGGCGGATGATGCCCTTTGGATCGTTCAACTCAAGTACCACTACTGAAAAGACGCCCAACGCGCTGATCACCGGCGGTTGAAAACCGTCCGGTGGATTCGCAGGTTATGCTCCCTCATTTTCATTTCCGGTTTCCTATAGGGCAACTAGGCTGTCCTTGCCGGCGCTTGGAACACAGACGATGGCATCAAATGCCTCGCTCAATTTCGTTTTTACAGAGGCGCTTTGAGACCGCATTCGCTTTGCTTCCATGGGGGCATCTGTCAATGTCAGACATGAATTCTCCGTACCACAGGCGTCGATGACATACTGTTCCATACTATCCTCACGGATTGCATCGGCAGGCGTGGTCACAACAGAGAATCCAAGAGGACTGTCGGGCGATGGGAAATGCATTTCCGGCACGGTGGGTCCAAGATGGGTGAATGCAATCGCACGGTAATTCACCCTCTCTGCGAGGTGCTGCCCCATGGGAACAGCCGTAAGCTCGCCTGAAAAGGAGACTGGGGTTTTTTGTAAATGATTGTTGTGCGCCAGCAGAATTATCTTCACATCCGGATTCGCTCGAACCATTCCATCTACTACGCCCGCCATATACGAGTCACGTACGGAAGTATCTCCCTCAAGAGAGGTACCATCGAAGAAAGTTTTCATTATACGCAAGGTTTCCAACGTATACTCTATCGACTCTATTCGATCAGAGGCTTTTCGGAACAAATCGCTGTTGACGTGTTTTTTCAGTACAGGGGCAAGCGACGCCAAGCGGAGCTTCAATCTGGTTACCCCTGAGATAGCTTTCTCCTGCCGAGCCGTTTCTAGCTCCCCCCATTTTGCCGATGAAATAACCGCCGACTGGCCATCAATGGACGCCAACAAGTGAGTCAGCATATCAACGTGCGGTTTCATGAGGTGATCGATGAGCTGGATAATTTCGGCCAATTGCGCTAGGTCGTCCCTTGGGTTCAGGGTGTTGGGTAAGTCGATTCCGACTAACTGCAGTTTTCTTCCTGATTCGCGGAGATATGATTTCAGCCAGATCAGCACTGAGCCATACACAGAAAAGGTCAGGGTATCCGAAAATCGCTCAAGTTCATGAGCACCGGCTGTTGAGTTGAGCCATTCAGATAACCGGGATGCCTGAATCGCCCCACATTCCAAACCAATCGCATTAAAATCATGCCTTTCGACCAAATAGCGGATAAGACTTGCTCTAGCCAGTGAAAACTCCGCGACAAAATGAGCGCCCTCGCCAATGCCGACAATTCGGGCGCCCTCAATTACGGAAGTAAGAATCTCAAACTCATTGAAGTCCAGATTTTGAGGCTGTAAAAGTGTTCTGGTCGTTCTCCACGTCATTATTTTACCTTTGCGTTTATTACTTTAATCGCCATACGTTCGCTTCGCCAACAACCCGGGTCACAGCATAACTTTGTTTTAGGGCGACTGCCCTGCTGCGTAACATCGTTGCTGCTCCATAACATCAAACATCGACCCACGGCGTAACGCGCTTGCTGCTTGGATGCCCGAGGCATAGACTGTACAAAAAAACAGTCATAACAAGCCATGAAAACCGCCACTGCGCCGTTACCACCGCTGCGTTCGGTCAAGGTTCTGGACCAGTTGCGTGAGCGCATACGCTACTTGCATTACAGTTTACGAACCGAACAGGCTTATGTCCACTGGGTTCGTGCCTTCATCCGTTTCCACGGTGTGCGTCACCCGGCAACCTTGGGCAGCAGCGAAGTCGAGGCATTTCTGTCCTGGCTGGCGAACGAGCGCAAGGTTTCGGTCTCCACGCATCGTCAGGCATTGGCGGCCTTGCTGTTCTTCTACGGCAAGGTGCTGTGCACGGATCTGCCCTGGCTTCAGGAGATCGGAAGACCTCGGCCGTCGCGGCGCTTGCCGGTGGTGCTGACCCCGGATGAAGTGGTTCGCATCCTCGGTTTTCTGGAAGGCGAGCATCGTTTGTTCGCCCAGCTTCTGTATGGAACGGGCATGCGGATCAGTGAGGGTTTGCAACTGCGGGTCAAGGATCTGGATTTCGATCACGGCACGATCATCGTGCGGGAGGGCAAGGGCTCCAAGGATCGGGCCTTGATGTTACCCGAGAGCTTGGCACCCAGCCTGCGCGAGCAGCTGTCGCGTGCACGGGCATGGTGGCTGAAGGACCAGGCCGAGGGCCGCAGCGGCGTTGCGCTTCCCGACGCCCTTGAGCGGAAGTATCCGCGCGCCGGGCATTCCTGGCCGTGGTTCTGGGTTTTTGCGCAGCACACGCATTCGACCGATCCACGGAGCGGTGTCGTGCGTCGCCATCACATGTATGACCAGACCTTTCAGCGCGCCTTCAAACGTGCCGTAGAACAAGCAGGCATCACGAAGCCCGCCACACCGCACACCCTCCGCCACTCGTTCGCGACGGCCTTGCTCCGCAGCGGTTACGACATTCGAACCGTGCAGGATCTGCTCGGCCATTCCGACGTCTCTACGACGATGATTTACACGCATGTGCTGAAAGTTGGCGGTGCCGGAGTGCGCTCACCGCTTGATGCGCTGCCGCCCCTCACTAGTGAGAGGTAGGGCAGCGCAAGTCAATCCTGGCGGATTCACTACCCCTGCGCGAAGGCCATCGGTGCCGCATCGAACGGCCGGTTGCGGAAAGTCCTCCCTGCGTCCGCTGATGGCCGGCAGCAGCCCGTCGTTGCCTGATGGATCCAACCCCTCCGCTGCTATAGTGCAGTCGGCTTCTGACGTTCAGTGCAGCCGTCTTCTGAAAACGACATCTGCACCAACCTCCGAGTGGCCGCAAAATTGTGCGGAAAACTCTGTCGCCAGACGCTACCATACGGAAACCTCGTCTTAATGGTTTTCCGCTTATGTTGGTAGGTTACATGCGCGTGTCGTCGGACTCCGACCGCCAGAGCACGAACTTGCAGCGCGATGCGCTGCTCGCCGTCGGCGTCGATGCGCGGCATCTGTTCGAGGATCATGCTTCCGGCGCGAAGGACGACCGCGCGGGCCTGGCGCGGGCGCTCGAATTCGTTCGCCCTGGCGACGTGTTGGTCGTGTGGAAGCTCGACCGGCTCGGCCGTTCGTTGTCGCACTTGCTCGCCATCGTGACCTCGCTCAAGAAAAAGCAGGTGGCGTTCCGCTCGCTGACGGAGAACCTGGATACCACGACGCCCTCGGGCGAGTTTCTGTTCCAGGTGTTCGGCGCGCTCGCGCAGTACGAACGCGCCTTGATCCAGGAACGTGTCGTCGCCGGTCTGGCTGCCGCCCGCAAACGCGGCCGGATCGGCGGCCGGCCGCAGGCGATCACCGGCGAGAAGCTGGAGGCCATCGTCGCTGCGCTCGATGGCGGCATGTCCAAGGCGGCGGTGTGCCGCAACTTCGGCGTCAAGCGAACCACGCTGATCGAGACCCTGGCACGGGTTGGTTGGACGGGCTCTCGTGGAGCGTCATCGCGATGACGACCAAGAGCGAACGATTGACCGTCCTGTCGGACGCCGAGCAGGAAGCCCTGTACGGCCTGCCGGACTTCGACGACGCCCAGCGGCTGGAATACTTGGCGTTGACTGAAACCGAACTGGCGCTCGCCAGCAGCCGGCCTGGTCTCCATGCCCAGGTCTATTGCATCTTGCAGATCGGTTACTTCAAGGCCAAGCATGCCTTCTTCCGCTTCGACTGGAGTGAGGTCGAGCACGATTGCGCCTTCGTGCTGAGCCGCTACTTCCACGGCGAGTCCTTCGAGCACAAGCCAATCTCCAAGCACGAGCACTACACCCAGCGCGAGTGGATTGCCGATCTGTTCGGCTACCGGCCGTGGGCGGCCGAGTTCCTGGCGCAGCTCGCGCAGCAGGCCGCGCAGACCGTGCGGCGCGACGTGATGCCGGGGTTCATCGCCGCCGAGCTGATCGTCTGGCTAAACGAGCACAAGATCATCCGGCCCGGCTATACCACCCTGCAAGAGCTGGTGAGCGAAGCCCTGTCCGCCGAGCGTCGGCGGCTGGCTGGCCTGCTGTCGGAAGTGTTGGACGAATCGGCCAAGGCCGCGCTGGGTCGGCTTCTAGTGCGTGACGACACCCTGTCGCAATTGGCGGCGCTCAAGCAGGACGCCAAGGACTTTGGCTGGCGTCAGATGGCCCGCGAACGCGAAAAGCGCGCCACGCTGGAGCCGCTGCACCGGATCGCCAAGGCGCTGCTGCCCAAGCTCGGCGTCTCGCAGCAGAATCTGCTGTACTACGCCAGCCTGGCGAACTTCTACACCGTCCACGATCTACGCAACCTGAAGGCCGATCAGACCTACCTCTACCTGCTTTGCTATGCCTGGGTGCGCTACCGGCAGCTTTCCGACAACCTGGTCGATGCGATGGCCTACCACATGAAGCAGTTGGAGGACGAAAGCAGTGCGGGCGCAAAGCAATCCTTTGTCGCCGAGCAGGTGCGCCGTCAGCAAGACACACCGCAGGTCGGCCGCCTGCTGTCGCTTTACATCGACGACAGCGTGCCCGATCCCACGCCGTTCGGCGATGTGCGCCAGCGCGCCTACAAAATCATGCCCCGCGATACGCTGCAAACCACCGCGCAGCGCATGAGCGTGAAGCCGGTGAGCAAGCTGGCTTTGCACTGGCAGGCGGTGGACGGCCTGGCTGAGCGCATCCGCCGCCATCTTCGGCCGCTGTATGTCGCGCTCGACCTCGCTGGCACTGATCCGGGCAGCCCGTGGCTCGTGGCGCTGGCCTGGGCCAAGGACGTGTTCGCCAAACAGCAGCGCCTATCGCAACGGCCGCTCGCCGAATGTCCAGCGGCCACGCTGCCGAAACGCTTGCGACCGTACCTGCTGACCTTCGATGCCGATGGCAAGCCGACGGACCTGCATGCCGACCGCTACGAGTTCTGGCTGTACCGCCAGGTCAGGAAGCGCTTCCAGTCGGGTGAACTCTACCTCGACGACAGCTTGCAGCACCGGCATTTTTCCGACGAGCTGGTTTCGCTGGATGAGAAGGCCGCCGTGCTGGCGCAGATCGACATCCCGTTCCTGCGGCAGCCACTCGATGCCCAGCTCGATGCGCTCGCGACCGAGCTGCGCGCTCAGTGGCTGGCCTTCAACCGCGAGCTGAAGCAGGGCAAGCTGACGCACCTAGAATACGACAAGGACACGCAGAAGCTGACATGGCGCAAGCCCAAGGGCGAGAACCAGAAGGCGCGCGAGAAGGCGTTCTACGAGCAACTGCCGTTCTGCGACGTGGCCGACGTGTTCCGCTTCGTCAACGGCCAGTGCCAGTTCCTGTCGGCGCTGACGCCTTTGCAGCCGCGCTATGCGAAGAAGGTCGCCGACGCCGACAGCCTGATGGCGGTCATCATCGCGCAGGCGATGAACCACGGCAACCAGGTCATGGCACGCACCAGCGACATCCCGTACCACGTGCTGGAGAGCGCCTACCAACAGTACCTGCGCCACGCAACGCTGCACGCGGCCAACGACTGCATCAGCAACGCCATCGCCGCGCTGCCGATCTTCCCGTACTACTCGTTCGACCTCGATGCACTGTACGGTGCCGTCGATGGTCAGAAATTCGGCGTCGAGCGGCCGACCGTGAAAGCGCGCCACTCGCGCAAATACTTTGGGCGCGGCAAGGGCGTGGTCGCCTACACGCTGCTGTGCAACCACGTGCCGCTCAACGGCTACCTGATCGGCGCGCACGATTACGAGGCCCATCACGTGTTCGACATCTGGTATCGCAACACGTCGGACATCGTGCCGACCGCGATCACCGGCGACATGCACAGCGTCAACAAGGCCAACTTCGCTATCCTGCACTGGTTCGGCCTGCGTTTCGAGCCGCGCTTCACCGACCTTGGCGATCAGTTGAAGGAACTCTACAGTGCCGACGATCCGGCGCTGTACGATCAGTGCCTGATCCGGCCGGCCGGGAGAATCGACCGCGATCTCATAGTCAGCGAGAAGCCGAACCTCGACCAGATTGTCGCCACGCTCGGACTGAAGGAGATGACGCAGGGCACGCTGATCCGCAAGCTATGCACCTACACCGCGCCGAACCCCACGCGGCGCGCGGTGTTCGAGTTCGACAAGCTCATCCGCAGCATCTACACGCTGCGCTACCTGCGCGATCCGCAACTGGAGCGCAACGTTCACCGCTCACAGAACCGCATCGAGTCCTATCACCAGCTACGCTCAACCATCGCCCAGGTCGGCGGCAAGAAGGAATTGACCGGGCGCACCGACATCGAAATTGAGATCAGCAACCAGTGCGCCAGGCTGATCGCCAACGCGGTCATCTTCTACAACTCGGCCATCCTCTCGCGGCTGCTGATGAAGTACGAGGCGAGCGGCAACGCCAAGGCGCACGCTCTCCTGACCCAGATATCGCCGGCGGCCTGGCGGCACATCCTGCTGAACGGGCATTACACCTTCCAGAGCGACGGCAAGATGATCGACCTGGATGCGCTCGTGGCGGGGCTGGAGCTGGGATGACGGAAATTTCGGCGGTTCTGGCTTAGAACCCCAGTTTGAGGGCTTGACAATTGTTAGTAACGTTACTAACATTGGCGCAGATGGATATTCCACCTGCCCAGGCCCGGGGATCGGGTTCAAGGAGACGACGGCCATGCACCTCAATCCCATCGACCTCGCACGCGATGACGCACTCTCCGAGCGCGGACTTCCGCCCATCGCCTATGCCGACAACCCGAAGGGCGTCTACGGCACGTCGCCGGTGATCGCCGTCAAGCGCGGCGAGCCCGGCTACTACCCGATCCACACACGGCTGACAGCTGACGAACTCAATGCCGCCGAAGGCGTCACATCCGCGCAGCGCGAAGCCATGCTGACCGGCTCCATGTTCGGCTGGCACCTGCAGGGAGCCAACCCGAAATTCCACGAGCAGCTGATGACGCGAAAGCATCACCAGCAGGGGAGAGAGCGATGCACCCCTGGTTCGTGACTTACACAACCGGCCCGCTGGATGTGCGCAAGACCTTCGAGGTGGACGCGGACACCAAGGCCGACGCGATCGTCCTCGGCGATACCCTGGCCGCCGCCTGGCTGCGGCTGCACGGATTGGTGCCGGGCGATCTCCGCGGCGACCCGGCGGACGGCAGCGAGAGCGCGGCGGCCCGGTTGTCGTACTGCCAGCCGGCACCGCCGGCGTGGGTGGGCATTTTCGGACGCCGCGCCGATGATGGGCACCACACCCGCGTGACCACGGCGCCGATGGTCTCGGCCATCCTCGACCACCACGGAGCGGTGCCGGCACCCTGGAACGCCACCGACGAACTGCCCTGGCGGATCGACCTGCGCAACCATTCGCCCAGCGGCCTGGAATGGGGGTACATGGGCTCGGGCCCGGCGCAGCTGGCCATCGCCGCATGCGCCTTCGCACTCGGCGACGAGCGCGCCGAAACGGTCTACCAGGCCGTCAAGGATCGACTCTTTGCCGGCCTCCAGACCCCCGAGTGGGTGGTAACGGTCGGCCGGCTGCGCGAGCTGGCCGATGAGATCGAGCAGGCTGCCCGGGAGCATGAGAAAGGGGTTCGCCATGCATGAAGGCCAGCCGCCCGTCCGGTTCGTGACCCTGCGCATCAGTGCGACCATCGCAAACGAGTACGCCAACCGCTGTCCCGAATGGCTGTCCGAAGAACTGGACGAGGGCCGCAGGCGCGTGCCGCTGGATCTGGCGCAGCAGATTTTGCTGGACGCCGAATACAACAGCGACCGCAGGGCACAGGACGTGGGCGAGTACGGCATGCCGCTGCCCATCTTCAATGCCTACAGGGCGCTGGCCAGGCAAACGCGCGCCGCCATCGCCGCCGAGAACAGCGGCACCACATGAGCCGCTGTCGGCCGACGCTGCGCATTTCATTGGAAGGAAGGACCATGGCACAACCGATCACAACCGTCACCGCCCGCGAGTTCGTGCACAACGTCAGCGCGTCAAAGCGCGTGGCGAGCGAGGGTGGCACGGTCATCATCACCGATCGCGGTGAACCCGCACTCGCGCTCATCCCGATCGCCGAGTACCGGCGCCTGACCAAAACCGACAGGAACCCGGTGGAGTTGCTGCGCCAGAACGAGGCCGACGATTTCGACATCCAGCCGATCCGCATCGACGCCAGGGAACTGGACGCATGACGGCGACCACGGGGTCGGGCAACGCCCGGATCGCGCGCACGGCCGGTCCAAACAACATTGGCACCTTCGACGGTCAGGAAAAACCATGCTGATTCTGGACACCAATGTCTTGTCCGAGATCCGAAAGAGTACCTGCCATCCCAGCGTGGAAGCCTGGATGGAAGCGCAGGCCATGGACCAGCTGTACATCACCTCCATCACGGTGCTGGAGATCCAGCGCGGCATCAGCCACCTGGCACAGCGTGGGGACGAGTCACAGGCGGCGGTACTGGCGCGCTGGCTCGATGCCATGGTGCTGCCAGCCTTCAACAGCCGCATCCTGCCTGTGGACCACGCAATCGCCAGGCGCGCGGCAAAGCTGACCCAGGCGGACAGCCGGGACTACCGCGATGCGCTGATGGCCGCTACCGGCCTGGTTCACGGCGCTGCGCTGGTCACGCGCAACATCAAGCACTTCGAGGACTCGGGAGTGCTGCTCATCAATCCCTGGGAATTTCTCGCCGAGAAATCGAGAGTCCCCCGCACGTGAAAGAACAACCATGCAAAGCCTTGGCATCAACAGCGAGAGCATCGACTACGAAGTGGCCCTGGAAAACCTGGGCCAGCGCCTGCAGCCCTTCATCATGGCCCTCCAGCACGAGCGCGAGAAGGCCCAGCCCTCGGCCGCGCTGATCGCCTATTGCGAGGCCCAAATGGCCGCCATCTCCAATCTGCAAGAGGATCTGAGGGTCAACGACCATGAGACCATCGCGCGCATCCTGAACCCTCAAGACAGCGTTTTCGGAATGCGCACCCCGCAGGAATCCGCGCGCCCATGACCGGGGAAGGGTACAAGCCGCTCACCGACGAATCGGTGGCGGCCATCACCAGCAGCTACTTCGCGCAGCGTGCGGCGCGGTCCTCGGCACAGGATCAACCCCGTGTCGTGCTGGTGGGTGGCCAGCCCGGCGCAGGCAAAAGTGCAGGGGGCGAGCTTGTGCGCGACGAACTCAAGGCGCAGGGTGGCTTCGTCCACGTGGATGCGGATCGCATGCGCGAGCGCATCCCCCTCGGCACCGCCAGACTGCCATCCAGCGAGACCCAAGCGGACGCCGGCCGGCTTGCGAACGCCCTCCGGCTCATGGCGATCGAGGCGCGGCGCAACATCGTGGAGGAGGGCACCTTCCGCAACCCACAGTCGGTCCAGCGCTTCGTGGACCGGCTGCAGGAGCAAGGCTACAAGGTGGAGATGGTGGTAGTAGCCACCAGCAGGGAAGAAAGCCTGCTCGGCATCTATCAACGCCACGAACGCCAGCACCAGGTGGGCAACCCGAACCCGCGCTTCGTCACAGAGGACTACCACGATGCGGCGATGCAAGGGTTCAGTGCTACGGTGAGCCAGCTGGCCCATCAGCTGGATCGGCTGCGCATCATCAACCGCGGCGGCCAGCTGCTCTACGACAGTCAGCGTCAACCCCGCGACGATGCGACCATGGCCCTGCAGGCCGCCCGGGAGATACCCGCCGAGCGACGGACCATGCTGGCCGATGGCTGGGCGGCTGTGGCAGCTGCTGCCCGCGAACGCGGCGCAAATCCCCAGTACCTTGATGCGATAGGCGGACACGCGAGGCGGGTCGCTGCGAGTGCGCAGTTGCAAGGGGACAGGGGCGCCAGGATCACGCCCTACACACGCGGA
Organism: Alicycliphilus sp. T452; assembly: GCF_054512775.1. NCBI lineage: Bacteria > Pseudomonadati > Pseudomonadota > Betaproteobacteria > Burkholderiales > Comamonadaceae > Alicycliphilus > Alicycliphilus sp. T452. The sequence goes on from NZ_JBTNEH010000036.1 coordinate 20,713, forward strand.
AAAGAGCAGGCCCTTTCCCGAGGTGCCAGCCCTGCCGGGCCATTCACCAGCCTAGCGGCCACGCCGCAGGCGAGCAAGCCTCCTGCGCGCAGCCGCTGAAAACATCACGCGGCCAAGCGGTGTTCGTAGTACGGCCGCGCCTTGTCATCGAGCAGCGCATCCAAGGCGTCCAGCGTGCGCCCCTGCGGCGTCAGCCAGGCTTCAACGTTCTCGGGCCGCAGCTGCACGATGCAGCGGTCATGCCCGGCCGCGGCCACTTCGGGCGGCGGATCATCCGTCACGGCCGCGAACGACCACAGGTCGGGCTCGTCGGAGCCCGCCGGCGGCGTCCAGTGCGAAAACAGGCAGGCGATGTACATCTCCTGCGGTGGACTGGGCTCGAACCGGAGCACGATGTTTTCTGGCGCCTCGCCAGCGCGCAGCGCCCGGCCTTCGGCCGCGTGCCGGGCCACGTTCTCGAAGAACGTGGTCACGAGCATGAGTGCGTGCGTCTGCCCGAACTGCTGCTTCCAGAACCCGCGCAGGTTGTCCCGGCGCGCGTTGTATGTCCCGGGGTACTTCCTGTCGTAGAGGGTCGGCTTGCCGGCCGGCCGGCACCCGTAGCGCATGGGCCAGATCACCGGCTCGCCGCCCTCGATCACCAGCACCGGCGCCCACCAGCCGGGGAAAATCCGCGTATCGCTTTCGCTCAGTTCGGGTCGCTTCAGCCTCGTCAGGCGCGCGAGCGCCTGGTCGATCTTGGCGGTGGCGATGCGCTGGTCTTCCTGGGCCTTCTTCGTCACCTTGGTCTGCAGGGCGCGCTCGGCGTCGGCTAGGCGCTTGCGCTGCGCGAACAGATCCTGCTCCAGCGCGGACACCTGGCTCGCGTCGAATTCCGCAATCAGCGCATGGATCTCGCGCTCCTCGGGCGAGTGGGGATGCGTGAACTGCGCATCCATCACCCTGGGCGTACGCATGGGCGGCTTGGGCTGCTGCCTGCGCCGCCAGTACAGATCGAAGAACGCCTTGAGCGCCAGGCGGGACCTCGGGAACAGGCGACGGAACGCGGCGTAGTCCGCGCGCACGGCGGCCGAGTAGCACATGGAGCGATCCTTTCCCTGAAAATCTTGACAGCAGTCTAGGGGAGGCTGGTGCATAGCGCCCGAAGCGTCGGATTTATACTGTACGTATGCACAGTGCAATCCAATGTTTTAACGTCCCAGTGCCGCTGGCCAGCAGCGGCCTGGTGCTGCCATTGGCCAATGCCAGCGTGCATGCCGGCTTCCCCTCGCCGGCGGACGATTACTTGGTCAAGCGGATCGACCTCAACGAAATCCTCGTCACCCATCCCCAGGCTACCTTTCTTTTCCGTGTTGCCGGGGACTCCATGCAGGACCTGGGCATCTTCGACGGCGATCTGTTGCTGGTGAACCGAGCCCTCAAACCCTGCCACGGCAACATCGTGGTGGCCGTGGTGGACGGTGAATACGCCGTCAAGCAACTGTACCTTCGCGCCGGCCGGCTCAAGCTCAAGGCAGGCAACCCGACGTACCCGGAAATCGTGCCTACGGAAGGGCAGACGATCGAGGTTTGGGGCGTGGCCACCAGCTGCATCAAGCGGTTCCAGTGATGCACCATGCTGGCACTCCTCGATGGCAACAATTTCTACGTGAGCTGCGAGCGCGTTTTCCGGCCGAGCCTGCAGGGCCGGCCGGTGGTCGTGCTCAGCAACAATGACGGTTGCGCGATCAGCCGCAGCAACGAAGCCAAGGCGCTGGGCATCAAGATGGCCCAGCCGCACCATGAATTCCGCCATCTCGAAGACCGCGCCGGCCTGGTCAGCCTGAGCGCCAATTTCACCCTGTACGGCGATATGTCGGACAGGATGATGAGCTTGGCCGCAGGCCTCGGGCCCGGCCAGGAGATCTACAGCATCGATGAGTGCTTCGTGGATCTTCACGGCGTGCGTGGCAACCTGGCCGAGCGCGCGCATGCCATCCGCGCTCGCATCCACCGTTGGATCGGTATTCCGACGTGCATCGGCATAGCGCCCACGAAAACCTTGGCCAAGTTGGCCAACCACATCGCCAAGTGCGCAGAAAGGAAAGCCGGCAGCTACCCTGCGCAGCACGCGCAGGTATGCCACCTGGGTGCGCTGCCGCAGGCCGACGTGGACCTGCTGCTCGCCATCACTGACGTGGGCGACGTGTGGGGAGTTGGGCCGCGTATCGGCGCACAACTGCGCGACGCCGGCGTGGCCACCGCGCAGGATTTGGCGCGGCTCGACCCGGCTTCGGTGCGCCGCCGCTGGTCGGTGGTGCTCGAACGCACCGTTCGCGAGTTGCAAGGCATGCCCTGCATCGATCTGGAAGAGGCTCCCACGCCCAAGCGCGAGATCGCCGTGACGAGATCCTTCGGCCGGCCGGTGCGCGAGTTGCCGCAGTTGCTGCAGGCCGTGAGCGACTTCGCGACACGCGCGGCCGAGAAGCTGCGGCGACAGGGGAGCCTGGCCGGGCGCGTGCTGGTCTTCGCGCACACCTCGCCGTTCCGGCCAGGCCCGCGCTGGGCCAAGTCGCTCGTGGTGCCGTTGCGCCGGCCCACGGCCGACACGGCGAAGATCATCCAGGCGGCCACGATGGGTCTAGAACTGATTTTCGAGCCCGGCTACAACTTGGCGAAAGCCGGCGTGATGCTGCTGGACCTCTGCGACAGCAGCATCCTGCAAGGCGAACTCGATCTTGAAGATGAATCTGGCCGCAACCGCGGCCAGCTGATGAGCGTGGTGGACAAGCTCAATGCCCGATGGGGAAAAGCCACGGTGAAGCAGGGCAGCGTCGGCACCGCGGCCGCGCGGCGTGACTGGGCAATGCGCCAGGCCCGACGAACACCCCAGTACACCACCGACTGGCGACAGGTTCCCGTCGCGCGCGCCTAAAGCCAGCGGACGGCGTTGCCCTCAATCACCTTACCCAACTCCATAAAGGGGAAGTGCAACTGTTCTTGCGGCTGACGATGTCAGCGGGCATGGAGCGCCTGCGCCTCGAAATTCTGGATCGCTATGAAAGTGGCATCCTCGGCATGCTTATGCTGTTGCTTAATATCAGTATCATTTTTCTTAAGCATTTAGCGAAAACGGGACGTATACATGGGTGCAGGACATTCACACGGAGCGACGACGCCTTCCGGCACGGCCGCAGGACGGCACAAGACGCGGTTGATGGGAGCTTTGGCGCTCACGACCATATTCATGGCCGTGGAAGTCGTCGGTGGCCTGTGGACCGGTAGTCTCGCTCTACTCGCCGATGCAGCGCATATGCTGACCGATGCCGGTGGCTTGGCCCTGGTGTTGATTCATTTCCAAAGCTGGGCCATTTCGGGACGCATTCACGTTGAAATTTGAGCCACGTTGCCGCTCTATCCTGCTGAATTTTTCAGCACGGGGGAGCAGGAGTGATCAACGTGAGCACATTGAGCAAGTTACGCCGCCTCGTGCTGAGGCAGGACGTGTCGGTGCGCGAGGCCAGCCGGCGCCTGGGCATCTCGCGCAACACAGCCACCAAGTGGCTCAAAGACGGGCAGATGGCCGAACCCCGATACCCGCAGCGGGTGTCGGGCCCCAGCATCCTGGATCCGTACAAGGAGCAGTTGAGCCAATGGCTCAAGGCCGATAGCCATCGCAGCAAACGCGATCGACGCGGGATCAAGGCCATGTTTGAGGCGCTGCGCGCGCAGGGCTACAGCGGCAGCCGAGGGCCGGTCTACGCCTTTGCCCAGCGCTGGCAGCAAGAGCAAGGCAACGCTGCGCGTGGTGCGGGGTTCGTGCCGCTGAGCTTCGAGTTGGGCGAGGCGTTCCAGTTCGACTGGAGCTGCGAGTACCTGTTCATCGGCGGGCTGCGCCGCCGCCTGGAAGTGGCACACACCAAGCTGGCGGCCAGTCGCGCCTTCTGCCTGGTGGCGTACTACAGCCAAGCGCACGAGATGCTGTTCGATGCGCACGCACGGGCGTTCGCCCTCTTCGGTGGCGTGCCCCGGCGGGGCATCTACGACAACATGAAGACCGCTGTGGACAAGGTCGGCCATGGCAAACAGCGCAGCGTCAATGCACGCTTCGAGGCGATGACCGGGCACTACCTGTTCGAGCCGGAGTTCTGCAACCGGGCCGCCGGCTGGGAGAAGGGGGTCGTGGAGAAGAACGTTCAGGATCGGCGCAAGGACATCTGGCGTGAGGCCAGCGAGCGGCGCTGGGGGACGCTTGGTGAACTCAACGACTGGTTGCAGCAGGCCTGCGTGAAGGCCTGGGCTGAGATGAGTCACCCGGAATGGACTCAGCTCACGGTGGCCGATGTCTGGCAGGACGAACGTGCTCGTCTCATGCCCAACCCCCGTGCGTTTGATGGCTACGTGGAGCAGCCGGTACGGGTCTCTGCGACCGCACTGATCCACTTCCAGCGCAACCGCTACAGCGTGCCGTGTGAATGGATTCATGCGGTGGTCAGTCTGCGGGCCTACGCGGATGGCCTGCTGGTGGTCGGGCCCGATGGGCGACAGGTGCGCCTGGCGCGCAGCTTCGAACGTGATCAGACGCTCTACGACTGGATGCATTACATCGCGCTCATCGAGCGAAAGCCCGGCGCGCTGCGCAACGGCGCGCCCTTCAAGACCATGCCCGAGCCACTGCAGGAAATGCAGCGCCAGTTGCTGCGCCACAGCGGTGGCGACAGGGTGATGGCGCAGGTGCTCATGGGGGTGAGCCTGCATGGACTGGAGGCCGTGGTGGTGGCGGTAGAGCTGGCGCTGCAGTCCGGGCGGGTGAGTGCCGAGCACGTGCTCAACGTGCTCTCGCGTCTGAAGGAGCAGCGCGTGCCCGAGCCACCGGTGGCCACGATGCTCAAGCTCAACACGCCGCCACTGGCCAACCTGCAGCGCTACGACGCACTGCGCAACGTCCAGCCTCATGAGGCATCACCGGAGTCCGACCATGCATGACGTCATTGATGCCCTCAAAGCGCTGGGCCTGCACGGCATGGCCAGTGCCTGGCCGGAGGTACTGGGCACCGCCCGCATGAAGTCGCTGGATCATGAGGCCGTGCTGCACCAGCTCATCAAGGCCGAGACCGCTCAGCGTGAGGTGCGTTCCATGGCTTACCAGATGCGCGTGGCGCGCTTCCCTTCGCACCGTGACCTCGCCGGCTTTGACTTCGCCCACGCGCAGCTCGACGAAGCACTGGTGCGCCAGTTGCACACCCTTCGCTTCGTGGAGTCGGCGCACAACGTGGTGCTGGTTGGTGGCCCCGGCACGGGTAAAACCCACCTGGCCACGAGCCTGGGGATCGAGGCCATTCGCATGCATGGCAAGCGGGTGCGCTTCTTCTCAACGGTGGAGCTGGTCAACGCCCTGGAGCTGGAGAAGGCGCAGAACAAGGCCGGGCAAATGGCGCACCGCCTGATGTACGTCGATCTGGTGATCCTGGATGAACTGGGCTACCTGCCATTCACGCAGTCGGGCGGCGCGATGCTGTTCCACCTGCTCTCCAAACTCTATGAGCGAACGAGCGTGGTGATCACCACCAACCTCACCTTCTCGGAGTGGAGCAGCGTCTTTGGAGACGCCAAGATGACCACGGCCTTGCTTGACCGGCTCACGCACCATTGCCACATCGTCGAGACGGGCAACGAGAGCTGGCGATTCAAGCACTCCAGTGCCGCTGGCGCGGCTCCCCCAAAGCAACGCCCAAAGAGCCAGAAAGGAGATCGAAAAACAGCAGACCCGATAGACTTATCCACAACCGAATAGTCAAAGAATCCATCAACCCAGTGGCTCAATATTCAACGTGATCACTGGCTCAGTTGTGCTGATGAATCAACAGGCAGGTCGTCAGCCTTACCCTCCAGCGCACCGGCGACGGCAGTGGTTCTGCCGAGCAGCGCATTCAGGCGCGTCAAGGCATTGCGTTCTTCGCTGGCGGCCTGGCTCAACTCAACGCGGATACCGGACTCCGCCACCCTGGCCTTGGTTTCCTCGACAGGAGAGACCTTGCCTGCCGCAACCCGTTTGGCCACAGCGTCCGTGGACGACTTGGCCAGCGCCGAACTGTCCTTTGCCAAAGCAAGCCGCTCCTGCGCGGTCAGCACATCGAAAAAAGCTGCCACCACGTTGGCGCGAACGGTGGCGCGCACGTCTGCCAACTGTGCCAGGGCTTGCTCACGGGCCTTTTCAGCGGCCTTTGTGCGTGCAGCGCGCTTTCCCCCCAGTTCGATGGGCAGGTTCAGCTGCCAACTCTGCGTGCGCGTCTGCGAACGTGTGTCTTCAAGCGAGTAGGCCAGTTCCGGGTTAGGTCTAACTCGGCCCTGGATCACCTGTCCTTCGGAGGCTTCGACTTGGCGTGTGGCGGCAGCCACCTCGGGGTTGCTTTCCATCGCAAGCTCGATGGCCCTGGCGAGCGACAACGGCGTGGCGGACAACACAGAAGTGGTACCCAGCACCGATTGAGGGCTTTGCATGCTGGGAGCCATCACTTGGGACCAAGCTCCGGTGGTACCCAGCAATATGGTGGCAGCCACCGTTGCGAGCGCGAATTTCTTGTGGCCGCGCGCGGCGCGCTGACCCTTGTTACCGTGATTACCCTTTAACATCCGATTCTCCAATGACCTCGAAATACGAAGACATCGGCGGGAGGGCAGACACAGGTCTGCTTGGTGGCCTGTGGTTCGTTTCGCCTTACCGCGCACGCCCAAGCACGTCACGAAGACGTGCAGGCTGACTGGCTAGTTGGCTGAAAAGAGAAGTAGGCGCCCCGCCGATCAGGCGAGGACGGGCCACTGAGGGCGATCGGGCGGAGAGGGGTTCACGCCAGTGAAAGGCGTGGAGATATGAGCAACCATGGTGTTGCCACGGTCCACGGATTGCTTGGCCACATGGAGCTGAGTTACACCCAAGCCCAAGCCACCGCAAAGGCGGCAGTCGCGATCGGACTTGTCGAGGCTTGGCTCACTCTTCTTGGTCTTGCCGACTGTATCGGTGTCAGCATGCTTATGCTCGTGGTGACCGATGTGCTCCGTCTTCGCTGGCTCACTTTCATGCTGGCAATACGAAGCCACCGCTGCCCAGCTGAACTGGAGCGGTAGTATCAGTATGAAAATGGCGATCCAGCGACGCATCATCACAGTCTAGCATGGCGAGGTGTCGGATCGTCGGTCAGGCTTGCCCGTTTAAACTACCTTGACGCCAAATTAAGTTTGCGTACCTGTACGATTACTGAATAAAGTGCGAGCATGTCCTCGCCGCCCCTTCGTGCCCTGGAACGCGAATTCCGCCGCCAGCTGCTCCCCGGCGTCGGCGGCCTGACCACCTACGCCGATCGGTACGACGCCCAGCTGCAGCGCCTGCGCGAAGCCACCCCCGTGCAGGCGAAGGCGGAATTCGCCCGGCTCGGCGGCGTGGTCAAGTCTTGGCGCCAGTACCTCAAGCAGGGCATCACCCTGGCGGTGCTGGGCTCGATTCGGCCCGGCCGCGAGCATGTGCGCAAGTGGCAGTTGGACCGCTTCGGCCAGTCGCAGACCAGCGCCCACCTTCGCCAGTTCGCCGATGAAGCCCGCGCCGGCGGCGGCCGGGGAGACGAGATCCGGTTGTCACCGGCGTTGAACGACGAGTGCGCGGCGCTCTTTCGCCGCTACAAGGATGCGCTCAAGCGCCCGCCGGCACCTGCTGGGCCATCTTCCGCAATATCCCCTCGGCCGGGATGAGGAAGTTCGTGTAGTCCTGGCCGGCGATCCATCGCGGCGCCTTGCCGCGCCCGGTCCATGTCTTGCCGCTGTTCGGGTCGTAGTACCTGGCCGGCGCCTTCTTCCTGGGCTCGATCTTCCGGGTGCGTGCCGCCGCAGCGGCACCGGGCATCACGTCCGCCTGGCTCAGGTCGTAGGTGGCCATCAGTTCGCGGATCTGCGCGATGGCGGCGTCGCGCGCCTCGGAGCGCACGGCCTGGATCTTCGCGTCCAGCGCCTCGCGTGCCGCAAGAAGCTCTGCCAGGGAAAGCCCGGCCCATTGGTCATCAGTCATGGCCGAGAGTCTAGCGACCGCCGCCCCGGCGGCCGCGCCCGCGCCTCAGCTTCTGCCCAGCGTGCCGAATAGGGCCGCCGCCAGGCCCAGCAGCACGATGACCAGCCAGACCAGCCGGTTCGTCCAGCGGTACACCTCGTTGCGCCGCATCTTCTGCGACGTGCGCGGCACCATCAGCCCAAACGCCCGGCGGACGACTTTTCTCGCGCCGATCATGCCACCCGCCCTCAGTACGCGATCACGAAATCGACTTGGCTGTCCCGGGCGCCGCCGACCACCGCCCGGGTGGTGCGAATCCGCTCGGCTGGCACGCCGTTGTCGATCAGGAACTGGCGCGCCTCGGCGATGCGTGAGTAGGCCCGGGCCTCGGCCAGGTGGCCGCCCCGGGCCACGGCCGCGCCGATGGTGACGCGGCTGGCCTCGCGCGATGCGGCCACCAGCTGGCTGGCTCGCCCTTCGCCCAGCGACTCCGAGAAACTGCCGTTGAGGACCACGCTGATGCGATCTGGCGTCGTCGCGTCGCCCCGGGCCGGCAACTCGGCCGCGTCGCCGTAGTTGTCGGGCGCCGGCGGGCGCACCGCAGGCACCGGAGCGCCATACTCCAGCGCACGCGCCGGCACCGGCGCGGCCACGCGCGCCGGCGGCGCCGGCATCCTGGCGTAGACGTGCGCCACGCCATGCGGCGTCGTCACGGTGAGGTTGTCGTAGACCCCTTCCAAGACCAGTAGCCGGTCGGTCCAGGCGTAGGGTAGGGCCGTGCCATCGACGGTGGTGACTACCGGATTCATGCGCCTAGCATCAAGGAATTCGAGGTAGGTGTGCCCGTCGTCGTTGTAGGCGCGGTGCAACGCGATATTGGGCTGCACGTCGATGACATACTGATGGCGAACGGTCGGCCGGGCGGCCTCCAGCGCCGGGCCGGGCGAGGTACACGCGGCGAGCCAGCCCGCGGCGGCGGCAAGGAAAAGCGCTTTCACGGCAAACCTCATGTTTAACAAAACATAGGCAGATTATATGTTTTGTTCAACGATACAGAAATGCCGATTCCAGGCAACCGCGTGGATATCATGCGATCCGGCGCTCCTTCTCCTCCCTCCCTCCTCCCCAAACGGAGCGCCGATTCGGCCGCCATCGAGCGGCCTTCTTTTCTCCCCGAGAAACCGCACCCGCTTGGCCAGGTGCTTGCACCTGGCGGTATTGGGTATGGGCGAAGCCCATGTCACCGCCTGAACGCGCACGTGCCCAGCCCATAGGGCGCAGCGCTTATCCGCGCCCGCAGTCTCCTTGGGGCGCGGCCTTGTTGGTCGTCACTGAGGGTTCCCGCAGCCTACGCACACCACAGACGTCTGAGCGCGGGGCACGCCGCTGGCTGGCACGCAACTTGCCCCGCGTCCTGATAAGCAGTTCAGCGTTTGAATTCACAGTTGTGGCTTGATCAGGGCGTGGCTTGTCGGGGGGCTGTCTTTGTTCGGCCCCCTTGGGGGGGCCTGGATTGGGTGAGCGCGCAGCGCGAGGGCGTTAGCCCTGGGGGATGCCGGGTGGGAAGGACGCCGAAGGCGGCCGGGGCGTAGGCCGCTTGCGGCCGGAGCGAGCCGGCGGGGGCGTAGCCCCCAAGAGGCGGTGTCCCTACGTGGCGCGGCCTGTACACAAACGCGGCCTTCTACTACAGGTTAAATAAAGAAATATAAGGAAAAGAAATACAGGGGGCGTCTGTGGATAACCCATTTTCCTGTTGAAAATCAATGGTTTATGCGTGCTTCGAGGGCTCCCGAGCGAGAGTAGATCGCACACCTTGCGAGAGTAGATCGCACGAATAACCCGCTAAGCCCTTGATCCAATTGAAGATGTTACCGAGAGTAGATCGCACGCACATCTTGATGTTCTCCACCGACTTATCCACAGCAGCGAGAGTAGATCGCACCGTTGGTTACAGGGGATGGGGTGGCCTTCGGACGGCCTGACGGCCTGACGGCGAGAGTAGATCGCACCGCGCACGGGCCGGCGCCGAGAGTAGATCGCACCATGCGAAAGGCCCGAGCACGACGAGCGACGAGCGTTCAGAACAGGTCGCCCTGGCCCTTGATCTGCGGCACGTGCGGCTTGGACGGGTGCAGGATCAGGCCGCGTTCTGTCACGTCGAACCTGGCCTCGGGGTAGATCTCGCGCACAACGTTCAGCGCCGGTTTGAAGCTCTTGTTGCGGAACTCGCGCACCGCCCGGCTGGGGTCCTTCGGGTCCACCGCGTAGTTGGAGCCGAACTGCAGCATCAACGCCTCCCACGGCACCGGCCGGGTGGAGCGCTCGATGTAGCTCATGCGGTACGTCATCCACGTGTAGAGGTCCATGGCCACCGGTGAGCCGCGCAGCGCGCGGTAAGCGCGCAGGTCGATCGGCACCGGCCGCTCGATGATTTCCGCGAAGAAGCGCGCGCTGAGCACGACACGGGAGCGCCAGCGCCCGGCCATCTCGCGGCTCTGCGGCGTCCACAGGCGGTTGTCGTCCTCATCGTCCCGATCGTCTCCATCCCCATCCCCATCCCCATCCCTGGCATCGGCGGCCGGCGCGATGGCCACATCGCCGGCGGCTTCGTCCAGCAGCTGGGCCGTCTCCCTGTCCATGGACGCCTCGTCCACGATCAGCACGTTGCGCAGGTTGAACGAGCGCCCGCGGTCGCCGGTGTACGTGGCCGTGATGAGCGTCGAGAACAGTCGCTCCATCTGCTCGGAAACGCGCGCGTTGGCGCCGCGCTTGCCGCCGCCCCGCTGGATGCCGAGCACGTTGCGCAGGAACGAACTCAGGCTCTCGCCCAATTCAAGCTCCGGCGAACCGGTGCGCACCGCCTCGGTGGTGATCCAACTCATCAGCAGGCGCGGGTAGACGCCGTAGGGCAGACCGTTGTCGTTGCCGCCCATCATGCGTAGCACATAGTGGCCGTTGCGGCGCTCGAAGATCGGGCTCTTGGGGTCCTTGTACGGCAGGGTCGCGTTCACCAGCGCGCGCGCCATGAAGCCCAGCGCGCCGGCCTTCTTCGCTTCCTCGGTCTCGATCGCAAAGGACTCGTCAATCACGTCGTGAACCCACTTGGGCATCGGCGTGCTGGCGCGGTAGTCGAGCGACAGCGGCCTGCCGTCCTGCTCGGGCGCCGGATTGGCCCCGGCGCCGCGCGGCGGCCGGGTGTTCGAGGCGTCGTGCGCGCTCCCCGGGAGATCCTTCTTCGTCATAAAATCCCCTTGCAACATTCCTGTTGCGGACTAACTGTTTGCCCGGCGCTCTTCATGGAGCGCCGGTTTTTTTTTGTGCTGTGCGCGGCCGTGGCTGGCCCCGCTTTGGTCTTGTCCCGGCCTCCGCCGCCTCCAGCGTCTTGGCCTCGCGGTACGCCGAGAGCAGCGCGTTCATTCTGGCGACAGTGTTCCACACCGCCTGCGCCGTGACGTGGTGCAGTTCGGCGGCATACTTGTAGGTCTTGCCTTCCTGAATCACCAGCCGCGCGGCCGCGATGCGCGCCTCGCTCAGGCGGCCGATGCGCACTGCGATCAAGTGCAGCGCCGCGAACTCACCGGGGTCGAGCGGTCCCAGCTTCATGCCGACTGCACCAGACGCAGGATTTCGGCGAGCTGGAAGCGGCCCGACTGGCCCGCGTCCACCCCGCGCAGGAAAGCGGCCAGCCGCAGCGCGCCGGCGCCGGCGGTGCCGAACACGCGGCTGTCGAAGCCTTCGAAGACCGCCCGCCCGGCCTTGGCGGCATTGCAGCCCTGCTCGAAGTATTCGCGCAACTCCTCGCACGCCTTCTTCTGCTCGGGGGTGAGCGCGGCGGCGATGGCCTTGGCATCGCCCGTCCTGGCCTGCGCATAGAGTTCGCCCAAGTCGTGCCTGGCGGCCTTGGCCTTGTTCGCGGCCGGCTTGATCCTGGCGCGCACCCGCTGCACCTTCTCCCGCGAGTCGCCCTTGCCGAAGTTCCTCTTCAGGTCGTCCACCAGTTCCTTGGCCACGAAGGGATCGCGTGCTTCGATCTGGCGCACGTCGCTGATGATGGCCAGGTCGGCGGTCACGCCCTCGGTCACCAGCCGCTGGGTCTGCTCGGGCAGCTTGTTAAGCGACAGAATCTTGGACACCCAGGAACGGCTCTTGTTGCGCTTGGCCATCACGGCGTCGATGCTGCCCAGCTGCTCCAGATCCTTCTGCAGGCGGCGTGCAAGCTCCATGTTGGTCAGGTTCTTGCGCTGGATGTTCTCGGCCGCCTGGATGTCCTCGGCCTGCTGGTCGGTCAGATCGCGCACCATCGCCGGGATGGCATCCAGGCCGGCCATTTGCGCCGCCCGCACGCGCCGCTCGCCGGCGATCAACTCATACCGCTCGCCCTTCCTTCGCAGAAAAATCGGACTGATGACGCCGACTGCCTTGATGCTGGCCGCCAGTTCCGGCAGGGGGTTGTCCTCGTCCTCCAGTTCGGTGCGGATCTGCGGCCGCATGTCGATCAAATCCAGCGCAACCGGAAACTGCTGGGCTTCGTCGTCCGTGAAAAAGGCGGAGACCGAATCGCCCAGCCCTTCGATGGCGCCGGCGAAGATGTTCGCACCGGCGGGTTTGGTGGATTTCTTGCTCATGCTCTGTCTCCCCCTCACTTCACCCGCTTGAGGATCAGCCGGCACGCCGCCCGCCATTCCTTGCCCGCCGCCAGGTGCCCGCCGCCTTGAGTGGAGTGCCACACCGGCTTGCGCGCCGCCACCGCCTTCTTCACGGCCGCCCGCGAGGGCAGGGTGGCCTCGATCAGCACCGCATCGCCGTAGCGCTGGCGCAGCATGGCCAGGCCGTCGCGCTCGGCAGTGCTGCGCGTGTTGGTGTTCACCGGCAAAAAGCCGATGTGCTTGGCGTGCTGGTTGACGCCCTTCTGGCGCAGCGCCTGCATGGTCTGCATGAGGTCGCCCAGCCCGGCCAGTTCGTACACGCCGATGGACAGCGGCGTCACCACATAGTCGGCGGCCGCCAGAGACGCCAGCAGTCGCATGCCCAGCAGCGGCGGCGTGTCGATCAGGCACAGGTCGAACTGGTCGGCGAATTGCTGCAGGGCCGCGCGCGGGCGCTTGACCACGCTGTTTTCCGCACGGTCCACCTCCAGCAGCGCGGCATCGGCGCGCACGATGCCCAGGCCCTCGTCCACCATCTCGATCGCGGCATCGGCGGGCAGGGCAGGCAGGTACAGCTGCGAAGCCACGATGCCGTGGCCGCCCGTGCTGGGGAACGTCATGGACAGGCTTCCCTGCCGGTCCATGTCCACCATCAGCACGCGCTTGCCGTCTTCGTGCGCGGCATAGGCCAGGTGCGCGGTCAGCGTGCTCTTGCCAACGCCACCTTTCTGGTTAGCGGTCACCAGAATTTTCATGCTCTCACTCCTGTTGATTTGGATGTTCGGACTAACTGACGATCTCTTTTTTGTAAGTCTGCATTGTAGGACGGCGAGGGCCCGCAATCAACCTCTAGGAGTGTATTTAATACACCTATAGAGGTGTAATGCAACAGCTGCGAGGCCTACCTGTTTCTCGCCGAGAAAGGCCGGCCATCGTGCGCCGTCGCCGGCCTGTACCTTTGCTGGCGCGCTCGCATTGAAGTATTCGTACAGGTACGAATACTAAAGAATCTGCTATCGGGGTCTCCTCGTTTTCAGTGCAATAAGTGACGGTACGAAAAGCTAGCACTGGCGCGGAGGTGGTGTTGGTAGATCGTTGATTTCATTGACTTTCCTGTTCACTTTCAAATCTGCGATTCGTGGCG